>JBASXE010000284.1:0-10354 GCA_049276875.1 Roseovarius sp. | reverse complement strand
GGCAAAGCCCCCTGGCGCCGTTCACACTCAAAAATCAAGGTCGGCATAATGCTCTGGGGGTGGGAAGCCCGAAACCTGATCGGTCAGTATGTTGCGAAAGGCAGGGCGCGATTTGATCTTCGCATACCAATCCTTGACCGCCTCGCTCCGGTTCCAATCCACGTCCGAGATATAGTCCAGCGCGCTCAGATGGGCGGCTGCGGCAAAATCGGCCAGCGTCATTACGTCACCTGCCAGCCAACGGCGATGATCCAGAAGCCATGCCATGTAATCGAGATGATATTTGATCGCCTTCGCCCCAGCTTTCACGTTCTTGCTGTCGGGAAAGCCTGCGCTCATGACCTTCTTGTTGACCCGCTCATAGAGCAGTTTCGACGTCACCTCGTGGTGAAACTTGTCATCGAACCATGTCACGATGCGGCGCACCTCATAGCGCGCATCGGCGCTTTTGGGCATCAGGGACGGCTCGGGGTATTTCTCCTCAAGATATTCGCAAATCGCGGCACTTTCCGACATGGTCTTGCCGTCGATCCGCAGCACGGGCACCTTTCCTGCCGGATTACGGCGCAGAAAATCGGGCTGCTGCTCCCAGTAACGCTCCTCGATAAGCTCATAGTCGATACGCTTTTCCGCAAGGCTCAGCCGCACCTTACGGCAAAAAGGGGAAAGCGGGACGTGATACAACTTGGCCATGACAAAGGGCGCCTTTTGGAAAATGCTCTCCTTCAATGCCAATGTATTGTGCGGTTTTCAATCCTCGAAACACGCAGAGCGCCCGTCGCGGCGGATGGTGGCCGCCCCATCCATGATGGATGCGGTGCGTTCGCGCACGAAATTCGATGGCTTGGAAGCCGACCGTTCCTTGGGGTTTGGCAATATGGCCGCAAGGCGCGCCGCCTGTCGCGCACTGAGATCCGAGGGAGTGACGCCGAAATAATGATGCGCTGCGGCGTCGATACCGAAGACGCCTTCGTCAAACTCGGCGATGTTGAGATAAACCTCGATGATGCGCCGCTTGGACCACATCGCCTCGATCACCGGTGTCATCAGCGCCTCCAGCGCCTTGCGCACCCATGTGCGCCCCTGCCAGAGATAGGCGTTCTTGACCGTTTGCTGGCTCAGGGTGGAGGCACCGCGTATCTCACCACGCTCGATCACCGAGCGGATCGCGCGCATGTCAAACCCCCAGTGGAGACAGAAATTCGCGTCCTCTGCCGCCACGACCGCCCGCGCCATCACCGGGGCCACATCTGCAATCGGCACCCATTGGTGATCTATGCCGCCCAGGCGGTGCGCCTCTTGTTTCATGTAGAAGGTCGGACTGGGCGGCAAGGCCCGGTGAACGAGAGATGCCGCCAAAAATGCCAGAACCGAGACCAGCGCGCACCACGCCACCCCTTCGCGCAGAAGGCGCAAGCCACGCCGTGCGGGCTTTGGTCCGGGCTTTTTGGTGGATGTCTTGCGCGCCATAGTCCGAGGTCTATAGCGCCAAGCCGCGCGGGGCAAAAGGAAGAAGCGGCACCAAGGGACCACACGTGGTTCGTCAAAGGAAAATCCACGCTCTGCCCATTTCTGGCTGGACCCCCCAAGGCAGGACGGTAGGGTGCGCGCTCAAAGCGCGAGGAGAGACATGTGACCGAGATCGTTCTGGTGCGGCACGGGCAGGCTAACAGCGCCGCCACCGATGAGGCGGGCTACGACCAATTATCGGATCTCGGACGGCAGCAGGCCGTGTGGCTGGGCGATCATCTGCGCGGGCATGGCGAGCGTTTCGACCGGGTGATTACCGGCACGCTCAAACGCCAGCAGGAGACGGCGCAGGCCATGGGCTATGACAAGGGCGAGACGGATGCGCGGCTCAACGAGCTGAACTATTTCGCCCTGACTCAAGCGGTCGAGGCGCAGCATGGCATCCCGGCACCGCAGGAGGCGGCGGAGTTTGCGCGTTATTTGCCAGAGGTCATGACCTATTGGGAAGGCGGGCATCTGGAAAATGTGCCCGAACGGTTTGATGAGTTCGCGTCCCGCGTCACCACCTTGATTGACGAAGTTTGCACCGGCCATGGCCGGGTGCTTCTGGTCACGTCCGGTGGCGTGATCTCGATGATCGTGCGGCATGTTCTGATGCTGGATCTGGCGGCCACGACCAAAGTGATGCTGCATATCAACAACAGTTCCCTGCACCGCCTGCAATATGTCCATGGCGGGCTGATGCTGGGTATGTTCAACGCGACACCGCATCTGGATAGCCCGGAACGGGCGGTGGCGCGGACGTTTGTCTGAAAGGTGGAATACATGAAGCTTTACTATATGCCGGGAACGATTTCGATGGCGGCAGCCATCGGGCTGCATGAGGCGGGCGTGGCGTTTGAGCCCTGCCTCGTGAACTTCAAGGACGGTGCACAGACAAAGCCCGAATATCACGCGATCAACCCAAAAGGCCGTGTGCCCGCGCTGGACACCGGCGCGGGCGTATTGACGGAGACCGGCGCGATCCTCGATTATCTTGCCGCGATCCGGCCCGAGGCGGGGCTGGTCCCTGATGTGCCCGAGGATGCCGCGCATATGCGCGCGGTGATGTATTATCTCGCCAGCACGATGCATGTGAACCACGCCCATGGGCCGCGCGGCATTCGCTGGGCCGATTTGGAGGCGAGCCACGCGGATATGCGCGCCAAGATGCCCCTGAACATGGCCGAAAACGCCGCCTATGTGGGGGCGTTCTGCCTGCGCGGGACATTTGTTCTGGGCGATCAGATCAGCATCGCCGATCCCTATCTCTTTACCGTCTGTAGCTGGCTTGAGGCTGACAAGGTGGACGTGAGCGGCTTTCCCAAAATCCTCGCCTTCCGCGCGGCGATGGAGGCACGGGCGTCCGTGAAGGCGGTGCGCGCCGCGGGGATCATGCCATGACACACCTTTGGGTGCGCGCCGAGCAACGCGCCTTTGAGGAACGTGTCGGCATCACACCGGAGGGCGCGCGCGCGCTGATTGCCGCTGGTATCCAGGTGACGGTCGAGGAAAGCTCAGTCAGAGCCATCGCGCTTGACGGATACCGCGCCGCAGGCTGCGCCATTGCCGCCGAGAATAGCTGGCCCAGCGCGCCCGCGGATGCGATTATCTTTGGCCTCAAGGAGTTGCCCAAGGACGGCACGCCCCTGCCACATCGCCACATCATGTTTGGCCATGCATTCAAGGGCCAACATTCGGGCCGCGCTCTTTTGGAGCGGTTCAAGGCCGGGGGCGGCACACTTTACGATCTGGAATACCTTGTGGACGGGCAAGGCCGCCGCGTGGCCGCGTTCGGCTATTGGGCAGGCTATGCGGGGGCGGCTGTTTCGCTCAAGGCGTGGGCCGCGCAAAAGCGTGGCGGGGTTTGCCCGGAGGTCAGGACATATGAAGGGCGCGACGCGCTTCTGGCCGATCTGGCCCATGATTTGAGCGGTCTGGAGACGCCCCGCGCCATCATTATCGGCGCTTTGGGCCGTGTGGGCACCGGGGCCGCGGATCTGTGCACTGCGATGGGGATCACCCCCACCCGCTGGGACGTGAAGGAGACGGCCAAGGGCGGGCCGTTCCCCGAAATCCTCGCCAATGACATCTTCCTGAACTGTATCTTTGCGCGCCCCGGCACGCCTGTGTTCGTGCCGAAATCAGCGCTGGATGCGCCCCGCCGCCTCACCGTGATCGGCGATGTGGCCTGCGACCCCGATAGCGATTACAACCCCGTGCCGATCTATGACCGCGCGACCGATTGGGCCGCACCCGCGCTACGCGTCCATGACACGCCGCCGATGGGCGTGATGGCCATCGACAACCTGCCCTCACTCCTGCCCGTAGAGAGCAGTGAGGATTATGCCGCACAGCTCTTGCCCTCGCTCTTGGGCTTAGGCACCCTGCAAGACGGGGTCTGGGCGCGGGCCGAGGCGACATTTCATGACGCAATGAAGGATATTTGACATGACGATCCATTGGTGCGGCACCGGCCTTTCGGCCATTCCGGGTTTGCGGCGGCTGATCGAGGCGGGCTATGAAGTTTCCGTCTGGAACCGGACCACGCAAAAGGCCGAGGATGCGGTGGGCGATCTGACCCAAGCGATCTTTGCCTTCGACATGGACGCACTTGGTGCTGTGGTGCAGCCCGGCGATATTGTGGTCTCCATGCTCCCCGGTGACTGGCACGTGCCCTTGGCCGAGATGTGCCTGACAAAGGGTGCGCATTTCGTCTCCTCTTCCTATATCGCGCCCGAAATGCGCGCGCTTCATGCGCGGGCCGAGGCGGCTGGGCTGAGCTTTGTCAACGAAATCGGGCTTGACCCTGGCATTGACCACCTGATGGCTCACGCGCTGATGGCCGATTTCCGAAGCAGCGGTGTAATGGGCGATCTGAGCTTCATCTCTTATTGCGGGGGTATCCCCAAACACCCCAACCCGTTCCGCTACAAGTTCAGCTGGTCGCCCCTGGGTGTGCTGAAGGCGTTGCGCTCGCCGTCGCGCTCGATCCGCAATTTCAAGGAGCTGAACGTGGCCCGGCCGTGGGATGCGATCAGCAGCTACACAGCGCCGTTGCGCAACCCCGAGAGCTTTGAGGTCTACCCCAACCGCGACAGCTTGCCCTTCATAAAGGAATACGGGTTCGATTCCGGCTGGCGGGTGAAGGAATTCGTGCGCGGCACGTTGCGCCTCAATGGCTGGGCCGAGGCGTGGAAAGACGTGTTTGCCGAGGTCGAGACGCTGGAGGGGGCGGCGGGTGACGCGCGCCTCAAGGAGATGTCGGACGCGTTCTGGGCCGAGCACGCTTACGCCGAGGGTGAGCCAGACCGCGTGGTCATGTGTGTGTCGCTGAAGGTCGAGGCGGGCGGCGGCACGGTCTGGCACAAGACCTATGTGATGGACGCCTGGGGCGACAAGAAAGGCACCGCCATGGCGCGGCTGGTGTCGATCCCGCTGTCATTGGCGATTGAATCAGTTGCGCGGGGCGAAATGCCCGCGGGCGTGTCGGCTGCGCCAAGCGATCTGGCCTTGGTTGCAAGGTATCTGGGCGAGGTGGACAAACTCGCGCCACATCTCTCCGTCGTCGATCACCTGCCTTGAGGCCGGTTCAAGCGCGCAGGGCCTTGATCAACTCGTCCTTGGTCATGGTCGAGCGCCCACCCACATCAAGCTCGCGGGCGCGCTCCAGAAGCTCCTGCTTGGTCCAGTCTTCGTAAGGTGGCTGCATACCGCCCCTCTCGGAGGGGCTCATGTCGTCATTGGCCTGCGCATTGGCGATTGCAGCGGCCTTTTGCTTGGACGCGCCGTCCTTGCGCAGGGCCTCGTAAGTTTCATCGTCCTTGATTGACGGTCCGTGATCCTTGGTCATGGGTCAGTCCTTTTCCAACTCGGATTTGGATTTCAGGACACGGTCACCATCCTCCTGCTCAATCATGAAGGCGGGGTCGTCAGGGCTGCCATCCCGGGTCACTTCGGTGCCTTTGATGGTGCGCGTGACGTTGCTCGTGAACCGCTCAGTCACCTTGCCGGTGCCTTTGCCGGTGCCCCAATTCCATTTTACTTTGTCGCCGACCGCGATGCCCATGGCCAATTCTCCTAAATTGCTCCCCCTTTTAACGCGGGATCAACCGGAGAGTTCCCCAGACACGATTAGACGATCACTTTCTGCTCGGTCTGTTCGCCGACGCCAAAGACGCGCTTGTAACGCTCGATCTGGTCCTTGGGGCCCATCGCCTTGCGCGGGTTATCCGACAGTTTGACCGTGGGACGCCCATCGGCAGACACCGCCTTGCACACGAGCGAGAAGGGCGCGAGCCGATCATCAGGCGTCAGGCCGCGGAAATCATTGGTCAGGAGCGTACCCCACCCAAAAGAGACCCGCACACGGCCTGCGAACTGCGCCGACAGCTCGGCGATCTTGTCCACATCCAGCCCGTCGGAGAAAATTACCAGCTTTTGTTTTGGGTCTTCGCCGCGTGCCGTCCACCAAGCGATCGCACGCTCCGCCCCGGTGGCCGGATCGCCGCTATCGATACGGATACCGGTCCAGCCTGCGAGCCAATCAGGCGCGCGCTCCAGAAAACCGGGCGTGCCATACGTGTCGGGCAGGATGATGCGCAGGTTGCCGTCATGCTCCTCATGCCAATCGCTGAGCACGTCATATGGCGCGCGGGCCAGCGCCTCGTCCGTCTCGGCAAGAGCGGCATAGACCATGGGCAACTCATGCGCGTTGGTGCCGATCGCCTCCACATCGCGATTCTTGGCGATGAGGCAATTGGACGTGCCCACGAATTTCTCACCCAGTCCCTCGGTCATCGCCTGCACGCACCAATCCTGCCAGAGAAAGCTGTGCCGCCGCCGCGTGCCGAAATCCGCAAGACGCAGACCCTCTACATCGCGCAGCCGCTCCACCTTCTCCCAGAGCTTGGTCATGGCGCGGGCGTAAAGCACCTGAAGCTCGAACTTGCGCATATCGTGCAGCACGGTGCGCGAGCGTAGCTCCATGATGACCGCCAGCGCCGGAATCTCCCAAAGCATCACCTCGGGCCACGCGCCCTCAAAGGTCAGCTCATACTGATCGCCGACCCGCTCCAGATGATAGGGCGGCAGACGCAGGCCCTCAAACCAGTCCATGAACTCAGGCGTGAACATCGCTCGCTTGCCGTAGAACATATTGCCGCGCATCCATGTACTTTCGCCGCGGGTAAGGCTGAGCGAGCGGATGTGATCAAGCTGTTCGCGCAGCTCGCCCTCGTCAATCAGGGCTGCCAGCGGAATATCCTTGGAGCGATTGATCAGGCTGAACCGCACTTGGGTGTCGCGGCGGTAGCGGAACACCGACTGACACATCAAAAGCTTGTAGAAATCCGTATCGATCAGGGACCGCACAATGGGGTCGATCTTCCATTTGTGGTTGTGAACGCGGGCGGCGATATCGACCATGCTGGGCTCCGAGACAATGCCGGACGTTTAAAACAGCACGCATAGCAGGTTGGCAAGGCCATGCCGATGGCGCCGCTATTTTTTCAAATCCTAATGATCGTTCATTTTTGCGCCACATTTACAAAGGTTACCATTAAGTTTTGTGCGCCATGGTCACGCTCGGTGAGAGTGAAAAGGGGTGGCTATGGCTGTGGTCAGGCTGGAAACTGCGGGCGCTGTGTTCGCGGGCGATATTGAGCGTGTGCAGGGGATAACCGACCTTCATGTGGTGCAGGGGCCGGAGGGGCCGTTGCTCTTGTCGGTTGGGCGTGGAGGCGATTTCATGGTCGCGTTTCGCATCACCTCCGGCGGGGTCGAGCTGCGCGATCAGCTTGAGCTGAATGATAACCTGCTTCAGCTTGAACATACGGATATCGCCGTTCTGGGCGATAGCGTGATCCTTGCGGGCCTTGCGGATAATCAGCTTCAGTTGATGCCAATCGGCAGCGGCAACCAGACCCTCACATCCCTGACCGAGCGCACTCTTCCCGGCCTTGATGCACGCACCATTTCGCAGATCGACACGCTGGGCGATCAAGCGCTTGTGGGGCTTCAGGGCGGTGGGCTGCGGGTGCTGGATCTGGACGCAACCCCCTCGGTGCGCGCGGTGTCCGGGATGCCCGGTGGGGCCGTAGGCGGGGTGGCGATGGTCGAGGCCGGCGGGCAGACATATGGGTTTGCCACGTTCTGGCAGGAGAATACGCTGGTCGCTTTGCGCATATCCCCGTTCGGCTCCGCAACCCTTCTGGACAGCCTCAGCACGGACGTTGTGGGCGGGGCGCTGTCGACCCCCATGACAGTGCGGGCCGCCGAGGTGGGGGGTGAGGTTTTCGCCATCACAGTCGCGGCAGGCACCGGGACGCTGTCGGCCTTTCGCCTCGGAGAAGAAGGGCTGCTGCTGACCGATGCCATCATAGACAGCCGCGACACGCGGTTTGCACAGGCGCAGCATCTGGAAACGCTGGAGGTGGACGGGCGGCTCTATATCGCTGCCGCAGGCTCGGATATGGGGATCAGCCTCTTTACGCTCCTGCCCGGCGGGCGGCTGCATCACCTCGATTCCATCGCCGCCAGTATCGACACCCCGCTGCGCGGCATCACCGACATCACCATGGCCGAGGTGAACGGGCAGATCATGCTCTGGGCCGCGACGGAGGCCGCACCGCATCTCGTGGAATTTCGCGCGACGGGGATCACCGCAGGCCAGACCACGCAGGGCTCCGGCACGTTGTTCGGCACCAACCGCGATGACGTGCTGGTCGCCACAGGGGGTGATACGCTTCTGAGCGGTGGCAACGGCGATGACATCCTGCAAGACGGCCAAGGGGCGGATACCCTGGCATTACAACAAATAGGTGGGGGCGGCGCACCGCTTACGGAGAGGGTGTGCGATCGCACTCTAAAACGGTCCACTACGCCCAAGCGTGTCCCGATCCACACACCGCCTCGGCCCGCCATGCATGGCGTGTCGTGCAGAGGCTCCATCTTCGCATGGAGACAGGCAAAGACGACATCACCCGCCTGCGCGAACAGGTCGACGTGGTACTGGTGTCATTCCACATGGGCGTTCACTACATCCCCGAACTGATCGCAGATTATCAATTCGAAATCGGGCGTGCCGCCATCGATTGCGGCGCCGATGCCGTCTTTGGAGCGCATGCGCATCTGCCCAAGGGGATCGAGGTCTACAAGGGCAAGGTGATCTTTCACGGGATGCACAACTTTGCATGTCGCGGAGAGTGGGTGCCCCCTTCCAAGCAACCCGGCAGCACATTTCCCGAAAGCCATCATTGGGACTGGACCCAACACGGCGCGCTGTTCAAAAAGCATTTCGGCCCGGTGCCTGACGAGATCCGCAGGCCCACCATGATTGCGCAGCTGACTGTCGAGAACGGCGCCGTGACGGACGTGCATTTTCAGCCCTGCTACATCAACGACGAGATGGATCCGGAACCGGTTGGACCGGATGATGACCGGGGCCAGTTCGTCAAGGACTACTTCCAGAAAATCTCGACCAGTCAGGGGCTCGACACGCGTTTGGAATGGGACGGCGCCCGCGTACGAGTGGTGACAGGATGAAGGGACAAAGTGACAGGCTGGAAAACGCTTTGGGACATCACGTCGCTGTCCGAGACCTGAAATACTGGCAATCCAGAAAGCAGAATACCGAAAGGGGATTAGGAAAATGAGCTACGAAGTATCTCTTTCGAACCAACCGGTTCTGCCCACCGACGATCGCGAAATGAAACTCCTGGACCGGCGCGCCTATGTATCGCCGGATGTCTTCGATCAGGAAATCAGCAATGTCTTTCATCGCCAATGGACGTTCGTGGGCCACGTTTCGCAAGTCCGCGATCCCGGTGATTACTTCACCGAGGACTTCGCCGGCGAAAGCATTGTTATCGTGCGCGGCGCCGATCATGTTGTGCGCGCCTTTCTCAATACCTGCCGGCATCGCGGCCATACCTTGTGTCAGGAAAAATCGGGCAAGGCCAAATCGTTTACCTGCCCCTACCACCAGTGGAACTACCGCCTGAACGGCACCTTGCATCGCGCGTCCGCCGCGCCGGATGGCAAGTTCTTCGATTACAAGGACTGGGGCCTGCATCCGGTCAGTCTGGAAGTATGGCAAGGGCTGATCTTCATTAGATTGTCCGCCACCGAGACGAAACCTCTCAAACCCGATTTGGACCGCGTCGGGCAAAGCGTGCTGCCGCTACAGGCTGAAAAGCTCAAGGAGATCCGGCGCGAAACGTATAAGATCAAAGCGAACTGGAAAACGATCATCGAGAATTACGTGGAATGCTATCACTGCCTGGCGAACCACCCCGAGCTTTGCGTGGCCCTTGACGCAAACCAGACCCTGAGCGGGATAAAGGACGCGTGGCACGGCGAATACATCGGCGGCGCGTCGCCGTTGAAGGAGGGGATGAAGACGGCATCGCTCGACGGCGAACTGGTGTGCCAGAAAATGCTGGGCGAAGTTGATGCCAACGCAGTGGATACAGGTACGGTCCGGGGCGGCTTCATCATTGTCCCCATGATCACCCGGGTCCACTTCAGGGCAGATCATGGCTATATCCATACCCTGAGACCCATAAGCCCTGGGCACAGTCAATGGGTGACAAGGTGGTATGTGCATGAGGACGCCGTCGAAGGCGAAGACTACGAGACCGAAATGGTCACGAGGCTTTGGCACATTTCCAACCAACAGGACATCTCACTGTGCGAAGAATCCTATAAAGGCGTGCTGTCGAAACGTTTTGTTTCAGGACCCCTGCACCCCGAGCGCGAGGCGGCAATCGCATCCGTTCTCACGGTTTACAGTGATCTGATGGAAGGGTCTGGTGAGCCTCTATCGCGTGATCAGGTTGGTGCT
>JBASXE010000283.1:0-1696 GCA_049276875.1 Roseovarius sp. | reverse complement strand
GTGTAGGGTGCGATGCTGGGGCGTGCGAGTGCGGATTGAACGCTTGCGATATTGATAATGCGCCCTGACTTGCGGGCGATCATGTGGCGCGCAACGGCTTGAGCAACATAGAAGACAGAGTTCACATTGGTGCGCATCACCTGGTCGAATGCCTCAGGTTCGAAGTCTTCCAATGGTGCGCGGTGCTGCATGCCTGCGTTATTCACGAGAATATCTATGGCGCCATTGCTGGCTTCGAAGGCGTCAATTGCCGCACGCGTGGCTTTGGCGTCTGTCACATCGAAGGCCAGAGTTTCGATGTTGGCACCTACGGCGCGCAAACCTTGCGCCGATTGTTCCAGCCGCACGGCATCCCGGGCATTCATCACAACACTTGCACCAGCCTCTGTTAACCCTTTGGCAAGCGCATATCCAATTCCCATTGATGCCCCCGTCACCAGGGCGCGCCGCCCGCTGAGATCGAAAATTTTCATGAAGCCCCCGAAATTTAGTGGATGCACAAGCGGGCGTTGTTTCCTCGACGAAACCTTGCCCCACCCTTTACATTTCCTGCTTGTCCCGCGTTCTATACTTAAATGGTATACCATTTTTTGAGCGGCGCAAGGGAAAGCCTTGTGACACCACAAGGGGAGGCTGTTTTGGCAAACGCATTATTCGTGCATGCAGCGAAAGATTTGCGCCTGGGGGCCTGCCCGCTCGATGCCCCTTCGGAAGGTGAGGTGCAGGTGGCATTGCGCCGCGGTGGGATCTGCGGTTCGGATTTGCATTACTACAACCATGGCGGATTTGGCGCGGTGCGCTTGCGTGAACCGATGATTTTGGGACATGAAGTGGCAGGTGAAATCTGTGCGCTGGGGGCTGATGTTACGGGCCTATCTGTCGGTGATTTGGTGGCCATTTCGCCCTCGCGCCCCTGTTTTGCCTGCGCGCAATGCGCCCGGGGGTTGCCTAATCATTGTCTTAATATGCGTTTTTACGGATCGGCGATGCCTTTCCCCCATATCCAAGGTGCCTTTCGTGAGATGATCGTTGCTCGGGCAGAAAACTGCGTGCGCGCGGATGGGTTGTCCGCCGCACAGGCTGCGATGGCCGAACCCTTGGCAGTGGCGCTTCATGCGGTGCGACGTGCAGGCAATCTTGTTGGGCAAAAGATTCTGGTCACGGGCTGCGGCCCGATTGGCGTTCTTGCCATCATGGCGGCACGACGCGCAGGTGCGGGAGAGATTATTGCAACTGATATCAGTGATAAGATGCTGGATTTTGCCCGCGCGGCAGGCGCAGATCAGCTGATCGATACGGCCAAAGACTCCGATGGCCTTGCGCCCTTTGCGGTCGATAAGGGTGAAATAGATGTGCTTTTTGAGTGTTCAGGCGCGCAGGCGGCGCTGAGTGCTGCGATCCCTACAATCCGTCCAAGGGGCCGTTTGGTGCAATTGGGTATGTCGGGGGATATGCAGATCCCGATGATGCAGATCACCGCGCGCGAATTGCAATTGATGGGTTCTTTTCGTTTCCACGAAGAATTCTCTATGGCTGTGTCGATGATTCAAAAGGAACTGGTTGATGTGCGCCCGCTCATTACACACAGCTTTCCATGGGGCGATTATGAGCAGGCTTTCGCCATGGCCAATGACCGCAGTCAGGCGATGAAAGTGCAATTGGAGTTCGCAGCTTGCTGACCTTTGCGCTTGCCGTG
>JBASXE010000282.1:0-2435 GCA_049276875.1 Roseovarius sp. | reverse complement strand
TTTGGTGACTTCAAGCAGTTGAAACCAGTGGGTGAAGAACACATAGATTTCAAACACAGTTGGATTGTAAAATATGTCTTTAATAATACAATGTGCGAACTTACAAATATTCATAGATTTGATGGTTCTAAGTTATTACAAGATGCCCATAAATGCGCTAATGGTGAAAGCATTGAATTCAACGACTACACCAAAGAACAACACGATTTAGCGTTATGCTGGACTAATCAAGCAGTTGATGCTATCAATGATAAGTGGAATAAACATTATGCGAATGGCGAACAACTTCAAGTAACCGGCTTTAAACAATCTAAATTCATATTGCACAATGGATTAAAACTAATGGCTTACAAAAGCAATGGGAAACGGTTTTATAATAGTGAAGATTTTACTGTAAAATCTTTTGATAATAAACACATGTGTTTAATCAACGACTTTGACAACACAGAAATTAAGATTGAGCTGAAACTCACAAACTACTTCAAACCAATGTACGCAATGACTGTACACAAAGCACAAGGCATGACAATCAATAGACCATACAGCATTTACGAATACAAGAGAATGCAACATGATATGTTGTATGTGGCTTTAACAAGAACATCAAAACAAGAATATGTTAATTTCTGCGATATTGATTTGTTGAAACCCTATGTTGGATATATTTACAGGTATTCGTACAATGGCAAGTCATACATAGGTTCTACCACAGATATCAAAAGGAGAAAAGAAGACCACAAGACAAACACAACTAACAAGTTTGGAAGAGCAATACAAAGGTATGGATATAAACAGTTTAAATTTGAAATATTAGAAAAACTAAGTTTTAGCGATAAGTCTGAACTATACGATTTAGAAAATCAGTATATCATCAAATATGATAGTATTAATAATGGATATAATTGGAGACAAAACAATAAACATGATGTATAAAAACTTATTTTTTATTTTTTCATTTATATAGCCATGAGCGAAGATAAAGAAGACAGAGATAAAGTAATTAGACAAGTATATTATGATACCCAAACTGGGTTTGGAAGCATCGCCGAAACGTTTAAAGAATCAAAGAAAATTTTAAACACTATAACATACAATGATGTTAAAGATTTTCTTGAAAGACAAAAAGTAAGACAATTTAAAGCATACAGAGGATTTAACAGTTATGTCGCAACTGAGCCATTACAAGAAATGCAGGTTGATATCGCCGATTTCACAGCATCAGGTGCTGTCAATGATGGGTATAGGTATTGCTTTGTAGCCATTGATATTTTTACTAAATATTGTCATGCAGTCCCAATAAAAGATAAGAAGCCGGCAGAGTCAGTAAGAGCAATGAAAGAAGTATTAAATAAAATCGGTATACCAAAAACTATTTATCATGATTTTGAGGGGAGTTGGAATAGTAAAGAATTTATCCAAGTACTGAATTTAGCAAAGATAAAACAAATAATAACATCAACACCACCACCATTCGCAGAAAGAATGATTCAAACTATTAAAAATATGATACACACGAGATTAGAAGGCTTAGAAATGAGCAAGGAAAAATGGGTAGAACTATTGCCCACTATTTTAAAGAAGTATAACAACACAAAGCATTCAACTATAGATATGAGCCCAAACAACGCTAAACAAGGTAATAATAATATTGAGATTTGGTTGAATATTTACAACAAGGCTAAGTTTAACCGTAAATACCCACCCATTAAGATGGGAAGTGAAGTTAGAACTTATATCAAACCCAAAACGATGACGAAAGGTTACGAATCTAAATGGTCGGCGAGTGTGTACAAAGTTATAGCAGTATCTGACGACGGTAAACAATACATGGTAAATAACAATACAAGAAAATTATATAGTAGGCATGAGCTGTTATTAGTGCGAGGTGCCGAGGGCAAGGACGATTGAATTACTATTTAAACATATGAAAACACTATTATATACTACAATACGAAAGATGAATATTGACGCAATCATTAGAAGAGAACAAAGATATAATTACTTGGATGCTGTCAAAGCATCACTTAATAAATTTGGATTGAGATTAGAAGATCTAAAAACTTATAAAAGAGTTGGTAAATCAAACCACGGCGTACCTGATACTATTTTTAAGCAAAACTTTGGCAAAGATTGTAAATTGCCTGAGCATCAAAATGCTTGCATATGTGGCCACCACATCGTTGAGCAGTGTTATTTATGTCCAGAGTCAAACGATGTAAACGACATTCTTGTTGTAGGAAATCATTGTATAAAAAGAATGGGCTTTGATCCAGCAATACGAGGTAAACTTGAAAACAAAATTAAGTGTGATTTGTGTGGTTCGCTTGTTATTAAGAGGGGAATGGCGAGACATAAGAAAACAAATAAATGTAAAAATAACACTATTAATAAATTAAGTAATGATAGTACTACTGAATCTACTACATGTTCAGATG
>JBASXE010000281.1:0-10511 GCA_049276875.1 Roseovarius sp. | reverse complement strand
AGCCCTTCAACCTCGCCTATATCGTGCGGGCAGTCGCACCGGGCAGCTATCACCACCCCGCCGCCTCGGTCGAGGATATGTATCGCCCTGCCTACCGCGCCCAAACGGGCACCACGCGCATGACCGTGACCGAGTGAGGCCCGCCCGCGCTCTCTTTGCGCTGGCCCTCGCGCTAACGCTGACGGCGGGCGCGCGCGATATTGCAGACGTTTGGGTGGATCGCACTGTTTTGCCACCGCTGATTGCCGAAACGGGCACGGAAATGCGCGGAAGGGGTGGGAGCCTTCTGAGGGTCTATACCGCGCCTGATGGCCGATGGCGGCTCGACGTGACCACCGCCGAGGTGGACCCGGATTTCATCGACATGCTCATCGCCTATGAGGATCGCCGTTTTTACAACCACGCAGGCGTTGACCCTCTCGCTATGCTGCGCGCCACCGCTCAGGCACTCTGGCACGGGGAGATTGTCTCAGGCGGCTCGACCCTCTCGATGCAGGTTGCGCGCCTGATGGAGGAGGGCGGGACAGGCGCATGGGCGGGCAAGCTGCGCCAGATCCGCGTGGCACTGGCGCTGGAACGGCGGCTAAGCAAGGATGATATCCTGCGGCTCTACCTCACCCGCGCACCATACGGTGGCAATATCGAGGGCATCCGCGCCGCCACATATGCGTGGTTCGGCAAGGAGCCTGCCCGCCTCACCCCAGCCGAGGCCGCTCTTCTGGTGGCCCTGCCACAATCGCCCGAAACGCGCCGCCCCGACCGGCACCACGAGGCCGCAACCGCCGCCCGCGCCCGTGTTCTCGATCGAATGCAGACCGCCGGTTTGCTGAGCCATGAGGCCGCGACTGCCGCAGTTTTCGACCCTGTTCCCGCTCAAAGACGTGCCTTTTCTGCCCTCGCTCCACATCTCACCAACCGCGCATTGGCCGAGGCGCCGGAAAAGCGGCTCCACACCCTTACCATCGACGCCGCCCTGCAAGCCCGGATTGAGACCCTCGCCGCGACACGCCTACGCGACCTGCGCGAAACAGTCTCCATCGCAATCGTCATCGCGGATCATCAGACGGGTGCGATCCTTGCCTCCGTCGGTTCGGCGGCTTATGCCCCCGGCACACGGGCGGGGTTCGTGGATATGACGCAGGCGCTCCGGTCGCCCGGCTCTACGCTGAAACCTCTCATCTACGGCATGGCATTCGACCGGGGCCTCGCCCATCCGCAGACCCTGATACGTGATGCGCCCGTGCATTTCGGCAGCTACGCCCCGCAGAACTTCGATGGCCACTTTCGGGGGGAGGTAACGGTGCAATCTGCCTTGCGCCAATCGCTCAACATCCCCGTCATCCTCCTGATGGATGAGATCGGCCCCGCGCATCTGATGGACGCACTGCGCCGCGCGGGTATCCGCGCCGAGGTGCCGGGTGGCCGCCCGGGGCTCGCCGTGGCGCTGGGCGGCGTTGGGGTGAGCCTTGAAGGGCTCGTGCAGCTCTACGCAGGTATCGCGCGCGGTGGTCAGGCGATCCCGCTGCATTACCGCTCGGGCAACACTCAAATGCCCGCACAGATCCTCAGCCCCTCCGCCGCATGGCATATCAGCGACATCCTCGCAGGCCTCGCGCCGCCCCCCGGCGCGCCTACCCAAAGCCTCGCCTACAAGACCGGCACCTCCTATGGGCACCGCGATGCCTGGGCCATAGGCTATGATGGGCGGCATGTGGCGGGTGTCTGGATCGGGCGGCCCGACGGCACACCCGTGCCGGGTGTGTTCGGCGCTGATCTGGCGGCTCCACTGCTTTTCGAGGCGTTCCAGAGGCTGGAGGCCGCGCGCACCCCCCTGCCCGCGCCGCCGCCAGAGACGCTGCTTCTCAGCACGCAAGAGCTGCCCCAGCCCCTGCGCCGCTTCACCGGGCGCGAGGCTGTCTTCGCCCCAGCCGCCGATGCGCCCAAGCTGATTTTTCCACCGAACGGCGCGGAATTGATGACAGACGGCCCGCTCACGATAAAGCTGCGTGACGGCAAGCCACCTTTCACCCTGATGGCCAATGGCGCGCCAGTGCTCACCGGGCTTTACCACCGCGATGCGGAGATAGCAGCCCTCACCACCGGGTTTTCAGACCTCACGGTGATTGATGCCTTGGGACGCACCGCGCATGTCACGGTGCGGCTGCGGGGCGGGCCGTAGGGCCCAAAATCAGAGCCTAAGCCGCCTCAGCCGCCGCCCGAATCGCGCGGATATTGTCGCCGTAAGGTGCGGGGTTCTCAACGCTCCCGCCCATGAACACGGCAGATCCCGCCACCAGAACATCCGCCCCCGCCGCCGCCATCAAAGGGGCCGTCTCGGGCGTGATCCCGCCGTCGATCTCGATATGAATGGGCCGGTCACCGATCATGGCGCGCAGGCTGCGGACCTTCTCGATCTGGCTATGGATAAACTTCTGCCCGCCATAGCCGGGGTTGACCGTCATCACGCAGACCAGATCGATCATGTCCAGCAGATGCCCCACATCATCCAGCCCCGTGCCAGGGTTCAGCGCCAGCCCAGCCTTGCAGCCCGCGCCGCGGATCGCTTGAAGCGTGCGATGAATATGCGGCCCCGCCTCCAGATGCGCAGTCAGGATATCGGCCCCGGCATCGGCATAGGCCTCAATATAGGGATCGACCGGCGCGATCATCAGATGCACGTCCATCACCGTCTTGATATGCGGGCGGATCGCCTTGACCAGGGGCGGCCCGAAGGTGAGGTTCGGCACGAAATGCCCGTCCATCACATCCACATGGACCCAGTCACAGCCCTCCGCTTCAATCGCGCGAATCTCAGCCCCAAAATTGGCGAAATCGGCCGAAAGGATCGACGGGGCGATTTTGATCTGGCGGGAAAAGGACATCTGGCAGCTCCTCTGGGTGGACCCTTCCGCTTTTGCGGCCCGCGCCCGGCGCCGTCAAGCCCCACAGCCGCCCGATTGCGGGCCAGGCCGGATTGTGCCACCGTTCAGGGCGCGCAACGTTAGGAAAGACCGCTTATGTCAGATGAGGCCTTTTCCCGCTGGTTTGAGGTGGATCAGACCCGCATCGATGCCTTTGCCGCCACCACGGATGACGCGCAATTCATCCATACCGATCCCGCCCGCGCGGCCCAGACGCCTTTTGGCGGCACAATCGCGCATGGCTTCCTGACCCTTTCGCTTCTCTCGGCCATGTATATCGACGCACTGCCCACCCCGCCAAGCGTGGCGCATTCGATCAACTATGGCTTCGACAAGCTGCGCTTCATGGCACCGGTGCCTGCGGGCAGCCATCTGCGCGGCGCCTTCCGCCTGATCAACACCGAAACCCGCGTGCCGGGCCAGATCAGCAACACATGGGCCGTGCGCGTCGAGATCAAAGGCGGCGCGAAACCTGCGCTCATGGCGCGCTGGCTGACGCGGCAATACCTTGTGGAAAACCCTGCAGGAGACGGCGCATGACAATTCACCCCGAATTACTGGAGGAGGCCTATCCGCTTCAGGACCATCTCGGCTTTCGCCTGACTGAATGGCGCACGGATTTCGCCCGGATCGAGGTGCCTCTGGCCCCGTTCCTGATGAATCGCCAAGGCCTGCCCCATGGCGGCATCCACGCCACGCTTCTGGATAGCGCTATGGGGTTCGCGGGTTGCTATACTGGCGATCCCGCGGTGCGGCAGATGGCGCTGACCCTCTCGCTCACGGTGAATTACGTGGCGCAGGCGCAGGGGGACTTGTTGATTGCGACTGGCTGGCGCACAGGCGGTGGGCACAAGACCTATTTCGCCGAAGGCCGGGTGGAGGACACGCTGGGCACCCATATCGCCACGGCCTCAGGTGTGTTTCGATATCGAAGCGCCCCTTGACCTTCCCGTTACAGGAACCCTTATGTAAGGCGTGACCGATCAAAGGACACGCAATGACCCAGACCCTCACCCTGCCCATCGACAACCTCTCCTGCGCAGGATGCGCGGGTCGTGCGGAGCATGCGATCACCGCCGTGCCGGGGGTGCAGAGCGCTACCGTGAACTTCGCGAGCCACATGGCGGAGATCACCCCAGGGGACGCCACACTCAAGGCGATTACAGACGCGCTGCGCACCGCTGGCTATCCTGCGCACGCGTCCGAGACGGTTTTGCGCGTCGATGGAATGCATTGCGCCTCCTGCATCGGGCGGGTGGAGGCCGCACTGAGCGAGATGCCGGGCGTGAGCGCGGCCCATGTGAACCTCGCCGATCGCACGGCCCGGATCACCCATATCTCGGCGCTCAGCGATGCCGAGGCTCTGGCCGACGCCCTGACACGCGCGGGCTACCCCGCCACACCTGACACCGACTCAGAGCCGAATTCAGCCATATCAGAGACTGACTCCGCCCTCCGTGCCGCGCTGATCGCAGGGGCGCTTACCCTGCCTGTGTTTGTGCTGGAAATGGGCAGCCATGTGATTCCCGGTATGCATCACTGGATCGCAAGCACCATCGGCACCGGGGTCAGCTGGTGGATTCAAGCTCTTCTCACGACCCTCGTCATGGCGTGGCCGGGGCGCGCGTTCTACCGCATCGGCCTGCACGCCCTGATGCGGGGTGCTCCCGAGATGAACAGCCTTGTGGCCCTTGGCACGCTGGCCGCGTGGCTCTATTCCGCTGCCGTGCTGATTGTGCCCACGCTGCTGCCCGAGACCGCTCGCGCGGTCTATTTCGAGGCGGCGGCGGTGATCGTGACCCTGATCCTTGTGGGCCGCTGGATGGAGGCGCGCGCACGGGGCCGCACCGGGGCGGCCATCGAGGCGCTGATCGGCCTGCGCCCCGAGACGGTTCTTGTGGAAGAAGCGGGCGAAACGGTGGAGCGGCCCACGGCGTCCATCCGCCCGGGCGCCGTCCTTCTGGCCCGCCCCGGCGCGCAGATCGCCGTGGACGGCACCGTGCTCAGCGGCGAAAGCCATGTGGATGAGGCAATGCTGACCGGGGAGCCGATGCCCGTGCTCAAATCAGCGGGCGACAAGCTGGTTGGTGGCACGGTGAACGGTGCGGGCTTGCTGCGCTATGAGGCCGAATCGGTAGGTGAGGATACGGTGCTCGCGCGCATCACGGACATGGTGCGGCGCGCCCAAGGCGCGAAACTGCCCATTCAGGCGCTGGCAGACCGGGTTGTGCGCGTTTTCGTGCCCGCCGTTATCATTGTGGCGCTGGTGAGCGTGGCCGCGTGGCTGATCCTCGCGCCTTCGGTGCTGGCGTTGGTAGCGGGGGTGTCAGTGCTGATCATTGCCTGCCCCTGCGCGATGGGTCTGGCCACGCCCACGTCGATCATGGTCGGCACGGGGCGCGCAGCGGAGCTTGGCGTGCTCTTTCGCAAGGGCGACGCGCTGCAACATCTGGCCGAGGCGCGGATCGTGGCATTTGATAAGACCGGCACGCTGACGATGGGGCGCATGACGCTGGCCGATATGGCGCTGGCGAACGGGGCGGAGCGGGAGGTCATTCTCGCCGCAGTGGCCGCCGTCGAGGCAGGCTCCGAGCACCCCATCGCCCGCGCCATCGAGACCGCCGCCGAAGGGCTGACGCGCCCCAAGGTGACAGCAACCGAGGCCCTGCCCGGACGTGGCCTGCGGGCAACCGTTGGCGGGGGGCAGATGCTGATTGGCACCGCGCGGCTGATGCAGGAAGAGGGCGTTGACACAGCCGCGCTCAACGATGCCGCCAAAGCCATGTCAGCCAAGGGTCAAACCCTCGTCTACGTGGCGCAAGACGGCACCGCGCACGCCGTCATTGGCATCACCGACCCGGTCAAACCCACCGCCGCCGCCGCCATTCGCGCGCTCCATGATGCAGGGCTGCGCACCGCCATGATCACAGGTGATACCGAGGACGCCGCCCGCGCGGTGGCCGCCGCATTGGGCATAGGCGAGGTGATTGCGGGCGTCCTGCCCGAGGGCAAGGTCGCTGCCGCCCAGAGCCTTCGCGACGCGCATGGCGCGCTCGCCTTCGTGGGGGACGGAATCAACGACGCGCCCGTCCTGGCCGCTTCTGATGTGGGTATCGCCATGGGCGGTGGCACCGATGTGGCCATTGAGGCGGCGGATGTGGTGCTGATTTCGGGCGACCCGGGTGGCGTGGCCACAGCGCGGCACATCTCCGCCCGCGTGATGCGCAATATCCGACAGAACCTGTTCTGGGCGTTTGCCTATAACATTGCACTCATTCCGGTGGCGGCAGGGCTGCTCTATCCGCTCGTGGGCGTGATGCTGTCGCCCATGCTTGCAGCGGGGGCCATGGCGCTCAGCTCGGTCTTCGTGCTCAGCAACGCGCTGCGCCTGCGCGGCATGAAGCGGCCTTTGGAGGGTGCGGCATGAACATATCCGAGGCCAGTGCGCGGGCCGGATTGCCGGCAAAGACAATCCGCTATTACGAGGAGATCGGGCTGATCACACCCGGGCGTGGGCCAAATGGCTACCGAAGGTTTTCCGAAGCAAATGTGCACAGCCTCGCCTTTCTGGGTCGCGCCCGCGCGCTCGGCTTCGGGATCGAGGAGTGTCGCGCGCTGTTGGCGCTCTATAGTGACGAAGACAGAGCAAGCGCGGATGTAAAACGCATCGCGGAAGAGCATCTGGAGGCCATTGAGGCGAAGATCGCCCTTCTGGCCGGGATGCGCGACACATTACGCGAATTGACCCACGCCTGCGCCGGGGATGCGCGGCCCGATTGCCCCATTTTGCGCGATCTTGGGGCGGATTAGAGCCTAAAGTTCCGCCCCTGCGCTCCATTCGCCCCAGCGCATCCGCGCATTGGCACCCACCTTGGTGATCCAGCGTGGCGGCAAGACGCGCGGCGCATCCTGCGCCATCACTTGGGCCAAAAGGTCCGAACCATGCCCCGAGGCCAGTTCCGCCATCAGCATCCCGTGCAGCGTGCCCTTGGCGGTGCCGAGCCCATTCTGGCAGGCGGCGGAGAAAAGCCCCGGCGCCACCTCGCCCAGCGCGGGCACGTTGTTGATGCTGAGGCACAAACGCCCGCCCCAGACATGCTCCATCTCCACCCCCGCGAGCATGGTAAATCGCGCGGCAAAGGCGCGCGCATGATCCTGCGCCACGGCCCCTAGCCGCCCCTCAGGCACCTCCATTGTCGGATCACAGGTAAAGCGGTTGCGGATGATGATCCTGTCCCCGCCCGTGCCCGAAATACGCCGCACGGTGGTTCCCATCGGATCGGCAGGGGTCAGCGCCCACTGCGCCCGGCCACCGAGGCGCGCGATCTCATCAGGACGCAGCGCGCGCGTCATCGACGCATAGGTGAATACATGCAAAAGTCGGTTCTCAAATTGTCCAAAGCTTTCGGCATGACCGTTCACCGCCAATATCACGCGCGGTGCTGTCACCGCTCCCATTGGGGTTGTTGCGATCCAATCGCCCGCATGGCTGAGGCCAGTCACTGGACTACCTTCAAAAACCTGCACCCGGTTTGAGCGCAGCCCGGCCGCCACGCCGCGCACATAGAGCGCAGGTTGGATCATCGCCGCCCCCGGCGTAAAAAGCCCACTGCGATAATAGGAGATGCCGGTCATCGCCTGCATCGCGGCGGCGTCCAGCATCTCATAAGGCTCACCCAGCGCATCCAAGTGGCGGGCATAGTCCAGATTATGCTTGTGGCCTTTTGCGGTTGCGGCGGCGTTGGTCTTGCCACTCCGCACAAACGCCTCCTCCGGCAGGGCGTGGCGTTCCGCCATATGCGCCGCGAAATCAATGCCCGCGCGGTTGGCTGTCGTCTCGGCGCGGTCACGTTCAAGCGCGCCGGAATACCCGGCCGAGGCCAGATCATGGGGCAGATCAATCATGAATCCCGAGTTCCGCCCGGCAGGCCCCGCACCCACACGGCTTGCCTCCAGCAAGACAATCCGCGCACCGGGATGAAGCTCCGCCAGACGCTGCACCGCCGCCAACCCTGCATAGCCCGCGCCAATCACCAGCCAATCGGCGGTGATACGTGCCTCCAGCACCTCCGGCGGCGCGGCGGGCGGCAAGAGCCTATCCCATCCCGCAGGGCCGGGATCGACTGGCAGACGCCGAACCTTCACCCGCTCACAGATTCTGATTGAGCGCGTCGGCCGCGGGGATCTCCCGCTCGCGCCGGGCGATATAATCCAGCAGGGCCTCATTGACACCCGCATCGAGCTTGGGCTCCACGTAAGCGTTGAGCAGGTTGCGGGTGTAGGTCAACGCGCGCTCGTTCACCTCGACAGCGCCCTCGGCCTGCCATTGCTCAATGGAGTTGTTATCAAAAAGCTCGGGCATGAAGAACGCGCGCTGGAAATTCTCCAGCGTATGCGCGTGGCCGAGGTAATGTCCGCCGGGGCCAACATCCGCCACCGCTGCGAGCGCCTCATCGAAATCATCCCAGCGGATACCCTCCGCCATGCGGTAGGCCATCGCGCATTGCTCTGCATCCACCACGAATTTCGCCATGGAGCAGTGCATCCCCGCCTCGTTCCAACCTGCTGAATGCCACATGTAATTTGTGCCCGCCATTTGCAGTGCCATCTGCGTTGTGGCACTCTCATAGCCCGCTTGCGCATCAAACGTCTTGGCCCCACCCAGCGTATTTGAAGACCGCCATGGCACGCCGTAAAACCGCGCCATCTGTCCGATCATCAGGTTCATCAGGCTGATCTCTGGCGTGCCCGCCATGGGCGCACCGGATTTCATCGAAACGGTGCTGAGGTAGTGGCCGTAGATCGCGGGGCAGCCTTTGCGGATCACTTGGGTATAGGCCAGCGCGCTCAGCGCTTCGGCATTGAGCTGTGCCACCGTGGGGGCGACCGACGCAGGTGTGTTGGCCCCGCCCAGCACGAAGGGTGAGCAGAGCACGGGCTGGTTGCGTTTGCAAAACGCCCGCATCGCACCCAGCATCGTCTCATCCCAGACAAGCGGCGAGTTGCCGTTGCAATTGCCGGTGCACACGGGATGCGTCTCCATGAAATCCGCACCGAAAAGGATGGCGCACATCTCCATGACGTCCTCGGCGTTTTTGGGGCTGGTGGTCATGCCCATGAACGTCTTGTCGGAATGTTTCATCGAGGAATAGGTGATGCGCAGATGTCGCTGGCTGATCGGGTGGTCATAAGGCTCAACAATGTGATGCGCGGAGGAATGCATTGCGGGCAGCATATGAGCCAGCTTGTGAAAATTCGCGAGGTCTTCGAGCATCGGGTTGCGGCGCACATCGTCGAGATCACGCAAGAAGGGCGCGCCGGTCATCGGCACGAAAATCGCATGTTCGCGCCCGAAAGGCAGGTTATTGGCCGGATTGCGGGCATGATAGGTAAAGGTCTCGGGGATGCTCACGATCAACTCCCGCACCAGACCACGATCCAGATAGACCGTCTCGCCCACCACCTTGGCCCCGGCGCGGCGCCAATCCTCGAGCGCGATATCGTCGCGGAACACCACGCCGGTATTTTCGAGGATATCCATTGAGGCCGCATCAATCCGCGCGATCTCTTCACCGCTCATCGGCTCGGTCAGCGGCAGACCACGCTTGAGCGCGGGCAGCATGGTGAAATCATGCGCTTGCCGGATCGCCTTGCGCGCGCCACGGCCCCGGCGGGCGGGTTTGTCCAGCGTCTCAGTCATGCCACGTTGTCCCCGTCTGCCGGGTCGCTGAGGTCCACCCAAATGGTCTTGATCTGCGTGAACTGGTCATGCGCCTGCACGCCATTGTCGCGCCCCCCAAAGCCCGATTGCTTGAAGCCGCCAAACGGCGTGGAGATATCACCTTCGCCATAGCAATTGACGGTCACCGTGCCCGCCTTGATCTCGCGAGCGGCCCGCAGCGCGGTGCGGATATGGGCGGTGAAAACACTCGCCGCGAGGCCATAGGACGTCTCATTGGCAAGTGCTATCGCCTCATCCGTGCTGGAGACCTCAATCACCGTCAGGACGGGTCCGAATATCTCTTCCCGCGCGCGCGGATCGTCGGCACGGACCTCGTAAATTGTGGGTAGCACGAAGTTGCCCTCAACGGTGCCCCCGGTCAGCGCACCCTCCCCCAGATAGCCCGCGACCTTCGCCGTATGCTCCGCATCGATCAACGCACCCAGATGATTGGCCGGATCAAGCGGATCGCCCGTGCGCCAATCGCGCAGACGCGCCATGATCCGTTCCATCAACGGCGCCTTCACGTCCCGGTGCACGATCAGCCGCGACGCGGCAGAGCAATTCTCGCCCATGTTCCAGAAGGCCGCATTCACCACATGCCCCGCGACATGATCGAGGTTTTCGGCATCGGCCAGCACCACACAAGGGTTCTTACCGCCACATTCCAGAGTGACCTCCTTCATGTTGCTATCCGCCGCATAGCGCAGGAACCGCTTTCCCGTCTCGGTGGAGCCGGTGAAGCTCACCATATCCACATCCATATGCAGCCCCAGAGGCGCCCCCACGGACGGCCCATCGCCGGGCAGCACCTGCAACACGCCGCGCGGCACACCGGCCATATGGGCAATCTCGGCCAACCTGAGCGC
>JBASXE010000280.1:0-4425 GCA_049276875.1 Roseovarius sp. | reverse complement strand
CCAAAGACCCTAAATACTCCTTAAGGTAAGGGCCGTCTTGCCCAAGCATCCCTATTATAATAGCCTTAGTCATCTTTTAGTCCCATTACGGTGTCGCAATTTAAAAAAGGGGTGTCAATCTCCCCATCCTCATATTTATGATATTCACTTAATCGCCCCTCTTCCCTATCAACGGCGATTCTCATAAGCTCCATCTCTTTTCCCTGCTCTTCGAAGAAATCCGGGTCTTTTGTGATCTTCTCTATGAGTCCGGAGAAAGTCGATTGAATATTCTCCATCTTTTTGATACGCTGCTCGCGAGTAGCTTTTAAGTCTTTGTACATAGCCGCTTTTTTGGTATGTAGGTCTTTAAAGTCTCTCGACAGAGCTTCTTTCGCCGCCATTAACGATCCTATCTGCCTCTCTAGGTTCATCATGTATTCACGGTCGATATCCTCAGATGATTTCATACGCTCCACCCTTAGCTCCTCTTCCAATTGCTTGACTCTTGTCATAGAGTACTGTTGTTCCCGCAAGGATCTATTCATCAGTATTTCGAGTTTGATCGTGTCGATGATCTGTAACTCTTCTGTGGCCATAACATCTTTTCGGAACTGGGCAATCATCTGCTTCCAGTGATACACGAACAACTCTAGTTCTTCATCAGTAAATTGAGTTTTAAGCTCTTTCCAATAAGGTCTACTCTTGAGGTCATACTCCGCCTGAACTTTTACCTCTTTAACTTTATTTGCGGTTTTTCCAATCCTACGCAAGTATTTAACAATTGGGGGAAGGTCTCGATCTAATTGTTTAGCAATCTCTTGTGCTGTTAATATATCTGCATTCTCTTCTATAAAATGCCAATCTGCTCTTGATAGTCTACCAGTCTTCACCTAGAATCTCCTTTGTTTCTTTTTCGATCCTTTGTTCGCAGAATGGCCGGATGGGGACTCCATTGGCTTTTCTCAGAAAATCACGAGACGCTTTTGGACTGAGTCGAGATTTAACAAGCTCTAAGGCTTCTGTTGTACATAGCTTCTCATTTTGGTCTTCGCAGTAGTATGGTTCATTCGCATCTGTGACTTGTAAAGAAGAGAGGTCCATGACGGCTCGCTTATCGAAATTTGACTTACTCTTCGTGTTAGATCTGTAATATTTGTCCCTTATGAGATTTTTCAATCTATTTGCGAGGTGTCGAGAGATAAAATTCTCTAGCGGGCGAGACGAGTCATAATTCTTGAGGGCCTCTGCGGCAATAATAAAAGCCTCTTGTCTAATATCATCCTCCTCATAATATGAGAAAGTGTAGTTCTTGGCAATCCTGTCGATCACTATCTGAATAATTTCAAACTGTTCATTAGTCATCAGCACCTCCGGCCTCAATTAGGCTTGCGATGCTGATTTCTGGATCTGGAATAGAACACTCAGCCTTAGCACGTTCGTCAACCCCAGTACTCGCTACTACAATGTCGTCCATAATGACCCCTTCTCATTTAAAAGTGGGGCATAGCCCCAAATGACCGTATCTATGGGGCGGAAGTCCCCATAGCATTATATCTATTTACAGAAAGATTAAAAATGTTGCAAATTCCCCTGTCTGGTGAAAATGGTATTGGCCAATTCGCACTTGTTGATAGCGAAGACTACCCCCGATTGATGAGGCACTCGTGGTATTACCGCGATGGTTATGCCCTAACCAAAATCAACAAGAAGGAAGTCAGGATGCATCGTCTACTCCTAGGTGTTGTGGACGAGAATATCGTTGTCGATCATAAGGACCGTAATCGACTGAATAACACGAAGGCTAACCTGAGAGAGTTTACCCCCGTCCAGAATGCGAACAATCGTGTGGATAATCGCAGACTTGTCGCATTCGGGGAAGAAAAGACTCTGGCTGAGTGGGTAGAAGATCCAATTTGTAGGGTTAGGTACAGTGTGTTACAGAAGAGAATACAGAAAGACTTGCCCTTTTGGATGGTGCTGATTGCGAACGACGAGTAGTGGGCAAGAGGGGGCGGTACACTTGGGGAGAGAAGTTCGAGTTGTGTATGAACTCCCCCCGCATTTTCCCATAATTGAGAATCACTTTCTCAAGAATGAAAAACCCCCCGTGTCAATGTGACGACACCTCACTGTCGCTGTCAAAATGGCATGTTGCGGCATATGCCATAATGGCATGCTCTGAGGTTCTCCAGAATCGATTCTGCGGTCGTATCGTCTCGGCTTGAGCTTTGTATCGAAAATTCAATCGGTGCGATTCTGACACACTTTGAAATTCAAGTGTATTCGTATTGACGACATCAAAAATATTTGAAAATCTCAACATTGATAATTAATTCTCTCAAACGACAATCGAAAATTTTTCAATATTGTTCTATTGAGTTTATTGTGCGACGTCGATACCATGCATATCTCAGTTACTTCTTTAGTTTCCACAGTTCATAAGGGTTTACGAAAATGAGGCGTTCAACAGTACTACAGCTAAATTGCGATAATCGGACAACAGAGCTACCTAAGACTGTTCAGATTCGGAATGTCCGAATTGTCGCAAATAGTGACTCCGTTTGTGTCCAGAATGTCAACGCTGGCAACGGGCATGCTATCTCAGAAGCTCAATTGTCTGACGGCCAAACGGTACAAATTGGAAGCGGCGTTTGTGCTGTAATCGTCAACGTTGCTGGCGTCAATGTTGACAGGAAGACGATAACCGTTGAAATACTACACACCTTCACAAAAGTGGCCCACGCTTCCCATTTTTGGAGGTGGGCTAAAATCACTCGGAAGACTCAATTCCTGCCGTTAACGTAAACAACAACAACAACGGGCGGGGAAACCCGCCCGATTCTTAAGGATGGGAATTATGAGGAACGTTATCGGTTGGGCTTTGTTTATCTTGTATTGCTCGCTATTCTATGCGTCATTCTGTGTTTTGTTGTCTCTGTTTATAGGGGGTTGATTGTGAACTACAGTAACGCTATTGTCGGCGTATCGCCGAACTACGATCACACTGGTTGGTGTCAAAACACTGGAATGACGTGTCATGCGACATTAATGTCGTATGTTGCAAAACTTCCCACTTCGTCACTTTCCCACATTCGGGAAGACTGCCGAGATGCAGTTGCCGCGTTTCCTGAAAATAGGAAATCTGGATATTACGAAGATATGGCACACTATTGTGCCGCCGAAGAAAAACGCAGAATTCTCAAAGATAGGAAAGTGAAAAGTTCTCGAAAATAATAATCCACTCCCGAAAGTGGGATTCCCATCTTTGAGAAAAAAGATTCTTGAAGATGGGAATCCTATTATTGAGAAAATGATTCTCAATAATGAGACGCCTATGCACGCCCACTCGTCCCGCTCCGCTAAAGACGAAGTCGAGCGGGACGTGCCTCCTACCTTTTCTCACTTTTGAGACTGGCTTTCTCAACACTGGGAATCTCGATGTTGAGAAAAAAGATTCTCAAGATCAAGAATATTATTATTGAGAAAAATTTTATCAATATTGGGACCGTCTCGAAAATAGTAAAAACTTTCTTGGAAATCGTAATCGAGAATTCTTTTGTTTCCAGTGTAGACTTTTATTTCAAACGTCGATACCATATGCAGGTGTCGTTTGTTTTGTTTTGTTTTGAAAGGTTTTGAGATGTCTCTGATCGATATTAACGGCGTGCATTTTGTTTCTGGCTCCCTGAAGGTTTTGGAATACCCTGAAGCGATCTCGGTAGTCGGCAAGCACTATGGAACCGGCTTGATGCGTACTATCAAGTCGAAAATAATCCTGCGGGTGAAATTGATAACAGCCGAAGAGATGGAAGCCAGCGAGCGGCTATGCGAATTGACGCATGGTTTGATTCCACCGATTACTTGGGTCGATATTCGGGCCAACCAGAATGAGTTTCTGGCAAGTCTGAAACTTAGAGAACAAGCAAAAACAGAATTCGCGGAATATATCGCGAGTTTAGAAGTGGGCGTTTGATTGTAATACTCGGAGCCTGTCATTCTGGCAGGCTCCATTTTCTCTCTTTTAGGAGTTTTGTTATGATGCAGTTCATCCCTTCGGTTTCTTGTGTTGATGGCGTTTTCAGTGTAGACGTTGTCGTTCATCAGAACACAGGAAAGGGTGTTCCGGTTTATGAATCCCTGGGTGAATTCCGGACTGGGTTGACGGAATATCCAAACGAATTTGAGTGCGAGGAGGTGATTCTCCTGATCGGGAAAATGTACTTCAAAGGTAGAACTTTCTCAGTTTTGAGAGAAACGGAGTCTCATTCCAGATGGCAAAGGGATGTCAAAGGCGAGAAACTGATCTGCGAGATTCTCAGAGATGAGAACAAGATTCTCAGATTTATCAGAGATTAATTTCTTGATATTGGGAATCCCAGTCGCGAGATTGGGGTTCCTATTTCTAAGAAAATGATTCTCAATAATGAGACGCCTATGCACGCC
>JBASXE010000279.1:0-27017 GCA_049276875.1 Roseovarius sp. | reverse complement strand
CACCCATTCCTTGAGGTGGTAGACCACGGGTTCAAACCGCTTTTTGCCTGCCTCATGGTCGAACTCTTCGGAGCCGGCAGTGCTGATCCCGGCCACGTTGCGGGCGGCCTCAATCACGGCCATTTGCATGCCCAAGCAGATGCCGAGATAGGGAACTTTACGCTCGCGTGCAAATTCGGCGGCCTTGATTTTGCCCTCTGTGCCGCGCTCGCCAAAGCCGCCGGGCACGAGGATGGCGTGGTAGCCTTCAAGGTAGGGGGCGGGGTCTTTGGTATCAAAAACCTCGGCGTCGACCCATTCCACATTGACCTTCACACGGTTGGCCATGCCGCCATGGGTCAGGGCCTCCTTGATGGATTTGTATGCGTCTTCGAGTTGCACGTATTTGCCCACGATCGCGATGTTGACCTCTCCATCGGTGTTGTAAATCCGGTCGGCCACGTCCTGCCAGACCGAGAGGTCGGGTTTGGGGGCGGGCGAGATCTGGAATGCGTCGAGCACAGCCTGGTCGAGCCCCTCGCGGTGATAGGCCAGAGGGGCCTCATAGATCGATTTCAGATCATAGGCGGCGACGACCGATTCCTTGCGGACGTTGCAGAACAGGGCGATTTTTTCGCGTTCTTTCTCGGGGATTGGATGTTCGGACCGGCAGACGAGGATGTCGGGTGCGATACCGATACTTTGCAATTCCTTGACGCTGTGCTGGGTCGGCTTGGTCTTGAGCTCGCCTGAGGCTGCGAGATAGGGCAGCAGCGTGAGGTGCATGAAGATGCATTGCCCGCGCGGCTTGTCATGGCTGAACTGGCGGATCGCCTCGAAGAAGGGCAGGCCTTCGATATCGCCCACGGTGCCGCCAATCTCACAGAGCATGAAATCGACCTCATCATCGCCGATATCGATGAATTCCTTGATCTTGTCGGTCACATGCGGAACGACCTGTATGGTTTTGCCCAGGTAATCGCCACGCCGTTCCTTTTCGAGCACGTCGGAGTAAATCCTGCCAGAGCTGACCGAATCCGTGTTGCGGGCGGGCACGCCGGTGAAGCGTTCGTAATGGCCCAGATCAAGGTCGGTTTCCGCACCATCATCGGTGACGAAGACCTCGCCATGCTCAAACGGGCTCATCGTGCCGGGGTCGACGTTGAGATAGGGGTCAAGCTTGCGCAGGCGGACCGAGAAGCCGCGCGCCTGCAAAAGAGCGCCCAAAGCCGCCGAGGCCAGGCCTTTGCCGAGGGAGGAGACCACGCCGCCGGTAATGAAAATGTAACGTGCCATAAGGTGGCGTCTCCCCCGTGAAATTCATATCCCGCGCAAAACCCGCGCGTTAGGAGCCGCGCAGTTGCGCGTGTCCACGGGGATCAAGTGTATCAGGATTCGCGAACCCTATGCAACGGGGCCCGCAAGATGATGTTGCAGCTTTTGCAAAACCCGCAAGCGGTTGTGGTTATTCTGCAGTGGGCAGAAGCGGTGCGTCATCGCCTTCGGCGGGGGGCAGAAGGCTGCCGCCGCTGGGCGTTTCGCCATCGGGTTCTGCCCGGATCGGAGCATCTACGATCCGGTCCAGCACCGATCCGCTGCCGGCGTTTTGCGCGGCAATGATGGTGAGTGTGATCGAGGTGCAGATGAAGGCCGTCGCGAGAAGCCATGTAATTTTGCCCAATGCCGTGCCTGCCGAGCGGCCCGTTGCCGCCCCGCCGCCACCGCCCATACCAAGCCCGCCCCCTTCGGAGCGTTGCATCAGCACCACCCCGATCAGCGAGAGCGCGAGGAGCAGATGGATGATGAGGACGACGTTTTGCATGAGGGGCCTGACGATAGCTGCGAGTTGACAGGTATCTATGGGGTTTTGTGCGTGCCCGCAACCCGGCGCGATGGGCAGGTGACGCGAAAGTTTGCAGAGTGGGTGTGCTGCTCTTTCCGCCTGCGTTCGTCGGGTTGCTTGCGTGACTGCCTGCGGGTCACTCGCTCACGTCATCCATGTCCGATTGGCCTGCGAGGCGTCGGCGCACATGGCTCCAACTGAGCCCGATGCCAAGAACAAAGCTGAGCGCTGCAAGGCCCAGCCAGACAAGCTGAGACGTGTCGCGCAACGCGAGCAGGCCAAAATCATAAAGCACCCATAGAAGGGCGCCGACGATGGCCATGACCATAACCATGCCAAACGCGCCAATCGAGCGCAGCGTGGCGCGCAGGTAGATGATGTAGCCTGCGGCCAGCAGCAGCCCCAGAAGCACCACCAAGGGCATCTGAGCACTGAGATGCGCGCTGGCCCAGCGGATGTAGTTGAACTCGGTCGGGTTGAACGTGGCTGTCAGAAGCACGAAGGCCGCGAGCCAGCGTAGAATGAACCCCATCTCATACCCTCTCAATTTGCCCGGTCACGCCGATATGCACCCGCCCGCCCGCCGCTGTCCAGCGGGCCCGTGTGATTTTGAGGTTTCGCGCATCGCCGCGCGTGGCTATTAGGGGCGCGGGTTTATCCGCAATCAACGGTGAGGGAGAGACAGCATGGCCAATGTGGTTGTCGTGGGCGCGCAATGGGGCGACGAGGGCAAGGGCAAGATCGTTGACTGGCTCTCCGAGCGGGCGGATGTGATCGCGCGGTTTCAGGGGGGGCATAATGCCGGGCACACGCTTGTCATTGACGGCAAGGTCTACAAGCTGAACGCGCTGCCCTCGGGCGTGGTGCGCGGCGGTAAGCTTTCGGTGATCGGCAACGGCGTGGTGCTGGACCCGTGGCACCTGATGAAGGAAATCGCGAGCATCCGCGAGCAGGGGGTGGAGATCAGCCCCGAGAGCCTGATGGTGGCGGAGAACACACCGCTGATCCTGCCCATCCACGGTGAGTTGGACCGCGCCCGCGAAGAGGCCGCCTCCAAGGGCACCAAGATCGGCACTACAGGGCGCGGCATCGGCCCCGCCTATGAAGATAAGGTCGGGCGCCGCTCGGTCCGGGTGGCGGATCTCGCGGATCACGCCACGCTGGAGGCGCGGGTGGACCGCGCCTTGCAACACCACGACCCGCTGCGCCGGGGGCTGGGGATCGAGCCTGTCGACCGTGACGGTCTGATCGCACAGCTCAAGGAAATCGCGCCGCAGCTGCTTCCTTACGCCAAACCAGTTTGGAAAGTGCTCAACGAGAAGCGCAAAGCTGGCAAGCGTATCCTCTTTGAAGGGGCGCAGGGGGCTTTGCTCGATATTGATTTCGGGACCTATCCTTTTGTAACTTCTTCCAATGTGATCGCAGGACAGGCGGCCACGGGTGTGGGCGTGGGGCCGGGTGCGATAGATTACGTGCTGGGCATCGTGAAGGCCTATACGACCCGCGTGGGCGAAGGGCCGTTCCCGACCGAGCTTGATGACGCGGATGGCCAACGTCTGGGCGAGCGCGGGCGCGAGTTCGGCACGGTCACAGGGCGCAAACGGCGTTGCGGGTGGTTCGATGCGGCGCTGGTGCGCCAGACCTGTGCCACATCGGGCGTCACGGGCATTTCGCTCACCAAGCTCGACGTGCTCGACGGGTTCGAGACGCTGAAGATTTGCACGGGCTACGCCCTGGACGGAGAAGTGCTGGACTATCTGCCCACGGCGGCCGATCTTCAGGCGCGCTGCAAACCAATCTACGAGGAAATGCCGGGTTGGTCCGCCAGCACGGAGGGCGCGCGCAGTTGGGCGGATTTGCCTGCAGAGGCCATCAAATACGTGCGCCGCGTGGAAGAGTTGATCGCCTGCCCGGTCGCCCTACTTTCAACATCTCCCGAGCGTGAGGATACGATCCTCGTGACGGACCCGTTTGCCGACTGACCCAACAAACCTCCGGAGACATTCATGGCCCTCAGCTACAAAGCGCGCCGCCGCTGGTCACTCATCATCCTGCTGATTGGCCTGCCAGCCTATATCATCATCGCGGTGAATATCGTGGCGCTGATCGACCGACCCTCTTTGTTGGTCGAGCTTCTGGTCTATGTCGGGCTTGGATTCGTGTGGATGATCCCGCTCAAGAAAGTCTTTCTGGGGATTGGTCAGGCCGATCCGGATGCGCCTGAGCGCGGTGACGGTGACGGCGGCCCCCGCTGAATTTTGAGTATTTAGGCTAAGAAGAAAGCTGGATTGGACACTGGTGCAGGCTTTTTCTTGGTGAAAATATCCCCGCGCCGGAGGCGGCCCAGTCTCTCAGCTTGCGCTGTCGCGGGCTTTCATCACGCCGCGGCCCAACTCAAGCGTGTAGCGCTCCAGCTCTAGAAGGGCAGTGTCAGCGGCTTTTGCGTCTTGCGCCTCAAGCGCGTCGGCGATGCGGGTGTGCAGCGCGACGATCGCTTCACGAGAGCGGGCGGTGAAGGTGATCATGTTCATCAAAGGCTGCATGGCTTCCACGGCCCCGGCGAGTTGGAAGCTGAGCACGGGGTTGCCTGCGCCATCTACCAGCGCGCGATGGAAGGTTACGTCGGAGGCGCAAAAGCTTTCATCCGTGAGGCCCGGCTGGGACTGCCGGTGGATTTCGGCGCGCATGGTGGCGAGCTGATCCGGGGTGCGGCGCTCAGACGAGAGCGGCGCGCAGGCCCGCTCCAGCGCATATCGCGCCTCGCAGGCAACATCGAAGCTTACGGCATTCATGCTCAGAAGCAGCGTGGCTGTCGTGATTTGCTGGCCATATGCCTCCTCAAAGCTGAGGCGGTTCACAAAGGCACCGCCGAACGCGCCGCGCTGTGTGCGGATCAAGGATTGAGCGGCCAGCCGCTTTAGCGCCTCACGCACGGTGGAGCGGGAGACTTCGAACTGTTCGGCAAGCTCGGCCTCCGATGGCAGGCGCTCGTCCACAATCATGCGACCCTCGATGATGGCATCGCGGATGGCTTTGGCGATCTGGGCCGAAAGATCGGCTTTTTGGTCTGGATCAATTTTCATTTGTCAGACTTTTAATTGTCTGACATTTTGCGCGCAAGCCCGTTTGGCCCCCGACTCAGGAGATCTCCGCGTTGCGCACCCTTCTTGCCACACCGATCCGCAGCCTTTTGTGGCTGGGATTCTTCGCGGCCATTCTGGCGGCGTGGTGGGTGATGTATATGATGGCTGTGGACATGGATGTGGACCTGCTGGGGCGTCCGGGGCCGGAAGGTGCCATGATGGCGGCGATGGATCCGCGCATGCCGATGGATATGCCGATGGCGCGCTTTGGGCCGTTATTTGCTATGTGGGCAATTATGATGGCGGCGATGATGCTGCCGACGCTGATCCCGACCTTGCGCAGTTACGAGGACCGGATCGTTTCGGCCACTGGTAGCCGGGCAGGCGGGCTCGGTGTCCTGTTGGGGTATTTCATTGTCTGGGTGGCGTTTGCCGCCCTGATTGCGGGCGTGCAGTTGGCGCTGCTTTTCGGGGGATGGGTGGATATGCTCGGCATCGCGCGCGCGCCTTGGGCGGCGGGTGGGCTTTTGCTCATCGTCGGCGCGTTTCAGTTCACCCGAGCCAAGGAAATCTGCCACGGGGTGTGCCACAGCCCGATGAGTTACTTCCTGAGCAAGTGGCGCACTGGGTTTTCGGGGGGACTCGCCATGGGCCTTGGGCTTGGCGCGTTTTGCGTCGGCTGTTGCTGGGGGTTCATGGCGCTCGGGTTTGTTGGCGGAGTCGTGAACCTTGCCTGGATGGGCCTTGCCACACTTTTTATGGTATTGGAGAAACTGCCGCAGATTGGCCACCGGGTGACGCGTCCGATGGGGATCTTGCTGCTGATTGCCGGGGGAGCCGTGATCGCCTCACCGGCCTTGATGGGAGAATAGAATATGGCCGTTGCACGCAAAGAGGGCGCAGATAAGCTGCCCGTGAGCCAGCGCATCGATAACCGTATGGCGAACCCGAAGCGGCGCACGGCGTCCGCGACGGATTGGTCGATCAAGGGGGAGCTCTTTCTCAACTGCTCCTGCACCGTGTTTTGCCCGTGTGTGGTCAGTCTTGGCGCCCACCCGCCCACGGAAGGGCATTGCCACGCGTGGATGGCCATCGCGATTGACGAGGGGCATTATGAAGGCGAGAGCCTTGCCGGGCTGAACGTGGGCCTTCTTGTCGATATTCCGGGCCGCATGGGCGAGGGCAACTGGCGCGTAGCTGCCTATGTGGACGAGCGCGCGAGCGGCAAGGCCTATAACGGCATCTTACAAATTTTCTCGGGCCAAGCAGGCGGCACCACGGGCCTGTTCACCATGCTGGTGAGCGAAATCATCGGCGCCGAACGCGCGCCTGTGGAGATCGTCCGCGAGGGCAAGAAACGCTCGATCAACATTGGCCGTAAAATTCAAGGCGAGATCGAGATGATAGAGGGCGCGAGCCCTGATCATCCTGTGATGGTCAGTAATTCCAAATACTGGATGGGCCCCGATATCATCGCGGCCAAAGGCCTGAAGAGCCGGGTGCGTGACTATGGCCGTATCTGGGATTTTGCCGGAAAATCCGCCGAAATCTGCCCGATTGAATGGGGCGGATCATCGAAATAATCACCGGGCTGCGGCCCGGACCAAGACTTTACCATACCTGAATGTCATGCAAGAGGATGACTGCCTGTGACAGCCCTTATCTCTCCTTCTCGCCGCCTGCGGCGCACCCCTTTCTCCGATGGCGTCGAGGCGCAGGGCGTCAAGGCCTATACGGTTTACAACCGGATGCTTCTGCCCACGATGTTCGAGAGCGTGGAGGCCGATTATCACCACCTCAAGAAACATGTGCAGGTCTGGGATGTGGCTGCCGAGCGCCAAGTTGAGTTGCGCGGCCCCGATGCGGGGCGGTTGATGCAGATGCTGACACCGCGTGATTTGCGCGGGATGACGGCGGGGCAGTGCTACTATGTGCCGATCGTGGATGAGACGGGGGGCATGCTGAACGATCCGGTGGCGGTGAAGCTGGCCGAGGACCGCTGGTGGATATCGATTGCCGATAGTGATCTGCTTTTGTGGGTCAAAGGGATCGCGAGCGGGTTTCGCCTTGATGTGCTGGTCGATGAGCCTGACGTATCACCGCTGGCCATTCAGGGGCCGAAATCCGATGATCTGATGGCGCGGGTTTTTGGCGAGGGGGTACGTGACATCCGCTTCTTCCGCTATGGGATTTTTGACTTTCAGGGGCGCGATATGGTGATCGCGCGCTCGGGCTATTCCAAGCAGGGGGGCTTCGAGATCTATGTCGAGGGCAGCGATATCGGGATGCCCTTGTGGGATGCGCTTTTTGCCGCTGGTGAAGACCTGAACGTGCGTGCGGGATGCCCAAACGGGATCGAGCGTGTGGAGGGCGGTCTTCTGAGCTATGGCAACGACATGACGGACGACAACACACCGCACGAATGCGGGCTCGGGCGGTTTTGCAACACGCATACGGCCATTGGCTGTATCGGGCGCGATGCGCTTTTGCGGGTGGCCAAGGAAGGCCCTGTCAAGCAGGTGCGCGCGATTTCCATCGGTGGCGATAAGGTGCCGGGCTGCGATCGCCCTTGGCCGGTTTATGCGAAGGATACAAAGGTCGGGCAGATTACCTCTGCGGCCTGGTCGCCTGATTTCGAGACGAACGTGGCCATCGGCATGGTGCGGATGACCCACTGGGACGCAGGAACAGAGCTGCGCGTGGACGTGTTGGGCGAGGATCGCCCGGCGCTTGTGCGCGAGGGTTTCTGGGCCTGACGTTGCCCGATGATTTGAGTATTTGGAACTAAGAAGAAGAGGGAGATTGGCGACATGTTCAACGCTTTGGTGGTTGAGAAGCACGCGGAGAGCGGCAAAACGAGAGCGGCTGTAAAGGAACTTTCGCTGGACGATCTGCCCGAGGGAGAGGTAACGGTCGCGGTCGAGTATTCGACCGTGAACTACAAGGACGGTCTGTGCATTGGGCCCGGGGGAGGCCTCGTGCGGAATTATCCGCATGTGCCAGGTATTGATTTTGCGGGCACCGTCGAGGCGTCGTCAGATGCGCGCTACAAGGCTGGGGACAAGGTTGTCCTGACGGGCTGGCGCGTGGGCGAGGCGCATTGGGGCGGCTACTCGCAAAAAGCGCGCGTGAAAGCCGATTGGCTGGTGCCGCTGCCCGGTGGGCTTGATACCCGCGCGGCAATGGCTGTGGGCACTGCAGGGTTTACCGCGATGCTTGCCGTGATCGCGCTGGAAGATCACGGGATCAAGGACGGTCCTGTTCTGGTGACCGGCGCCGCGGGCGGTGTGGGGTCGGTCGCGACCGCTATTCTCGCGCATCTGGGCCATGAGGTGGCGGCAGTCACCGGGCGGCCCGAGACGGCTGATTACCTCAAGAGCCTTGGTGCCACGCAGATTGTAGCACGCGAGGAGCTGAACGAGACCGTCAAGCGGCCTTTGGAGGCGGAGACGTGGGGTGGTTGTGTCGATGCTGTGGGCGGAGAGATGCTGGCGCGGCTTTTGGGCCAGATGAAATATGGCGCATCGGTATCGGCCGTTGGTCTGGCGGGCGGGGCGGGCTTGCCTGCCACCGTGATCCCTTTCTTGTTGCGTGGCGTGAACCTTCTGGGGATCGACAGCGTGATGCAACCTTATGACAACCGCGTGCGCGCATGGGAGCGGATTGCCAAGGATCTGCCTATGGATAAGCTGGAGGCGATGGTGCAGCCTGCCGTGCTGTCGGATCTGCCGGGCCTTGGGGGTGACATTCTCAAGGGTCAGGTCAAGGGCCGGATCGTTGTGGATGTGAACGCCTGACGCCAGCGAACAGAGCTTTCGGGTCTCTTGAGCCCCCGGTCCATCATGGGCCGGGGGTTTTTCGTTTGTGCACGGGAAACTATGGGACGCGTGTTCCTCATGGCCGCGAATCATATGGGAAGCGGGTTTGATTCGGCGTGATGCGCGATGTAATCGGACACTGAGAGGCCTGCCTTTTAGACATTTTCGAAAAAATTTGGGAAATCATGGGCATCATTCTTACGCAGCAAGAAAAATCTATATCTTGTGTCAGATTTGGTAAAAATTAGCAGGTGATGCGTTTTTGATCGCAATCCAGCCCTCATATCTTGTTTTTCAAGGGTCCCTCAAACAACACGCAGTAGCCGCAAGCGTCAGTTTTTTCTTGCGTGGTGCAAATTCCCATGGAATACCAATAAGTGCGATGAGGACGGCAACAAGGGGCACCAAACGACCCCGAATAAAAATAACCCAAGTCAGGTTTCATACAGGCAGTCGACTTCATCCAGAACGAAGAGATCCGGCGCGCGGGCGAGCAGACATCCCCCCAGGTGGCGCGCGCAGTCGGACATACCCCGCCATGCGGGACGAGGGCGGCGGGTTGATCAGTGGCAGCAGATCAACCCGTCGTTTTCATTTGAGAGACCGATTTTTGAAACCGGGGGCAGGACGAGGGCGCCAATTCCGTGGCACGCAGGTTCAGAGGCGAAGGCACCCACAAGGTGGATGCGAAGGGCAGGGTGTCTATCCCGGCCTCGTTTCGCCGTGTGCTGGAGGCGGGTGACCCGAACTGGCGTGAGGGCGACGCGCCCGAGCTTGTCATCGTCTATGGCGACCATCGCCGCAAATTTCTCGAATGTTACACGATCGAGGCCATCAACGAGGTGGACGACAAGATCGATGCCCTGCCGCGCGGCTCGAATGAGCGCAAGATGCTGGAGCGTTTGTTTCATGGGCACAGCCACCCGACCATCGTTGATGACACCGGACGCATCGTGCTGCCGGCCAAGTTGCGCAAGAAGATCGAGCTTGACGCTGAGGCCTTGTTCATGGCCTCGGGCGATACCTTCCAGATTTGGAAGCCGGAGACATTCAATAACGTCGAGCTGGCCCGCACTGAGGCGTGGCTCGATGAGCTGCCTGAGGGCACGGATCCCCTCATCTTTTTGGACGGTGTGAAGGGGGACTGAGTGATGCCTGCCGCTGCCGCTGCATCCCCATCGCCGCATATTCCAGTTCTGATTGGGCCATTGATCAAGGCTGTGGCCCCCGTGCGGGGCCGTTGGCTTGATGGCACGCTGGGTGCGGGGGGCTATGCGCGTGCGCTGATTGACGCAGGTGCGGATCACGTGATCGGGCTTGACCGTGATCCGGCAGCGCTTGAGATGGCCAAGGATTGGGCCGATCACCGTGTGAGCCTTGTCCGCGATGTCTTTTCCAACATGGACGCGCATGGCCAGGCCCTTGACGGGGTCGTGCTGGATCTCGGGGTCAGCTCCATGCAGCTGGATCAATCCGCGCGCGGGTTTTCCTTCATGCGCGATGGCCCACTCGACATGCGGATGAGCCAGGATGGGCAGAGTGCAGCTGATTTGGTGAATGGCGCAGAAGAAGCCGTGCTGGCCGATATCCTGTATTTATACGGCGAGGAGCGGGCGAGCCGCCGCATCGCGCGCGCCATTGTCCGCGCCCGCGACGAGGCCCCGATTGAAAGCACCCTGCGTCTTGCCGGGATTGTTGAGCAATGCCTGCCGCGCTCCAAACCCGGTCAGGCCCATCCCGCCACGCGCAGTTTTCAGGCGATCCGCATCGCGGTGAACGACGAATATGGCGAGCTGATGCGCGGGCTTGAGGCGGCTGAGCGCGTGCTGGCCCCCGGTGGCGCGCTTGCCGTGGTCACGTTTCATTCCATCGAGGACCGTATGGTCAAACGCTTCTTTCAGGCGCGTAGCGGCGGGGGCGGGGGCGGCAGTCGCCATGCGCCAGAGCTGGCCACAGCGCCTGTGCAATTCACGCTTGCATCGCGCAAGGCGATTTCGGCGGATGAGGCGGAACTGGCGGTGAACCCGCGCGCGCGTTCGGCGCTTTTGCGCGTGGGCCACCGCACGGATGCCGCCCCCGGATCGAGCGATCCAAAGGCGTTTGGTATGCCGCAACTCAAGGGACAATTCTGATGCGCAGCCTGTTTTACATCGCGAGTTTTCTGGCCGTGATCGGCCTTGCCTATTGGGCCTATTACGAGAATTACCGGACGCAAGCAGCGATTGCGTATGCCGAGACCCTGGAACGAGAGATTGCCGAAAATCGCCAGCGTCTGCGAGTTTTGAACGCGGAATGGGCGTATCAGAACCGCCCCGACCGTCTGCGCGAATTGGCCGAGATCAACTTTGATCGTCTTGGCCTCGTGCCGCTCACGGCCAGCCAGTTTGGCCGTATCGATCAGGTGCCCTATCCTCCCTCCGAACTGGACGGGCTGATCGATTTGTCGAAATCGGTGGATGTCTCCGCCGAGGAGGAACCGCTATGATCCGCACCCCTCTGCGCCCCTTGGCGCGCATCCTTGAGGCGCGGGGCAAGGGGGAGAACCCCGATGCGATTGAGCGTGAGAATATCCGCCTGCGCCACGAAGAGATGCGCGACCGGGACCGCCGCCGCGCCGAGGGGCGGCTTTTGGTGTTGGGCGTCATGTTTTTTGCGGCCTTTGCCCTGATCGGAGGGCGCATGGGTGTGTTGGCAAATACCGAGCCCGCAGAGCCGCGCGCGAGTGCGGCCGGAGCCGATATCCTCGCGCAGCGCGCCGATATCGTCGACCGCAATGGGCGCATATTGGCCACGAATTTCGACACCCACAGCCTCTATGCCCAGCCGCAGATGATGATCGAGCCTGAGCGCGCCGCAGAAGCGTTGGTGAAAATCTTTCCCGATCTCGACCACGAGCGGCTTGTCACGGATTTCACGGGCAAGCGTAAGTTCCTTTGGATCAAAAAGAAAATCAGCCCTGAGCAGAAGCAGGCCGTGCATGATATCGGGGAGCCTGGGCTTCTCTTTGGCCCGCGTGAGATGCGGCTATACCCCAATGGCCGCCTTGCCGCGCATGTCTTGGGCGGTGCGGGGTTTGGCCGCGAGGGGGTCCATGCCGCCGAGGTGATCGGCGTGGCAGGGATCGAGAAATTCTACGACGCGCGCCTGCGCGATCCCGCACATGGGCACAAGCCACTGGAATTGTCGCTGGACCTGACCATTCAGGCCGCGACCGAGCGTGTCCTTCTGGGGGGTATGAACATCATGAATGCCAAGGGGGCCGCCGCCGTCTTGATGGATGTGCATACGGGCGAGGTGATCTCCATCGCGTCGCTGCCGGATTTTGATCCCAACGACCGGCCCAGCCCGCTTGTTACGGGGTATGCTGGCGACAGCCCGCTCTTCAATCGCGCGGTGCAGGGCGTTTACGAGCTTGGCTCTGCCTTCAAAATTTTCGCTGTGGCCCAAGCGATAGAGTTGGGCATCGTCAATGAGAACACGATCATTGACACCACGCCCCCCATGCGGGTCGGTGGCTTTCCGATTGGCGAGTTCAACCGCAAGAATTACGGCATGATTACCGCCTCTGAGGTGATCGTGCAAAGTTCAAACCGGGGCACTGGGCGCATAGCGCTTGAGGTTGGTGCCAAACGGCAGAAGGATTTCCTTGAGAGCCTGGGGTTCTTTGAACCTACACCGCTTGAGATCATTGAGGCCCAAGGCGGGCAGCCCCTTTTGCCCCAGCGTTGGACCGATCTGAGCGCGGTGACGATTTCTTATGGCCACGGTCTGAGCAGCAGCCCGCTTCATCTGGCTGCGGGTTATGCCGCGCTGGCCAATGGTGGGCGCTATGTGAAGCCCACGCTTTTGAAGCAGAATGCTCCACAGCAGGGCCTGAGGATTATTTCACCCGAGACTGCCGCTGCGTCTGTGCGGATGCTGCGCCGGGTGGTCAGTTCCGGCACTGCAAGCCTCGGGGAGGTTCCGGGCTACAGCGTGGGCGGCAAAACTGGCACAGCGGATAAGCCACGCCCGAGCGGTGGGGGCTATTACGATGACAAGGTCATCGCCACATTCGCCGCCGTTTTCCCCAGCAATGATCCCAAATACGTGCTTATCGTGACGCTGGACGAACCTGTTGAAACCTCCGGGGATGAGCCGCGCCGCACAGCAGGCTGGACCGCCGTGCCCATCGCCGCCGAGATCATTGCGCGGGTGGCGCCCCTTTTGGGCTTGCGCCCCGAGATTGAACCCCGGAATTTGCCTGATATAACGCAAGTGGCACAATAATATCAGGCGGGCGGCGGGCAGATGTCAGGGCAGGCGAAAACACTGGACGAGTTGGGCCTGACAGCCCAAGGCGGCGCGCAAGCCCGCGTGACGGGGCTGGCCGTGGACAGCCGGCAGGTGAGGGACGAGTTTCTTTTTGCCGCGCTGCCCGGATCTCGCGTGCATGGGGGAGAATTCATCCAATATGCGCTGCGGCAAGGGGCCGGCGCGATCCTTACGGATGCCGAGGGTGCGCGCATCGCGCAGGCGGAACTGGCGGCGAGCGATGCGGCGTTGATCATCGCTCAGGACCCGCGTGCGGCGCTCTCCTATGCCGCTGCTTTGTGGTTCGGCGCGGCTCCCAAGACCATCGTGGCCGTGACAGGCACCAATGGCAAAACCTCCGTGGCAAGCTTCACCCGCCAGATATGGGAGGCGCTGGGCCATAGCGCCGTCAACGTGGGAACCACCGGAGTCGAGGGCAGCTGGACGTCCCCGCTGGCCCACACCACGCCCGAGCCCATTACCCTGCACCGCACGCTGGCCGAGGCCGCAAAGGCGGGTATCACCCATGCGGCGATGGAGGCGTCATCGCACGGGTTGGAACAGCGCAGGCTTGATGCGGTGTCTCTGGTCGCGGCGGGGTTTACGAATTTCACACAGGACCATCTGGATTATCACAAGACGTTTGAGGCTTATTTCGAGGCCAAGGCGGGGCTCTTTGACCGCGTGCTGCCCGAGGACGGGATTGCGGTGATCAACACTGATGATGCGCGTGGCGCGGATATGGCGGCCATTGCCGAGGCGCGCGGTCAGGTCGTGCTGGGCGTGGGGCGCGCGGTGGGTGCTGATTTACAGCTTGAGGCGCAGCGGTTTGAGCCCACAGGGCAGGTGTTGCGCTTTGATTGGGAGGGCGATGTGCACCAGGTGCATGTGCCGCTGATCGGCGGGTTTCAGGGGGAGAACCTGTTGCTCGCGGCGGCGCTCTGTATCGCGGGCGGGGATGAGCCGGGGCGCGTGTTCGAGGTGCTGCCGCAGATGCAGACCGTGCGGGGCCGGATGCAATTGGCCGCAATGCGCGAGAATGGGGCTGCCGTGTTCGTGGATTACGCCCACACGCCCGATGCCGTGGCCACCGCAATTCAGGCGCTGCGCCCGCATGTGATGGGGCGGCTTGTCGCAATTGTCGGCGCGGGTGGCGACCGGGACCCCGGCAAGCGCCCCCTGATGGGGCAGGCGGCGCTGCATGCGGATCAGGTGATCGTGACCGACGACAACCCGCGCAGCGAGGACCCAGCCGCGATCCGTGCCGCGGTGATGGAAGGCTGCCCCGATGCGCAGGAAGTGGGCGACCGCGCTGAGGCGATCCTGCGCGGTGTGGACGCTCTGGGGCCGGGGGATGCTTTGTTGATCTTGGGCAAGGGGCACGAGAGCGGGCAGATTGTCGGCGATGATGTGCTGCCCTTTGACGATACAGAACAGGCCAGCGTGGCCGTGGCCGCTCTTGATGGGGGCCTCGCGTGAGCGCGCTGTGGACCGCTGTGGAGGCCGCAAAGGCCACCGGCGGGGAGGCGCGCGGCGATTGGTGCGCCACGGGTGTGTCGATTGATACGCGCACGATTGCCAAGGGTGATCTCTTTGTAGCGCTCAAGGCCGCGCGGGACGGGCATGAATTTGTGGCAGGCGCGCTCACGGCGGGAGCCGCCGCGGCCATGGTCAGCCACATCCCTGAAGGCGTGGCGTCAGATGTGCCCTTGCTGATCGTGGGCGATGTGCTGGAGGCGCTGGAGGCGCTTGGCCGGGCCGCACGGGCGCGCACGGATGCGCGGGTCGTGGGTGTGACGGGCTCGGTCGGTAAGACCTCCACCAAGGAAATGCTGCGCGATGTGCTCAGCCGTCAGGGCCGCACCCACGCGGCTGAGGCGAGCTATAACAACCATTGGGGCGTGCCGCTCACCCTCGCGCGGATGCCCGCCGATACCGAATTTGCGGTGATCGAGATCGGAATGAACGCGCCCGGTGAGATCGCGCCGCTGTCGCGCATGGCGCGCCCGCATGTGGCCATGATCACCACCGTGGCCGCCGCTCATCTGGAAGCGTTCGAGGACATTGACGGGATTGCGCATGAAAAGGCGTCTATCTTCGAGGGGTTGGAGCCGGATGGACAGGCGATTGTGAATATCGACCTGCCCACAACACCCATCTTGCTCGAAACCGCCCGAGCGAGGGCCTCGCAGATCACGACGTTTGGCGAAGGCGCTGCGGATTATCGCCTCCTCTCGGCCAAGATGTCGGATACCTGCACCACGGTGCGCGCCGAGATGCGTGGCGAGACGGCTCTTTTCAAGATCATGAGCCCGGGGCGGCATTTTGCGATGAACGGTCTCGCTGTTTTGGCTGCCGTGGAGGCGCTGGGCGGAGATACAGGGATGGCGGCACCCGATCTGGCCCTCTGGCAACCGCCCGCCGGGCGCGGCACGCGGGAGGTCCTGCGGCTCGATAGCGGGCATGAGGACTGGACCCTCGACCTGATTGACGATGCGTTCAACGCCAACCCCACTTCGATGCAGGCCGCGTTGGAGGTTCTGGCGGCTGCGGTGCCGCGCGACGGGATTGGCCGCATCACCAAGGGGCGGCGGATTGCGATCCTTGGCGATATGCTGGAGCTTGGCCGCTCCGAGGAGGCGTTGCACCGTGGGATTGCCGATTTGCCCAGCATTGCCGCGCTCACCGTGGTGCATTGTGTAGGGCCGCGGATGCGTGCGCTGCACCGTGCGTTGCCCGAGGCACAGCGCGGCATGTGGTTCGAGGATGCGAACGCACTGGCAGCAGAGGTGTTTCGCATGATAGATGCAGGCGACGTGGTGCTGATCAAAGGCTCCAAGGGCAGCAAGGTGAGCCTTGCTGTGGAGGCGCTGCGCAAAAAGGGGCGGGCAAACCGCCCCGAAGCAAGGGACGATTGAATGTTTTATTGGTTGACTGCTCTGTCCGATGGCGGTGATTTCTTTAACCTTTTCAGGTATATCACCTTCCGCACCGGGGGCGCGTTCCTGACGGCGCTGATCTTTGGCTTCATGTTTGGCAAGCCGCTGATCAATGTGCTGCGCCGCCGTCAGGGCAAGGGGCAACCCATCCGTGAGGACGGGCCGGAGGGGCATTTCGCCAAGGCGGGCACGCCGACGATGGGCGGATTGCTGATCGTGGGCGCGCTTTTGTTCTCGACGCTGCTTTGGGCGCGCCTGGACAATCCGTTCGTGTGGATGATCCTTTTCGTCACCGTCTCTTTTGCCGCGATCGGCTTTGCCGATGATTACGCCAAAGTCTCCAAGGGGAACCACAAGGGCGTGCCGGGTAAGGTGCGGCTTTTGTTAGGCTTTGTGATCGCAGGGATCGCCGCCTATTGGGCGATGAGCGTGCATTCGGCGGCGGATCTGGAGCTTGCTGCGCGGGTTGCGGATTATGATCCGCTCGCGGGGCGGCTGGCCTTTCCGGTGTTCAAGGACGTGCTTTTGAATCTCGGGCTTTTCTTCATTCCCTTCGGAATGTTCGTCATCGTGGGCGCGGCGAATGCGGTGAATCTCACCGATGGTTTGGACGGGCTTGCAATCATGCCTGTGATGATTGCGGCAGGCACGCTGGGCGTGATCGCTTATGCCGTGGGCCGGGTCGATTTCACGCAATATCTCGATGTGCATTACGTGCCGGGGACAGGGGAGATTTTCGTCTTCGTTGCGGGTCTGATCGGCGGGGGGCTTGGGTTTTTGTGGTATAATGCGCCGCCTGCGGCCGTTTTCATGGGCGATACCGGGTCTTTGGCCCTGGGGGGTGCGCTGGGTGCTATTGCGGTGGCCACCAAGCACGAGATCGTGCTGGCGATTGTCGGCGGGCTGTTCGTGGTCGAGGCGCTGAGTGTGATCATCCAGGTGCTTTACTTCAAGCGCACGGGCAAGCGTGTGTTCCTGATGGCGCCCATTCACCACCACTATGAGAAAAAGGGCTGGGCCGAGCCGCAGATCGTCATCCGGTTCTGGATCATTTCGTTGATCCTCGCGATGATCGGCCTTGCGACGTTGAAGGTGCGGTGACGCCGCATCTGGGAAAGGGCTTGCCATGATACCTGTGGTTGGATTTGAGGCGCGTCGCGTGGCCGTGCTGGGGCTGGGTCGCTCCGGTCTGTCGGCAGCGCGGGCGCTCCGTGCGGGCGGGGCGGAGGCGCTGTGCTGGGACGATAGCCCCATGGCACGGGCGGCGGCGGAGGCTGAGGATTTCGCGCTTGTCGACCTTGGCCGGGACGGCGCATTCGAGGGTGTCTCGGCCCTGATCGTCAGCCCCGGCATTCCGCATCTTTATCCTGAGCCCAATCGTGTCGTGGCCGCCGCAATGGCCGCAGGCGTGCCGGTGGATAATGATATCGGCCTCTTCTTCCGGTCCTTCGCCGCATCTGGCTGGGAGGAGATGGACAGCGTCCCGCGTGTCGTGGCCGTCACCGGATCAAACGGGAAATCCACCACCTCGGCCCTTATCGCGCATATCCTCGACGAGGCGGGGCGCGACGTGCAACTGGCGGGCAATATTGGCCGGGGCGTGCTGGATATTGACCCGCCGCTCGATGGTGGTGTGGTGGTGCTGGAATTGTCGAGCTATCAGACGGAGCTTGCCCGCGCGCTCACCCCCGACATCGCGGTTTTTACGAACCTCACGCCGGATCATTTGGACCGTCACGCAGGCTTTGGTGGGTATTTCGCGGCCAAGCGCAGGCTTTTTGCCGAGGGTGGACCGGACCGGGCGATCATTGGCGTGGATGAGCCGGAGGGGCGTTTCCTCGCGGGGCAATTGAGCGAGGGTCCGGTGGATGACCGCGTCATTCGGGTGTCGTCGGGCACAAAGCTGACTGGGCCGGGATGGCTGGTCTTTGCGCGCAAAGGGTTCCTTAGCGAATACCGCAAGGGGCGGCAGGCCGGCAGCATTGATCTGCGCCCGATCAAGGGCCTGCCCGGCGCGCATAACCACCAGAACGCGTGCGCCGCCTATGCGGCCTGCCGGGCGCTGGGCCTCGCCCCCAAGGTCATCGAGACGGCAATGCACAGCTATCCGGGCCTGCCGCACCGCAGTCAGATCATCGCCGAGGCGGGCGGTGTCACTTACGTGAATGACAGCAAGGCCACGAATGTGGACAGCGCGCTCAAGGCGCTGATGGCGTTTGGTAAAGTGCGCTGGATTTGTGGTGGGCTGGAGAAAGAGGGCGGGCTTTGCGCGCTTGCGCCCGCGCTTAGCCGTGTGGCCAAGGCCTATGTGATCGGGCGCGAGGCGGCAGGGTTTGCCGTGCAGCTCAAAGGCACGCAGGCCGAGATCTGCACCACCATGAAGGAGGCTGTGGCGCGCGCCCATGCAGAGGCCGAGCCAGGGGAGACTGTGCTTCTGGCCCCGGCGGCGGCAAGCTTTGATCAATACGACAACTTCGAGCAGCGCGGCGATGATTTCGCAGCCTGTGTGCGGGCGGCACTCGGCTCTGGTCAATAGCGGCGCGCTGCGCTATCTCAACCGCCAAACGCGGAGGGCTCATGCCAGACAGTACGCCATATCAAAAGCCGGGGCCCGTGGAGAGCGATCTGCGCGCCGCACTTGCCGGCGCGGAAGAGATTATCGCCGAGGCCCGCGCGGGCCGGATGTATATTCTTGTGGACCATGAGGACCGCGAGAATGAGGGTGATTTCGTCATCCCGGCAGAGTTTGCGGATGCGGCGGCGATCAACTTTATGGCCACCCATGGGCGCGGCCTGATCTGCCTGCCGATGACGGCAGAGCGGATCGAGCGGCTTGGCCTGCCAATGATGGCCGTGAACAATTCCTCGCGCCACGAGACGGCCTTCACTGTCAGCATCGAGGCGCGCGAAGGGGTGAGCACCGGCATCTCCGCCGCTGACCGCGCGCTGACCGTGGCGACCGCGATCAACGACCAGAATACCTCTGCCGCGATTGCGACACCGGGCCATGTTTTTCCGCTGCGCGCGCGCAACGGGGGCGTGATGGTGCGTGCGGGCCATACCGAGGCTGCGGTGGATATCAGCCGCCTGGCGGGCCTGCATCCTTCGGCGGTGATCTGCGAGATTATGCGTGCGGATGGCACCATGGCGCGCCTGCCGGACCTGATCGAGATCGCGGCGGAGCATGGCCTGAAGATCGGCACCATCAGCGATCTCATCGCCTATCGCCACCAGCACGATAACCTTGTGCGCGAGACGCGGCGCGAGACGGTGCAGGCCCATATCGGTGGCGCGTGGGAGATGCGCATTTTCACCGATCAGATCAGCGAAACCGAGCATGTGGTGCTGGTCAAAGGCGATATCGAGAACGGTGGACCGGTTCTGGCGCGCACCCATGCGCTGAACGCGCTCGAGGATGCTCTGGGGATCGGTGGGATGCCCGGCGGCAAGCTGCCCCGCGCGATGCAGATCATCGCGGATGCGGGCCGTGGCGCGATCTTCCTTTTCCGCCAGCCGCGACCGCGCCTTGCGGGCGAGATTGAGGATGACGGCCCGCGCACGATCAAGCAGACGGGGCTTGGCGCGCAGATCATGTCAACCATGGGCATTCGCGAGCTGGTCCTGCTGACCGACAGCCCCGAGACCCGCTATCTGGGCCTCGATGCATATGGCATTACCATCACCGGCACCCATCCGCTGAGCAAAGGATAAGCCATGGCTGGCACCGAATATACCCTCCCACGCGCCACGTTCGAGCGGCCTGTGAAGCTTTTGATCGTGGTCGCACCTTTCTATCGCGATATCGCGGATCAGATGATCAAAGGTGCCGTGGCCGAGGCCGAGGCGGCGGGAGCCACCTATGAGATCACCGAAGTTCCCGGTGCGTTGGAATTGCCCACCGCTATCGGCATTGCCGAACGGATGAGCAATTTCGACGGCTACGTCGCCCTTGGCTGCGTTATTCGGGGCGCCACGACTCATTACGAGACGGTGTGCAATGACTCCAGCCGGGGCCTGACGCTTCTGGGTCTGCAAGGGCTCTGCATCGGCAATGGCATCCTCACGGTTGAGGACCGCGCCCAGGCCGAAGAACGCGCCGATCCTGCCCGCATGAACAAAGGGGCCGGGGCGGCCGCTGCAGCGCTCCACCTTATCGCGCTCAGCCGCAAATGGGGGGCGGAGCGCAAAGGCATTGGCTTCAAGCCCGGGGGCAGTTACCAGATCGCAGGCGACAGCAAGGACACCCCAACCGCATGAGTGATGCAGCAGCCCCTCTCTCTGGCAACAAAAAGCGCCAGATGCGCAGCGCCGCGCGGCTTTATGCGGTGCAGGCGCTTTTTCAGATGGAGCATTCCGATCTGGATGTGGACGCGGTCTATGCCGAGTTTCTGGAGCACCGTTTTGGCGCGGAATGGGACGAGACAAGCGAGATGGTGGATGGGGACATGGACCTCTTCCGCGATCTTCTGAACGGGGCGGTGGACCGTCAGCGCCCGATTGACCAGATGACCGACCGCGCTTTGGTTGCCAAATGGCGCATCGACCGCATCGATCCGACGATTCGCGCGCTGTTCCGGGCCGCCGGAGCCGAGATTCTTGGCGGAAACACGCCGCCCCGCGTGGTGATCAGCGAATTCGTGGATATTGCCAAAAGCTTCTTTCCTGAGGGCAAAGAGGCCAGTTTCGTCAACGCCGTGCTTGATCATATGGCACGCGAGGCAAAACCAGAGGCGTTTTGAAGACTATTTTCGGCCAGCCCTTGAGACGCGACGATAAAGGCATATACTTTAAGGTAACCGGGAGGAGCGTCCCAATGCCCAAACTCATCCGCCTCTATATCATCCAATGCGCAATCGGGTTCGGCCTTGCCGCCGTTTTCGTCGGCATGCTCTTGTGGTTCAACATCGCAAATCTGGGACATCTGGTGTTCAACTCCGACAAGGGGTGGCTGGCGCTCTTGGTGCTCTGGGTGTCCAATGGTGTTGTGTTTGGCGGGGTGCAGTTTGGCATCGCGATCATGCGCATGAAAGATGATGATGATGACGAGCCGCGCGGTGGGCATCGTCGCCGTGTTCAACCTTCGCAGGGCAAGTTGATCCCGGTGCGCGTCGCCGCAGGTGGCCGGACGCAGGAAATGCGCCATCGCTGATCAGAGGCGATGCCGCGCGCATAACACTGGCGTCTTCTCTGCTTTCCCCAGTCGCTCGGGCGTGCGCTGTTGCACAAACGCAGGTGCCGTTTCACGCAGAATCTTGCGCCGTATCGCATCCTCGTAATTTTTGAAGCCCCGTATTGTCTCAGTAAACGCGCCGGGTCCTGAGATGACGTTGTCCTGAAAATACCGGGTAAGGCCGCTTGGTCCGGTAGCCTCCGGCTCAATGACCAGCGCGTTCACCGTGACCCCTTCAGACTCGAGCGCTTGGCGGATTTCGGAGGGGCGTGGCCCGTTGTTATTTGCGCCATCGCCAGAAATATCCACCGTCAGCACGGCGCACTCCACGCGGCGGAGCTGGTCACGGGCAAAGAGCATCGCGGCCCCCAGCCCCGTGCGCCCCGAGCGAATGCCCTGCGGGGCATCGCGCAACCGGATCGAAATGTCGGCCAGCGTCTCTGGCCCTTGCACCGCAGTCCAATCCACCAGAAGGGTCTGGTTGAACTGCCCGCTCCACTCAAACACGGCCAGCTTCACATGCCCGCCGGGTGCCGTGAGCGCCTGCACCACCTCAGGGTCCTCCACCGCGGCCGCCAGCCCACCCCGTTGCAGGGCAAATTCGAACACATCCACTGAGAGCGATACATCCAACCCCAGGATCAGCGCCTGCCGACAGGTTTCTGCCGCCGCGCTGAGCGGCGCGAGGGCCGCTATCGCTGCAATTTTGCAAAACCTGTGCAGAGTGATCTCCCCTCATCATGCGACAAAGCCTGAGCCATACGCCACGTTACCGCGTGCGCCGCAGCTTTCAAATCACAACATCGGGTGGAACGAAGTGGCGGGCCCGCAGCAACCGTTTGGTTATCTCATTCCCGAGGACCTGTATGTACAGGTGGGCGCCGGGTAACTGGACCAGGGTCCAGACAGAGCCAGCTCCCTCGGAATTGCTTAAGGCCACCGGAATGCAACCGTAGACGTGAGGAGCAGAACCCGCCACCGATGTAGGTAATGCGCGAGAGGGCGCAGGGCAAGGGGTGGACGCAGGGGGTTGCGCGTGTTCATTCTTTGTTCATACTGATGCATATGGACGCGTCACCCCTTCATACGGCCCCCGGTCAGATCCTCGCACGCGGGGTATGCCGGCATTTGCTCAGCCATGATTTTGCCTGTCTGGAGGAATACAGCCCCGCGCGGGGGCTGCGTGTGGACGTCATGGCACTTGGCCCGAGGGGAGAGCTTTGGGTTATCGAGTGTAAGTCGAGCCGCGCCGATTTTCAGTCAGATAGTAAGTGGCAAGGCTATCTGGACTGGGCCGACCGGTTTTTCTGGGCCGTGGATGCAGAGTTTCCGCACGATATTTTGCCCGACGGCACGGGGCTGATGATTGCCGATGGCTATGATGCGGAGATTGTGCGCATGGCGCCTGAGGCCAAGCTCGCGTCCGCGCGGCGCAGTGCGATTACCCGCAAATTCGCCCGCGATGCTGCGCTGCGCCTGCAAAGCTGGCGCGATCCTCTTAGAGTGCCTGCGCGTTAGCCGGAGACGGATTTGGCCGCAGCAATGATTTCTGCGGCGATTTCTTCGGCTTCTTCGGGTGAGAAATCCATCGGAATCTCCACGCCTTGCGATTCGACAAAAATCCGCACCATGCCCTGATCGGTTGGGCCGATCTGCATATTCGCCTCGATGTCGCGTTCAGTATTCAGGCCCATGATTGGCTCCTCTCAGACCCAAGCTTTCTAGGCCGCGGCAAAGGCAATGGCAAGCAGCCGCCAATCGCGATTTCGCATGCCAAGAGGCTTGCAATCGCGGCGCGGCACAGGTAAATCGCCGGGCAGGGCCGCCTTAGCTCAGTTGGTTAGAGCGCTTGATTGTGGATCAAGAGGTCCCCCGTTCAAGCCGGGGAGGCGGTACCATCATACCTACATTGCTGTGACGCCAGGCTACTCGCCGCGATCAATCTGGATCGTCTGGCGCAATTTGCCCGAGAGCCGGTCATAAATCAGAATCCTGTCATCAGCTGTCACCACCGCGATCCAGTCTGAGCCTTGGGTGAAGGCCGTGGCCTCGGACCCGTCGGGCAGGGTCAGCGCGGCAGGCAGGTCCGGCCCCGTGCCGCCCGAGAAGCGGGTGACAAAGAGCGCTACGATCACTATGAACCCGATAATCATCGTCGCCGTCAGCACAGTCACCAAGCGGCGCAGATGCTTTACCAGCCCTGGATCGAGCTCTTGCACGGTCTCAGGCGCATCATTGGAGCGTTCGGTCATGGCGCAGGCCCCCCTCAGCGTGCGGATATCTCATGCCCCGCCACCTCGTCTGGATAAGGCATTGGCGCGCGATGTGCCAGAGGAGGCGGCGCTGTCGCGCACCCGTCTGGCGCGGCTGATCGGCGAGGGTCAGGTGCGGCTCAACGGGGCGGTGGCGCTCGATCCCAAGACGCGGGTGGCAGAGGGTGATATCGTGGAGATCACCGTGCCTGAGGCGGCGGAGAGCCATATCGAGGCCGAGGATATCCCGCTTGAGATCGCCTATGAGGATGATGACCTTATCGTGGTGAACAAGCCTGCGGGCATGGTCGTGCATCCCGCGCCCGGCACGCCGTCCGGCACGCTTGTGAACGCGCTCCTGCATCACTTTGGTGGCAAGCTTTCGGGTGTGGGCGGGTCCAAGCGGCCCGGAATTGTGCACCGGATCGACAAGGATACGAGCGGGCTTCTTGTTGTGGCCAAATCTGACGCGGCGCATCACGGGCTGGCCGCGCAATTTGCCGCCCATACGGCGGAGCGGCACTATATCGCGCTTTGTCATGGCGTGCCTGAGGCCTCTGATCCACGCCTGCGGGGGTTGCGGGGCGTCAGCTTTGAGCCTGGCAATATCCTGCGGATCGAGACCGAGCTGGCCCGCCACAAGACCGATCGGCAGCGTCAGGCAGTGATCTGGAGCGGTGGACGTCATGCGGTGACGCGGGCGCGGCTCATTGAGCGGTTCGGCACGCCGGCCTGCGTGGCGCTGCTGGAATGTTGGCTGGAGACCGGGCGCACCCACCAGATTCGCGTGCATTTGGCCCATGCGGGTCACGGGCTGATCGGTGACCCCGTCTATGGCGGGCGGCGCAAGCTGCCGCAAAAGGCACTGCCCGAGGGTGGGCTGGAAGCGGCGCAGGCGTTCCCGCGTCAGGCGCTCCATGCGGCCTCCTTGGGGTTTGAGCATCCTCTGAGCGGGGATCAGATGCGCTTTGAAGCGGATCTGCCCGGCGATATCGAGACGCTCTGCTGCGTGCTGCGCGGAGGCTGAGCCGAGGGCTCTGTTACGCCCCGCGCACAGCTGCGTGAGACCATGGTCACATGGGTTCCAAACGCGCGCTCAGCGCGTCATATTGCGTTAACATCTGATCTGCTAAGCCTCTTGAAAGGGCCAAGCACCGATCCTAAATTGATGTTAAGGCCCTAAACATAGGGTTATCTGGAGGGTTTTGAGATGGCCAATTACGCAAATCTGCCGGCGCCGACGCCAGAAGGTGGTTTGAACCGCTATATGCAGGAAATCCGTAAATTCCCGCTCTTGGAGCCGGAAGAGGAATATATGCTGGCCAAGGCTTGGGTTGAGCAGGAAGACACCGAGGCCGCGCATCGCATGGTCACGTCGCACCTGCGCTTGGCCGCCAAGATTGCGATGGGCTATCGTGGCTACGGCCTGCCGCAGGCCGAGGTCATTTCGGAGGCGAATGTGGGCTTGATGCAGGCGGTGAAACGCTTTGACCCTGAGAAGGGGTTTCGCCTCGCGACCTATGCCATGTGGTGGATCCGTGCGAGCATTCAGGAATATATCCTTCGCTCGTGGTCTTTGGTGAAGCTTGGCACGACGTCGGCGCAAAAGAAGCTCTTTTTCAACCTGCGCAAGGCCAAGAACAAGATTGGAGCTCTCGAAGAGGGCGATCTGCGCCCCGAGAACGTCAAGACCATCGCGACGCAGCTTGGCGTGACCGAGGATGAGGTGATCTCCATGAACCGGCGGATGTCGGGCGGAGATGCGTCTCTCAACGCGACCGTTGGCTCCGAAGGTGAGGGGACGATGCAATGGCAAGACTGGCTGGAAGATACCGATGCTGATCAGGCGGGCGATTATGAGGCGCGCGATGAGCTTGAAGCGCGCCGCGAGATGCTGAGCGCTGCGATGGAGGTTCTGAACGATCGTGAGAAGGACATTCTGACTCAGCGGCGCTTGTCAGATCAGGTTGTGACGCTTGAGGAGTTGAGCGGGCAATACGACGTGAGCCGCGAGCGGATTCGCCAGATTGAGGTGCGTGCGTTTGAAAAGCTGCAAAAGCGGATGCGCGCGCTGGCGCAAGATAAAGGCATGCTGTCGGAGGCCTGACCGCTTGCCCCTTGGCGCGAGGCGCCTCGCGGAGTAGCGTGTAAAGCAACTCAGTGAGGCACCAGATGATCCGGAGGACGCAGCGAATATGGGCGATGTGCGCGGCTGCGGCGGCGCTTACCGTGCTTGCGGCCTGTGCTGGCCGTGACGTGGTCATGTATGCGGACCCAAGCCCCGATGCGCACATCGAGGTCATGTATGTCACGACCCAGCGCGGCTTGGGCACGATGAACGACACGTTCGGAAAAAAGCGAAACTTCTCGCTCAACCATTTCCGCGCGGAGGTCTCAGTGCCTCCCATACACGAGGTGGGCAAGATCGAGTGGCCGCGCGGCACGCCTGACGCATCGCGGCATTTCGTGATCACCGATAGCCGCCTTTTGCCGGATACGACCCAGATGGCCCGGCGGATCGCCGCCGAGCGGAATGGCGGCAATACGATGATTTTCGTGCATGGGTATAACAACACCCTGTCGGAGGCGATGTATCGCTTCGCGCAGATCAAGACGGATTACGGCGTCAGCGGGCCGGGCGTGTTGTTCTCGTGGCAATCGGCGGGGAACCCGCGCGGATACATTTATGACCGCGATTCGGTGCTTTTTGCACGCGATGATCTGGTGGAGACGATCCGCGAAGTGGTGCGCCAGTCTAATGAGCGGGTGTTCCTGCTGGCCCATTCCATGGGGGCGCAACTGACCATGGAGGCACTGCGCCAGATTGCACTCACTGGCGATCGCGCGCTTTTGAACCGGGTGGCAGGGGTAGTGTTGATTAGCCCGGATATTGATCCCGATCTTTTCCGCGATCAGGTGGAAACGGTGGGCAAACTGCAAACGCCGATCTTTATCTTTGTGTCCCGTGACGATTGGGCTCTGGGATTCGTAAGTTGGATTACCGGCTCAAAAGAACGGCTTGGGGTGATTACGTCGAGCGAGCAAGTTGAGGGGCTGGATGTGCGGGTGGTAGATGTCTCGGGGCTGGAAGATGGCCAAAATCTGAACCATGCGACGGTTTTCACGTCGGCTGCGGCGGTGGGTGTGTTGCGGGGTTTGATCGATGAGGCGAATGCAGGTGGAAACCCGTTCCCGGACTACATCGCGCTCACCGGAGATAATGTGAACCGCTGACGCGGCGCGCGCGGCCGCTATTGAGACGGAGGGAGATACCATGGCTGGAGGTTGGGCCCGTGATGGGGCCGTATCAGAGCAGATCGAAGCGTCGATCAACGACGAACTGGCGCGGCTGAAGGCGCGGCGGGTGCCGCAGGGAGAGAGCCTCACTCACTGCGCTGATTGCGAGGAGCCCATCCCGGAGGCACGGCGCGCGGCGCTGCCGGGGGTAAAGCTGTGCATTGACTGCGTGGCCGAGCGCGACGGCGCGCAAGCTGCGCGGGGCGGGATTAACCGGCGCGGCTCCAAGGACAGTCAGTTGAAGTGATCGGGTGGAGCGCCCTTGTGGGCGCGCCGGTTTGGTTCTGCGTTTCAGGCCACGCGGCGGGGGCCATTTTGCTGTGCGTTCAGGCCAGGTGGGGGC
>JBASXE010000278.1:0-2357 GCA_049276875.1 Roseovarius sp. | reverse complement strand
TAGTTAATGAGGTACTTAATTACGTAATTAATTAATTAGCCAATTCGAAGACATGCGCCGTACGACAATGCATTTTATACCTCATAACACGCTCCCCCCGTGCTCAGAGACTTCCCCAACACTTCCGCAACCTGTACATTCCATGCTGCACCATCTTAACCTCCGCGCGATGCACCTGACCAGGAGCATGTAGTGATCTCCACTCTGCTAGAACACCTGCAATGTCAACCACCAGACCTTGTTCAGGTGCCTCGAGATCTATGTCCCCAACCACATACTTCAAAGACATCGTGTGACAGGCAGCTGAAAAGACTTCAGTGAAAGACTTCTCGTCTGGAAAAGCACCTGCCTCAAAATTGGAAGTAGCCACACTGACAGCACCGGCGTGCACATGTGCACAGATTTCTGGGCCCAGGTTGTTCAAAGCAATTCGGTGATGCTCATCCCACCAAAGACAAATGGCTTCGCCGACCGACTCTGGTAGCGCACATTTCCTCGCCTTCTTCCGGGACAAGGCTACATCTTCCGCTTGGCTGTCCTCAGTGCACTGCCCCACCTGAACACACATGGACGACGAGCTCTGATCCAACATCCATGGCGATAGGGTTTGGTTGTCCTTGTGGGTCACACCAATGGCAGCCAGGATCTGGCTATACAGACTCCCGTCTCGAATTGGTTCGCCAAAGCTCGCATGTACATGGTGACAGTCCCCCAGGGAGCCACGGAGCGGCTTCGTACTTGCCCAAACCTGATTAATTACACAGGCTTTTACTTAATGAAACAGCTTTGTGAATAATTAGGTCAAGACCGCGAGTGGCACTCAGAATATATGCACCCGCTTTATCATATCTTGTGGCTCCACGCAATTAGTTAGTCGAAAACAAAAGAGTTGAGCCAGTAATTACGTACTTTGCGAAGTGAAAATTGAGTGGGCTTCGTCGAACGAATAATTAACTGATTACCTAGACCGTCAAGCCATGAGCTCGATTAATGAGCTACAAGCCACTAATTAATTAATCACCCACACCTGCTCCATGCAGAACGCCTTCGAGGCATCGACTGTCAGGTCATCTGCAGAGTCTTTCGAGAAGAGGATCTTGCGCCTGGTCTGATTCGTGTTCGGGGCATCCTGCAGATGACCAAAAGAAGCTTGTGGCTCTAAAACATCTCCATAGAAGCCATGATCGTGTATCTTTGTCTGCATCAGATTCCACAGCCAGAAGAAACTGTTGTTTAGATTTCCTGCGAAACAGATCGCGTCCATATGACTCGTGGCTGAGCAAATCATCTCCTCCAACAAGGGCGAGCATTTTGGGAAGTAAATTGGTGGGCTGAGGAAGACTTTCACCTCTGGGCTCCCAAACCAGTGTAGCTTCCAGTACTCGGTCTCGTTGCGCAAGCCCTTGACTTCTTGGTCGTAAGCTAAGACGAACCAGCTGAACCGCAACAGACATAAAAACATATCCAAACAGTTACGAACTAAGACTGGCTAATTAATTAATTGAGCATCTTTCCCTTTTGCCAACATGAAACCTGACCCCGTGGGCGCAGACAAAGTACTAAAAGCGTGCCCAGATTTCGAAGGCAGGGACTCGAGGTTCGTGAACCAAATCTGTGCAATGTCGGCAAACCAAGCACCAGGCCTTGACTGGGCTGAGCTGGGCAAAGTCAAGCGCAATGACGCAAACACCTCATAATCCTACATACGTGACTAATTACCAAGTCTGACTAATTATAGGAGATGGCATGAAAGCATGTGGTGCTTAAGCATAACCAAGGGGCTGAACGTCGAGCAGTTTCTTAGCTGTGTCGGGTAGACTCAATGGCGCCAATATGTGAGGAGCCGTTGTTCGCTCTGAACCAGGATATTTGTCAATGGCGAGAAATCGCACAAGGTCAGCAATATGGTGGATGGTGAACTTGTGTTTCAAGTACAGCTGCGCCTGGACAGATCGTAGCAAACCTTCTGCGTTGCGGAGAATCACTCCTTTGGGAGCATTCGATATACAGTGATAACTCCACAAGTTCCTAGTCTGCACTTAATTAGAGCACCAAAACACTCACATGGTGGCTTTCCCAAGAGAATGCCCAAAGGAACTCGCTAGAACTCGCCATGGCCCCCATGGCTCCCCATGGCTCTGCCTGGCTTCCCCTCTCCTCTCAATTAGGCTCATCCTGGCCCATCTTGGCCCTTCCTGGATCCTCGTGGCTCCTCCTGCACACCCACTGGCTCCAAGTCTCAGCAGAACTCGCCATGGCCTCCCTGGCTCTGCTTGGCTTTCCCTCTCCTATTGGGCTCATCCTGGCTCACCTTGGCTCATCCTGGCTTCGCTTGGCTCATCCTGCCCACCCCCTCG
>JBASXE010000277.1:0-28981 GCA_049276875.1 Roseovarius sp. | reverse complement strand
CCGCATAATCAAACCAACCAGATGAGCCAAACTCTCTCTTAGTTTAGGCCGCCATTGGTTCCATAAACCCTGACGACGGACATAGGTGAGTACCGAACTTAGGTTCCTGAATACCTTGTTCACGTATGCTGGTTTCTTGGTGTCGAGTAACTCTATGAACCTTGTCTGCACCATCTTTCTGGTAAGTTGTTTGGTCGGTAAGTCTTTCCAGTCACTCAGGCAGTTCGAGAAGGTCTTTTTGTAGTCTGCGAGGGTAGAGGGGGCCAGCTTGTGCTTCTTGATTTGGAAGAACTCTTCATGCGCTGCACCTAACGTATCAGGCAGGGTTTCTTCATCTTTTTGCCTAAAGCGTATGTCCTGACCTCTCTTGGCCTCTAGGAGCAGCTTACGGGCCTCCTGACGCGCATCATCAAGGCTGATGTGTTCCACGTTACCTATGTGGGTTCTTACACCCTTAGAGGTGCCCCTGACCCTAGTTTCTACAAAGTAGGTGAACTTACCCTTAGCCGATCCTTCGATCCCAAATCCTACAAGGGTTGAATCTCTTATAAATTGCCTCTTGCCTGTCGGCTTAAGTGATGCGATAGACACCATTGTGATTTTGGACATATCCCGGATCCCCTGAGTGCTCTGGTAGACGTTTGGTAGACATACATAGGGTAGGTTGAGCGGTAAGTAGGTGCAAGATTATTAAGAAAACGCTTTATTTTCAAGGGGCCCTTGTGGCGGAATGGTAGACGCAGGGGATTCAAAATCCCCCGCCGTGAGGCGTGCCGGTTCGAGTCCGGCCAAGGGTACCAGGCACATCAGTTTAACGCACTTAACGGGGCTGCCATTCATCCGTAGTTCTGCCGCCCAAACAAGGCTTGTGGGCTGATACGGAGTGCGAGGATCATGGTGCCAGAGCGGGGGATATGCCTCCGGATCATGGCCAAGAGGCAAGGCAACCGCCTTTTCGGACTGCGGCATGATTAAGGCGATTATGGTTATCCCTCAATATCGGACCCATTTTTGATGCCATTGCGCTGATTCGGAGCCGTTGCGTTTCCAGATCGTGACCAAAACGGGTAGGTTTGACGAATTGGCTGAAATTTGGCGACGAAAGATTTGCCTTTGTTTAGACATAGTTAACACTTGTTTATCTTGGTTAACCAATAGGGCAGTGATGGTGGAAAATACACCTTAGGGTTGAGTTTCTAATCGGCAGACCTCCGCCTAAACCCATATTTTATAGGCAAATAAACGCCATACACTTATCTACAGGGCCCGGCCCGATCTCTCGGAGCGTGTATTTCCAGTGGCCGCAATGAACTGGCGGTCGCCGAAGAGCGCCGGTCAGATCCGATCAGGACGGATGGTTTTCGGCCGAGTTTCAGAACCGCGAGTTCATCGAATTTACGCTTGAAACCCGCACCACCGGCTCAGGGTTCAGCTTTTCTGGCGATCTCATCGACGATCCTGTCGTCACGCCTTTTACGGAAGGCAATGACACCATTCTGGGCGGCGCTGGGGCCGATGAAATCCTGGGTCAAGGCGGCGATGACAGCCTTGCTGGTGGCACGGGCTCTGACATTGTCGAGGGCGGCACGGGCGAGGATACCATCGTCGCGGAGCCGGGCGATGATACCATCTTTGGTGGCGATGGGTCAGACCTCATTGAGGTGCGCGCGGGTGGCAATCATGTGATCACCGGTGGCGAGGATGCCGATGGCAGCGATATCGACGTGCTCGACCTGAGCGGAGTGGACAAGAACGTGATCCGCACCGGGCTGGAATCGGGTCGGGTCGAGTTTCTTGATGGCGCGGGCAACGTCACCTCCACGGCAGAATTCAGCGAGATAGAACGGGTCATCTGCTTCACGCCCGGCACGGCCGTGGCCACGCCGCAGGGCCTGCGCCCGGTGGAGGATCTGCGCCCCGGTGACACGGTTACCACCCGCGACAACGGCATCCGCGAGCTGTGCTGGACCGGGCAAAAGGCGCTGAGCCATGCGGATTTGAAGGCCGCACGCGGCTTGCGCCCGGTCTTCATCAAGGCGGGCGCTTTGGGTGAGGGGATGCCAGACCGTGATATGATGGTCAGCCCCAATCACCGGATGCTTCTGGCCACGAGTCAGGCGGAGATGATGTTCGGTGAGCGCGAAGTTCTTGTCGCCGCCAAGCATCTGACGGGGCTGCGCGGCGTGCGGCGCATTATGCCCGACGCTGGCACGACCTATATCCATGTGATGTGCGACCGCCACGAGGTGCTTTTGGCCGATGGGGTCTGGAGTGAAAGTTTTCAGCCCGGAGAGCAGGCCATGCAAAGCGTGAGCGATGCCCAACGCGATGAAATCGTTTCGCTTTTCCTTGAGCTTGCCCTTGGCGATGCGTCAGGATTCGCAGCGGCGCGCGTGTCGTTGAAATCACGCGAAGCGCAAGCCCTGCTTGGCGCTCCGGCGCGCTGAGCCTCGCTAAAGCGCCGCTAAAACCCGGTGCGCTTGCGCCACGCCTCCCACGCCTCGCGCGTATCAAGGTCGGTCAGCGCGCGCTCGCCGGGCAGGGGATGCAGGCGGATGTTATCGGCCTTCAGCAGCGCCCCCGCGCCCTGATCCCCTTTGAGCCGCCCGAGCGCGGCGAACCATGCGCGCGGGAAGATCACCGGATGCCCGGGCGCGCCTTGGGCGGTCGCCCCGCGCAAGACCGTGCCGGGGTGCTTGTTATAGGCGCAGATCGCTGCCTCCAGATCGGCCTGCTCTATTTCGGGCAGGTCGGGCAGGAGCACCATCAGTGCCGTCACCGGCGCGTCCAAAGCGGCGATGCCTGCGCGGATCGACGCAGCGATGCCCTCATCGGGCTTTTCCACCCAGACATGACGCGCGCGTGGCACTTTGTTCAGGGCCTCAGCGCGTTTTGGCCTGTCCGTCCGCAAGGTCACATAGACCTCAGACCCCGTGGCCAGTGCGCGTCGGACTTGGCGGACGAGAAGGACTTCACCGCCCACATGTTCCATGAGCTTGTCGCGCCCGCCCATGCGCTGTGATGCACCGGCAGCTGGCATGAGAATCGCAAGGCTCATCCGGCGTCTACCGCGCGGGCGAGCGCGCAGAACTGCTCCAGCGTCACTGTCTCGGCCCGGTCTGTGGGGGCAATCCCCGCCGAGATCAGCCGGTCCTCGATATCCGGGGCCAGCCCTTTGAGCGCGGCGCGCAGCATCTTGCGCCGTTGGTTAAACGCCTTGGCCACAACCCGTTCCAGCACCTTCTGGCTTGCGGGATAGCGCGGCTCGGTCAGCGCTTCGATATGCACCACGGCGGAGGAGACCTTGGGCGGCGGCGTGAAGGCCCCGGGCGGCAGGCTCATAGCGATACGTGCCGTGCTGCGCCACTGCCCCAGAAGCGCCAGCCGTCCGTAAGCCTTGGAGCCAGGCGTGGCCACAATCCGCTCGGCCACTTCGCGCTGAAACATCAATGTGAGGCTCTGCCAATAGGGCGGCCAGTCCGGCGGTGTGAGCCAGCGGATCAACAACTCCGTGCCCACGTTGTAGGGCAGGTTGGCCGCCACGCGGATGGGCGGTGTGAGGTGCGTCAACGGATCAATCGCGAGTGCATCGCCCTCCAGCACCGAGAGGCGTCCGGGGTAGGCCGCCGCGATATCGGCCAATGCAGGCAGACAGCGCGCGTCCTTCTCGATGGCCAGAACATGTCGTGCCCCGGCCTCCAGAAGCCCACGTGTGAGGCCGCCCGGCCCGGGGCCGATCTCCAGCACATCGCAGGCGCTTACATCGCCCGCCTGGCGCGCGATCTTGCCTGTAAGGTTCAGATCCAGCAGGAAATTCTGCCCCATGGATTTGCGCGCGGTGAGGCCATGTGCCGCGATGACATCACGCAAGGGGGGAAGAGCGTCCCCGCTCATGCCCGCCGCGCCGCGCCCATGCGTGCCGCCATGCGCAGGGCCTCAATGAGCGAGGTCGGGTTCGCCCGCGCTTGGCCCGCGATATCAAGCGCCGTGCCATGATCAGGCGAGGTCCGCACGATCGGCAGGCCCAGGGTGACATTCACCCCCCGGTCAAAATCCAGCGTCTTGATCGGGATGAGGGCTTGGTCGTGATACATGCACACGGCCGCGTCATAGCCCGCGCGCGCCGCTGCATGAAACATCGTGTCTGCGGACATCGGCCCGCGCACATCCATACCCTCACGACGTAGCTCATCGACAACAGGGCCGATCATCTCTATCTCCTCCAGTCCCATCTTGCCGCCTTCGCCCGCATGAGGGTTTAGCCCCGCGACTATGATCCGGGGTGCTTTGATCCCAAAATCACGGATCAGGCCTGCATGGGTGATCTGCAATGTTTCGCGCAGACCTGCAGCGGTCAGTGCCGCAGGCACGTCCTTCAACGGAATGTGGATCGTCGCAGGCACGACGCGCAGCTGGTCCGAGGCCAGCATCATCACCACCTGTTTCACGCCACAAAGGGCCGCGAGGTATTCCGTATGACCGGGATAGGCAAAGCCCGCCCCGTCCTGAAGCGCCTTTTTGTGAATGGGGGCCGTGCAAAGCGCCGAGGCTGCGCCCGATTGGACAAGCGCCACACCGCGCGCGATAGCGCTGATCACGCCTTCGGCATGGTCCGGGTTGGGGGTGCCGGGCGTGAGGGGCCCGGGTATCTCATGCACCAGAACGGGCAGACCCTGCGCGCTCAGCGCATCGTGCGGCGATGATATCTCAGTGATTTCAGTTCCGGGGGGCAAATGCCGCGGATCGCCGATCCAAAAGAACGGCAGCGCCGCTCCAAGCTCGGCCCGTGCGCGGGCTGCGATCTCGGAGCCGATCCCTGCCGGCTCCCCGCAGGTCAGCGCGACCGGGGGCAGGCGGCCAGACATCAGTATTCGATGATCCGCGCCTCGGAGCGCAGCTGCTCAAGATACCCGTCAGAAAAGCTTTCCATCCGTTGATTGGCGATCTGAGCCGAAAGCTGTGCCGTCTCGTCGGGCGCAAGCTCCACGGTCTCCCCACCATCCTCGCCCTCAGACGTCTCGGCAGCTTGAGGTGCCGCAGGCGTGGCTGGGTCGTCGGCAATCACTTCTGCGCGTCCGCACATCATCAACAGAACCAGCGTTTGTCCGTTTGCCCGCGTCATGGTGTAATCCACCTCGCCGGGGTCGAGGCGCGACAGCACAATGGCGATATCTTGTGGAATTTCCGATGGCGCTTTGGTGCCGCGTTCGAGCACTGCTTCCGGCTGCCCTTGGGCCACACCGTATAGATCATCGCATGTGTCGGTATCCGCGTCGATCTGCGCGGCGCGCGCGAGGGCCGCGTCGCTGCGCCCACCATCTATGTAATAGGCGGCATATTCAATCGCGGAATATTCTGGCTGTGCCACGTCGATCTCTTCGATATCTCGCAGTTGGAAAAGCGCCACGGCCCCATCAAGCGGCAGCGGATCCGTCACTTCGCCAGGTGCCAGGCCCAAGACCAGAGGGCGCAGGCCCGCGGGCAAGCGCGTGATCGGTGTCCACGGCATTTGGCCACCACGATCGCGTGTGGTGGTTGCGGAGAAGCGCCGCGCCTCGGCCGCGAAGGCAGCCACGCTGTCCAATTCGGAAATGCGAGTGGCGTTTGCCATCACCTGTTCTTGGTTTTGCGGCGTCATCGGGATGATGATCTCCGACAAAAGCACGCGCACACCGGTCTCGGAGCCGATTGCGTTGCGCCCACGCTCCAGATCATCCTCGCTCACCGAGATACGCGCGCCAAACCGCACCCGTGTCACCTCGCGCCATGTCAGGCCCGCGCGCACAAACTCGCGCAAGGTTTCCTTGCCGACGCCACCGCGTTCTAAAAGCTGGATCATCTGCTCGGCGGTGAGGTTCCCACGGGCGGCGAATTCTTCCATTCCGGTGGCGATCTCTTCATCGCTCAGCACGATGCCCTGACGGTTGGCCGCCTCCAACTTCAGACGGTCCTCGATCAATTGCTCACGGGCCAGCTTGTTGGGCTCGGCGGGAGCACGCAGCAGCCCCAGAAGGCGGGCGCGCTGCTCCAGCTCATAGCGGGTGATGGCTTGTCCATTTACCTTGATTACAGGGTCAAAAAGACCTTGGGCCATGGCAGGTGGCGCTATGGCAGTCGCAGTCAGGCACGTCCCCATAATGAGGGCGGCTGTCAGGTGGCGAAGGGGGCGCATCAATGTCATTTGCAATCTCGCACGTAGCTTTTGTCTTCAGTCCGGGTTGAGAACCCGCGCAGCCCCACCGTGAGGCTGATACCGGTCGATGGCGTCAGGATAGTGGAAGAGGCGAACCTGCGCGAGGCCGAAAGCGCGATATCCACGCATTCGTTCGTATATTGAAGGCCGATTCCCGCTGTGACGCTTTCATCGTTCACCACGTCATAGCGCCATTCCGCGCGCCCGGTCCAATGGCGCGACAGCCTGTAGGAGCCGTCAAAGGCCCATTCGGAGACGTTGCGGGGGCGCTCTTCCATCAGATCGGCGCGCAACCAAATATATGTGGCGCCCAGATTGGCCAGGTCATTTTCCCAGCTGGCGCGGGCTTCTGCTTTGGTGGTTGAAAAATCCTTGTCAAAAAGGCCGCGTGCGGCAAAGGCCAGCCCGTTCTGGGCAGCGATTTGCCCGGCGATGAGTGTGTCGGAAAACTCCCCGCGCAACCCGGAGGTGCTGGAGAAGGTCATCCCGCCCGTGGCCTCGCGCTGCGTGCGGTCGCGCACGATCTGCCCGAAGCTGAGCGTGCTGGAGAGCCCGTCAGGAGCAAACCGGGACCATGTCAGCCCGTAAGCCGCGCTCAGCCCCCGCTCGCGGCGATCATCGGCCGCAAAGCGCGACAACGACAAAAGGTTGCCTTCGTCAAATTCGGTGCGCGTGGCCCGCTCATTTGGCACGTTTGGTGTGTCGCCACCCGCCCAGGCCAATTGCATTGCAGGCTCTATTACATGGCTCACGCCGCGCGGCGTGGTCTTGGCCAGCGGATAGCGGAATGTGATGGCAGCGACAGGGGTCACGTCCGTCTCGGAGCTGAGCGAGGTGGCGCCGGCGCCCTCGATCTCGAAATGATCCACGGCAAGCCCCGCCTGCACACCCGCGCGGAGGCCGCCCATCAGGGTCCAGCTGCGCAGCCAAGTTGCTTCAGTTGTCACCCGTGTGACATCACGCCCATCGGCAAACAGATCGATGTCGGGTCCATCGGTGGTAAGGCCAGAGGTGCGGTAACCGCTCGCGATCTCAGCGGAGAAGCGCAACTCTCCCCCTGTCGCGGCAGGGAAGAAACGCTTCTCGTAGGCTGCATCGGCGGTGACTGTGGGCAGGGTCGAGTTGCTTTGGTTCAAAAGCAGGTTTTCGTAATAGGTGAGCGTGACGCGCATCGACTCGTCGCGGTCCACACGCTCGATTGAAATCTCGCTGTCGAGCCTGTCTTTTGTGGAATAATCGTAGTCCACAAGATAGGCGTCGTCATTCACCGCTTCGAAATCGAAGCGCAGGATGTAGTCATTTCGCAGATCGAAAACGCCGCGCCCGAAGATGTATCCGCGCCGCCCGCGTCCCAGCTCATCATCGGAAATTGCGCCATTGAATTCGATCCCGCCATTCGCGAAGGCTTGTCTGTAGCGCAACTCAAGCGTTCGCGTCTCGGTCGAGAGATAGGGCGTAATGGTGAGGTCTTTGTGATCGCCAATACGGATGAAATACGGAACCTTGAACCCCACACCAAGCAGGGTGGAGTTGTAGACTGAGGGGGTCAGAAAGCCAGTTGCGCGCTCCAGTGTAGGATCGGGCAGACGCAGGCGGGGCATGTAGAACACGGGCGTATCTAAGATACGGAACTGTGCATCGTGGAGGTAAAGCTGGCGTGTTTCTTGGTCGTGGATCACGCGCTGGGCGCGGATCTGCCACAGGGGGGGGCGACCATCGGTGCAAACCTGACACGAGGTGACGGCGGTCTTGTAAAGCTGGTTGTAGCGGCCCTCGACGCGGTTCATCTGCTGTGCGGCCAACTGCAATTGATCGTCCATCACGATCCGCGCGCCGCGCAGGATGCCGTTGCGCATCTCTGTGTCGAGCTCCCCACTATCCGCCAAAACAACCGTATAGTCGCCGTCATCAAGCGTTATTGGTCCGTCCAGAACCAAAATCTCGCGGGTCTGGTCGTAAGTGATGGAGCGCGCCGTGATCCGCCGCCCCTGGTAAAGCGCTTCGACATTGCCCTCGGCCACGAGCGTATCATTGCCGGTAATATAGACATCATCGGCGATCAGAACGGCAGGGCCGGTATCTTGCCCGCTGCCCGGCAAGAGGCCCTGCGCGACGGCAGGGACCGGCATCACCAGCGCCATCCAGAGCGCGAGAAGCGGGAGGAGGCGGGTCATATGCATCATCCCTCCTCCGTATGCAGCAACAAACCCGCGGCGAGCATGAAGGATGCAATCGGCGGTGCCCAGGCGGCGAGCATTACCGGAATCTGGCCGTTCTCTCCAAGCACTTGTGCGAAGTTGCGCACGTAATGCAACGTGAACCCCAGCATGATCGCGGTCAGCACTGACACCCCTGTGTTGGAGGTGCGCCCGTGGCGCATAGTGAAGGCCGCCGCTACCAGCACGAGGGCCATGAGAAAGAGGGGCCGCGCCAACTCCATCTGGAACCAGACGGCATAACTGCGCGCAGAAAATCCGGCCTCCTCAAGCTGTCTGATGAATTGGGGCAAATCCCAGAGGGAAATATATTCCGGCTTGCCGAAACTATCGACGATCCGCTCCCGTGTGAGGGGGGAGGGCACGCTGAGCCGCTCCATTTGGCGCGCTTCGGCCTCGGGATTGCGCAAACTGCCCAAATCCCAGAGCTTCGCGCTGCTCAGGACCCATTCCCCATCTCCCAGGCGCGCACTGCGCGCGCTGATCCGGCGCAAAGGCTCTCCCTCGGGCGAGAAGGAGATGAATGTCGTGTCGTATAGCACCGTGACATCCGAACTGGCCCGAACGGCATGGATCACAGTCTGGCCGAACGCGTTGCCCTGTCGCAGCCAAAGCCCTTCGGAGGCGATGGCAAGAACGCTTTGCCCCATGTTCATATGCCCGTTGACCAGATCATTATAACGTTTGGATGAAGCGGCCACGATCGGGTTGAACACCGTGACGCCGATCACGCCGATCATCCCGGCCATGATTACGGGCGCCATCAACCCCACCAGGCCCGAACGTCCCGAGGCGCGCAGCACCACAAGCTCCGAGCTGCGCGCAAGCTGCACAAAGAGGGCGACCGAGGCGAGGATCAGCACCAAGGGCAGGATTTCGTAATTGGCATGAGGCAAGTTGAGCAACACGACCTCAAGAACATCGAGGAACGGCAGATCAGGGAAATCCTGAAGCTCGTCCACGAGATCGATGAGTGCCAGGAGCACGACGAAGATTATGGCGATGCCGAAGAAGGTCCACAGGAACTTGCGGGCAAAGTAGTAATGGAGGGTCATGCGGAGACCTCCCTGCGGCTTGGCATCAGACGGCGCAAGATGCCGGGATACGCGGCCATGTAGAGAAGTGTCACGCTCAGACTAACACCGCTCAGAACGGGCAGGTAGAGGAGCGGCCAGAGTATCGCGGATCTCAGGACCGGGCCTGCTACGGCCCCCTCGATCAGCTTCAGCCCGACCAGAAGCACGAATGCCGTCAGGATTTGCCGCCAGACGCCAAAGCGGCTGTAGCCGCCCAGCAGCAGCGTTGCGAATCCCACAAGGGCGGCGACGACGCACATCAATGCGCTGGTAAAGCGGTTGTGCAGCACGCTCAGCGCCTCGGCATGGCTCACATTGGTCCGCTTCGCCACGGCACGCGCGTCCGTGATCAGGTCCCATGTGCTGGCAAAGGCAATCCTGTTGAGATTGGCCGCGTTGGTGGCGACCAGTGCAGAGATGTCGTAGGAGAAATCCTCGAACGTGGTGGTGAAAAGCCGCTGCCCTTCACGCGCAAGGCTCTGGGCCAGACCGTTGATCATCACCAGCTTGGTCCCGCCACCCTCTTGCACCAGATAGGCCTGTGCCGAAGTATAGGTCACGGCGGTGTCTGGATTGCGTCGATCCGAGAGAAACACATCGCGCAGTTCTCCCTCGGGGGATATCTCACGGATGTAAAAGGTCACGCCATTGGCCGGATGCAAAAACTCGCCTTCTGTCAAGAGCTTGGCCGTGACGTTGCGCGAAACTTCCATGCGGCGCTCTTCCAATTGCGCGAGGCTCGCGGGGATCAGGTAATGGGACAAGGCAGACATCATCAGCGCGACGATCAGCCCGTAAAACAGAACTGGCCTGGCCATTCGCCACGGGGAATAGCCAGTGGCCTGCATGACGGTAAGCTCGGATTCGGTGCTGAGCCGGTTTGTGACATAAACGGCCCCTGCGAAGGCCGCGATGGGCAACACGATGCCGATCACGCCCGGAAGCGTCAACGCCGTGAATTCCAAGAATACCCAAGTGGATTGACCATCGCTGATCAACCGATCGAACATGCGCACCGCTTTGTTGATCCAGAAGATGGATACCAGAACCAGCGCGAAGAATCCGAAGAGCACCATGAATTGCGACAGCATGTAGCGGTCGAATCTGGTCACACCTGTCTCCTATCCCCCATATCTAGTGGGAACCTATCGCAATTGGCGGCATTGGAAAACACCAATAACGCGCGCGGCGCAGGTCTGCGCGGAGCACCGCGCCCGGGATTGCACATCGCCGCGAAATGAGCCCTATTGGGCGCGCCCGGGCCCGGCGCTATCTGGTGGGTCCGACGCAGGTCACATACAGGCCAGACACCCATCAAGGAGACGCTTCATGAGCCCCCAAACCCCCATCGCCACGCTTACCGTGACTGCCGCTGATCTCGATGCCATTGCCGAGGTAGAGGGTCGTGTCGCCATATGCGTGGGGCAGGATGGCAAGCTTGATCCTGCCGCACGGCGGGTCAACCGCCTCACGAAGGGGGCGCTTGCGCGGATGATCGAGAGCGGGGCACTTGAGAAGGCCAAATCAGGTGACGTCAAAACACTGGCCTGGCCTGTGGGGATGAAGGCCGAAGCGGTGGATGTGCTGTGCGTGGAGCGCGGTGCAAAATCTGTGGAGGCGCGCAAGGCGGGTGCCGCACTGGGCAAGGTGAAGGGCGACGGGCCCATGCTGATCCTTGCCGGCGCTATGCGCCGCCCCGAGGAGGTGGCGCTGGGTGCGGTGCTGCGGGCTTACAAGTTTACCGCCCGCAAGACGGAAGAGGTCAAGGCGATGCAGGGCATCACCATACAGGTGGCCAAACCCGAGGAGGTGAGCGCGGCAGGCATAAACGCTGTGGCCGAGGGCGTGTTTTTCACCCGCGATTTGGTGAGCGAACCTGCCAACCATCTCACCACCACGGAATTTGCCAAGCGGATCAAGGATTTGGAAGCGCTTGGCCTCAAGGTAAAAATCTTGGAAGAGCCGGAGTTGGAAAAACTCGGCATGGGGTGTTTGTTGAGCGTGGGCCATGGCTCCATCAGCCCGTCCAAGGTGGCTGTCATGGAGTGGATGGGTGGCCCCAAAGGCGACGCGCCGCTGGCTCTGGTCGGTAAGGGCGTCGTGTTTGACACAGGCGGCATCAGCCTCAAGCCTGCGAGCGGCATGGAAGACATGACGATGGATATGGGCGGCGCGGGCGTCGTCGCGGGCGCAATGCGCACGATTGCGCGGCGCAAGGCCAAGGCCAATGTCGTGGGCCTTGTGGGTCTTGTGGAGAACATGCCGTCGGACCGGGCCACGCGGCCCGGCGATGTCGTGACCTCGATGAAAGGTGACACGGTGGAGGTCATCAACACCGACGCCGAAGGCCGCCTCGTTCTGGCGGATGTGATGTGGTATGCGCAGGAGACCTACAAACCGCGCGCGATGATTGATCTGGCCACCCTGACCGGCGCGATCATCGTGGGGCTGGGCCATGAAAACGCGGGTGTTTTCTCCAACGATGATGATCTGAGCCGGGCGTTTCTGAAATCCGCCGAGGCCGAGGGCGAGGGCGCGTGGCGGATGCCGATGGGCCAAGCCTATGACGATATGATCAAGAGCCAGATCGCGGATATGAAGAACGTGGGCGGGCGCGATGCGGGCTCGATCACGGCGGCGCAATTCCTTTTGCGCTATGTGCAGGAGGGCACGCCGTGGATTCATCTCGACATTGCGGGCGTAGCGTCGGTGAAGGCTGATACGGCCTATGCCCCCAAAGGAGCGACGGGTTGGGGCGTCATGGCGCTGAACCGGCTGGTGGCGGATATGCTGGAGGGTTGATGGGGGCTGCGTATTTCTATCACCTGACGCGGCGGCCCCTCGAGGCCACCCTGCCCGCGCTTCTGGAAAAGGCGCTGGGCGCGGGCTGGCGCGTCGCCGTGCGGGGGCGCGACGCGGGGCGGATGGAGTGGCTTGATGCGCAGCTTTGGCGCGGCCCGGAGGAGGGGTTCTTGCCCCACGGACTGGCCACATCGCCCCATGCGGCCGATCAGCCTGTGCTGCTGACCACCCACGGTGAGGCGGCCAATGGCGCGGTCTGCCTGATGGCGGTGGACGGAGCGGATGTGACGGCGGAAGAAGTGGGCCGGATGGAGCGGGTCTGTGTGCTTTTTGATGGCAACGACGCGGCAGCCCTCGATCATGCGCGCGGCCAGTGGAAAGCGCTGACGGAGGCGGGATGTGCCGCGCAATACTGGTCTGAGGAAAGTGGCCGCTGGGAGAAAAAAGCCGAAAAGGAAGGGGCTTGAAGGGCGATCCTCACTCAGCGGGTGAGGATCAGGCGGTCATTTGCGATCTGAATATTTGAAAACCGCTCAAGATAGCTCATGCCCAGAAGCGACTCGAACAAATCCCCCTCATTCACCACAGCGCGCACGCCGCGATCCGTGAGGTCTCCGATGGTGATTGTGTCGATTTCGACGGGCGCTGTGCGCACGATGCCATTGGCGGTTTGCGCGGTCCCGAAATACGTGAGTGCGTCTGGGTCAAAGCCAATGCGCGCCGCGTCCTCCTGGCTCAGAACCACATGGGTGGCGCCTGTGTCCACGACAAAGCGCATCGGCGTGCCGTTCACCTCCGCCTCAAGAAAATAATGCCCGCCTGCGCCGCGCGGCAGGATGATCTGCCCCGTCTCCGTCGAGACCGTCTGGCGCGGTTGCACCGTGGTCTGGATATCGCCCCAAAGCCCGTAGGCCGCGATGACAGCAATGAAAATCAGCCCCCACATCACGGCACCTTGCAGCACTTTGCCCATTTGCCCGCGATTGGCGACAAGGAACCAAAAGGCAATCGCCCCGCCAAGAAGCGACAGATAGATCAACTGTGCGGTGTCAATGTTATCCATGGGCCTCTCCTTGCACGCTAAGGGCCATATAGGTCTGCGCCGCGCCCGCGCCTAGCCCGCGATGCCAAATCCGCGCAAACCATCCAGCACGAATTGCACCGCAAGCGCCGCAAGAAGCATCCCGAAAAGCCGTGTGACGATGTTGATGCCGGTCTTGCCCAAGCCGCGCTCCAGCAGGCCCGCAGAGAGGAAGAACACAAACACGATGACCATCACCGAAAGCATGACCCCAATCACCCAGAATGCGCCGGTAAATCCCGGCTGTTGCCCCGAGAGAAGGATAACGGACGCAATCGCACCGGGCCCCGCAAGCAGTGGCATGGCCAATGGAAAGATCGACGGATCGGGGAAATCATCGATATCCGCCTGATCCTCGCGCCGCTTGGTGCGTCTCTCAAAAAGCATCTCAAGCGCAGTCAGGAAGAGCAAAAGCCCGCCCGCAATACGGAACGCGGGCATCGAAATGCCGATAAATCCAAGCACGGCCTCACCGGCCAGCGCAAAGATGATCAGGATGATGGACGCCGTCACACATGCCCTGAGACCCACGCTGCGCCTTTGCGCCGCGGTCAGCCCTTGGGTCAGGGCCGCGAACATCGGCGTCAGCGCGATCGGATCGAGGATAATGAAGAGCGTGACGAAGGTCGTAATGAGAAAGGCGGTGTCCATAATCCTCACTCGCGCCCGCAGACGCGGAAGTCAAGCGCGCTCAGGCCTCGGCCTTCTCCAGCTTTTCAAGCGCCTTGACCCACATTGCCTCGGCGCGCTCCTGGGCTTCCATAACTTCGGAATACTTGCGCTGCCACACGGCGGCCTCATCGGATTTGCCGTCATCATACATGCGCGGATCAGCCAGTTTCTTGGCTAGCTTATCGCCCATTTCATTCAGTTTTTCAACGCGCTGTTCGCATTTCTTAACATCGGCGCGCAGCGCAAGGATCGTATCGCGCGAGGGGCGTTTCGGCTTGGCTTCTTTTGGCTTCTTCATCGGCGTATCAGAAGCCAGCAGCATGGCGCGGTAGCTCTCCAGATCACCCTCATAGGGGGCCACGCGCCCGTCCTTGACGAGCCAGAGCCGGTCGGCCACGAGGCTCAGAAGGTGCATATCGTGGCTCACGAGGATCACAGCGCCACTATAGGCGGTGAGCGCCTCCACGAGCGCCTCGCGGCTTTCGATATCAAGGTGGTTGGTCGGCTCATCAAGGATCAGCATATGCGGTGCGTCGATCGTGGCCAGCATCAGCGACAACCGTGCCTTTTGCCCACCCGAGAGCTTGCCAACAAGCGTTTCCGCCTGCTCGGCCCCGATGCCAAAGCCGCCCAGTCGCGCGCGCAGGCGCGAAGGTGTCTCGCTGGGGCGCAGGCGGCGTATATGGTCGATGGGGGTCTCGTCGACATGAAGCTCCTCGACCTGATGCTGCGCGAAATAACCCACGCGCAGCTTTGACGAGGTGTTCATCGCGCCGGTCATCCGCTCCAGCTTGCCGGCCAGCATTTTGGAGAGGGTAGACTTGCCCTCCCCATTCGTGCCGAGAAGGGCGATCCGGTCGTCCTGATCTATGCGCAGGTTGAGGCGCGACAGGATTGTGGTCTCGCCATATCCGACTGATGCCCCCTCCATCGAGATGATGGGCGGCGACAGCTCCTCGGGCGAGGGGAACGTGAATTTCTTGAGCGCGGCCTCTTGCGGGGTTGTGATCGGGGTCATCTTCTCGATCATCTTGAGCCGCGATTGCGCCTGCACCGCCTTGGAGGCTTTGGCGCGGAAACGGTCCACAAAGCTTTGCAGATGCGCGCGGCGGGCGTCTTGCTTGCGCGCCTCGGACTCGGCGGCAGCGAGCCGCGCGGCACGGGTGCGCGCGAATGTGTCATAGCCACCATTATAAAGCGTGAGCTTGCGGTCCTCCAAGTGCAGGATCTCGCCTACCGCGCGGTTGAGAAGTCCGCGATCATGGCTCACGATCAGCACGGTGTGGGGATATTTGGCGAGATAGGTCTCAAGCCACAAAGCGCCTTCAAGGTCGAGATAGTTGGTCGGCTCATCGAGCAGCAAGAGATCAGGCTGCGAAAAGAGAACTGCGGCCAGCGCCACGCGCATCCGCCAGCCGCCCGAGAAGGCGGAGCAGGGCATGCGTTGTTCTTTGTCGCCAAAGCCCAGACCCTTGAGGATCGACGCCGCGCGCGCCTCGGCGCCCCATGCGTCGATATCGGCCAGCCTTGTCTGAATCTCGGAAATGCGGGCAGCGTCCTGAGCTGTCTCGGATTCAGCCAACAGGCTCGCGCGCTCCACATCGGCGGCCAGCACCGTGTCGATGAGGCTCACCTCGTTGCCGGGCACCTCTTGCGCCACGCCGCCGATGCGGGCACGCAAAGGCATGGTGATCTCGCCCGAATCCAGCGCCAACTCCCCCCGGATCAGGCGAAAGAGCGTCGTTTTGCCCGTGCCGTTGCGCCCGACAATGCCGACCTTGTGGCCATCCGGGATCGACACGGTGGCGTTCTCGATCAGCGGGCGGCCCGCGACGGAATATGAGATATCTGAAATGCGCAGCATGAGGCCCCAAGTGCCGCAAGCAGCAGCCCGCGTCAATCCACGCTTTTCATGGCAAGGCGTGCATGGTATCGGGGCCGCGATCCATCATGGGGCGGGGCGATGGGCCCCAAGCCCCCTTTACTTAAAAGAGGCATATCATGGCGACTGAACGCACGCTGAGCATCATCAAACCCGATGCGACCAAACGCAACCTGACTGGCAAGATCAACGCCAAGTTCGAAGACGCAGGCCTGCGCATCGTCGCGCAGAAGCGCATCCAATTGACCATGGCGCAAGCCGGACAGTTCTATGCGGTCCACGCCGAGCGTCCGTTTTACGGTGAGCTTTGCGAATTCATGGCGTCGGGTCCAGTGGTTGTGCAGGTTCTGGAAGGCGAGGGTGCAATCGCAAAGAACCGCGAAGTCATGGGGGCCACAAACCCTGCCGATGCGGCCCCCGGCACCGTGCGCGCGGATTTTGCCGAAAGCGTTGGTGAGAACTCCGTCCACGGCTCGGACGCGCCTGAGACGGCGGCGGAAGAAATCGCATATTTCTTCTCGGGTCTTGAGCTTGTCGGCTAAACCGCAGCTGTGAAATGAGCCGGAAACGGCCTTGGAAAGGCAGCCCTTGATGGGCTGCCTTTTTTGCGTTTGGGGGCAAGATCAGCCGCGCAGGCGGGATCAGATGCTAGCAAAATCCGTTATGATCTGCCGCGGTGCGGATTGCGGCGCGGGCCTTGGTGCGGATTTGGCACCTGCGCTTTGGGTCTTGGACGCGGGGCGGGGGGTGTTGCTCGTCTTGGGCATCTTGCGTGCCTCCTCATTTGCGACCCAACCGACATGCGCCAAAGGGTCTTTCTGCCTATTCCCTCAGGTTTGCCGCGTATCAGGGCGGTGGTGGGGCGCAAAGATGGCAGAAATAAGGCGGGGTTTTTGCGCCACAGAGCGCGCATGAAAAAACGCCGGTGGAGACGGGTATCTCCACCGGCGCTTCAGAGGCTCAAAGCGCGCCCCACAAGCTTGGGTCTTGGGGTTACGCCAGCATTTTTTGCACGGTCTCACCAAAGGCCGACGGGGTTGGCACGATGGTGACGCCCGCTTGACCAAGGATCTCGACCTTTTCCTGCGCGCTTTCGCCGAAGGCCGACACGATGGCCCCTGCATGGCCCATGGTCCGCCCTTTTGGGGCTGACAGACCCGCGATATAGGCAGCAACCGGCTTGGTCATGTGGTCGCGGATATACTCCGCCGCCTCTGCCTCCTGCGGGCCACCGATCTCACCGACCATGACAACCGCATCCGTGTCGGGATCATTCTCGAAAAGCTCAAGAATATCGCGGAAGCTGGAGCCATTGATCGGATCGCCGCCAATGCCGATCGAAGAAGATACGCCGATACCGTAGCTCTTCATCTGGCTCGCGGCCTCGTAGCCCAGAGTGCCCGAGCGGCCCACGATGCCGACACGCCCCGGCAGATAGATATGGGGCGGCATGAGACCCGCGAAGGCCTGCCCGGGGGTGATGATCCCGGCGCAGTTCGGCCCGATAAGGCGCATTTTGCTCTCTGCCTTGTAGCGGCGCATGTAGCGCTTCACGCGGATCATGTCCTGTGTGGGGATGCCATCGGCGATACACACGCAGGTTTTGATGCCGGCATCGGCGGCTTCCATGATGCTGTCTGCGGCGAAGGGGGGAGGCACGAAGGCGATGACGAGATCGGCCCCCGTCTCGGCCACAGCGCCTTTGACGGTGTTGAACACCGGGAGGCCGTTATGGGTGCTGCCGCCCTTGCCGGGCGTTACGCCTCCCACGACATTGGTGCCATATTCGGCCATCTCGGACGCGTGAAAGCTGCCGATACGCCCGGTCAGGCCTGTGACCAGAACCTTGCTGTTTTTGTTGATCAGGATTGCCATCAGACCGCCCCTCCGTTCTTGCTGCGTGCGTCTTTCCACGCGCCGACAACCTTATCCGCTGCCTCGGCCAACGTGTCGGCCGTTATGATGTTGAGCCCGCTCTCGTTGATCAGGGCGCGGCCCTCATCGACATTCGTGCCCGACAGGCGCACGACGAGGGGCATGGTCAGTTCCAGCTCCTGCACTGCGCGCACAACGCCTTCGGCGATCCAGTCGCAGCGGTTGATTCCGGCGAAGATGTTCACGAGAATCGCCTCCACGTTGGGATCATTCAGAACCGCCTTGAAGGACATGAGCACACGCTCAGGGCTTGCCCCGCCCCCCACATCGAGGAAGTTCGCCGGCTCGCCTCCGGCCATCTTGATCATGTCGAGCGTGGCCATGGCGAGGCCCGCACCATTCACGATACAGCCGATTTCGCCCTCAAGGCCGATATAGTTCAGCCCCCGATCCTCGGCATAGGTCTCGCGCGGATCTTCCTGGCTCTTGTCGCGCAGCTCGGAGATTTCCGGGCGGCGGAAGAGGGCATTGTTGTCGAAGCTCAGCTTGGCATCGAGGGCGACGATTTCACCACCGCCGGTCACCACGAGCGGGTTGATCTCAACCATGCTCGCGTCAAGCTCTTCCATCGCGCGGTAGGCACCGATGATGGTCTTGGTGGCCTGATTGATCAGCGAAGCGTCGAGGCCCAGCTGAAAGGCAATCTCGCGCGCCTGAAAGTTCTGCATACCGACGGCAGGGTCCACCACGGAGCGGATGATGCTGTCAGGCTCGTTCGCGGAAATATCCTCGATCTCCATCCCGCCTTGGGCGGAGGCCACGACGACGACACGCTCTTCGGTGCGGTCCATCACGAATCCAAGGTAGATTTCCTGCGCGATGTCAGTGGCTTCCTCAATGTAGAGGCGACTTACCATCTTGCCTTGCGGTCCGGTCTGGTGGGTGACCAGCTTGCGGCCCAGCATCCAGCTTGCGGCGTCCGAGATTTCGTCATCAGAGGAGCAAATCCGCACGCCGCCAGCTTTTCCGCGTGCGCCGGAATGGATCTGCGCCTTGACGACGCATTTCTCGCCCGAAAGCTCGCGCGCGCGATACACAGCCTGTTCGGGGCTGTAGGCGATACCGCCACGGGGCACGTTGACCCCAAAGCGCTTGAGCAGGTCTTTTGCCTGATACTCGTGGATATCCATATGCTTAGCCTCCGTTCTTCGCGACAATTGCATCCGCGACGGTAAGGACATTATTTGCCATCCGCTCGGAGGCGGCGTCGATCATCTTGCCGTCAAGGCTGGCGGCACCTTTGCCTTGGGCCTCGGCCTCACGCAGGGCTTTGATGATGTTGCGCGCGCGGGTCACTTCGGCCTCTGGAGGCGAGAACACATCATTGGCCATGTCGATCTGGCTTGGGTGAATGGCCCATTTACCTTCAATACCCAAGGCGGCGGCGCGTTTCGCGGCGAGGATATAGCCATCGGGATCGTTGAAATCACCGAATGGGCCGTCGATGGCCCGCAGGCCGAAAGCGCGGCAGGCAACAGTCATGCGGCTCAGCGCGAAGTGCCATTGATCGCCGGGGTAATCGGGGTTCAGACCGCCGATAACCACGGTGCGCGCCCGGTTGGAGGCGGCATAATCGGCCACGCCGAAATGCATCGCTTCAAGGCGGCCGGGCGCGGCAGCAATCGCCTCCACGTTTGCCATGCCGAGGGCTGTTTCGATGAGCGCCTCAAGGCCGATCTGGTGGGTATAGCCCATCGCCTCCTCGATTTGGCTGACCATGGTCTCAACCGTGTAAATATCGGCCGGGACACCCACTTTCGGAACGAGGATCGTGTCGAGGTGCTGCCCCGCTTGCTCAACGATATCAACCACATCGCGGTACATGTAATGTGTATCGAGGCCATTGATGCGGATACACATCGTCTTGCCTTTGGCTTTCCAGTCGATGTCGTTCAGCGCCTGAATGATGTTCTTGCGCGCCTGCACTTTCTCTGGGGGGGCCACGGCGTCTTCGAGATCGAGGAAGATCACGTCCACGTTGGAATCGGCGGCCTTGTCGATCATCGACGGGTTCGACCCTGGCACAGCCAGCTCCGAGCGTTGAAGGCGTTGCTTTTTCAGCGGGTGAAGTGTGTAGCTCATGAGTGTCCCTCCCTGGAATCATCGGCGGGCCGGACCCGCCAGAGCGTTACAAGACCACCTTGCCCTGTAAGACCTTACCGAGGCACTTTCCCTTGGGTAGGATCGGTGGCCCGCCACCCGTGAGGGTGGTCCGAACGGGTAGGGTTGGGCTACCCGTTTTTAATGGGTGGGATACTGGCGCACACTGAGCAGGACCATGGTTTTCCTAAGGAAAATAGAAGTTTACGATACGAAACTTCATGCAGGTGCTGAATCGCGCAGTCTTGTGCAATACGGTGTCGTATGGCCGGAAAGGCAAAAGGCCGCCGAGACAAGCGGCGGCCTTTCAAGATGTCCCTCGGTGGAATCTAGCTGACCAGATCGCCGGGCGTGTCGCCTTTGAGGAAGGCTTCCATATTGTCGATTGCGCGGTGGCCCATCGCATCGCGCGTCCCGTCCGTGGCACTGCCCAGATGGGGCGCCAGCACGAGGTTTTCGTAGGTCAGAAACCGTGGGTCCAGAGCAGGCTCGCCCATGAACACATCCAGGCCAGCCGCGGTCAAGGTGCCTGCATCCAGGGCGTCAAAGAGAGCATCCTCATCCACCACATCGCCGCGCGCTGAGTTCACGAGGATGCAGCCGGGCTTCATCGCCTTGAAGATATCTGCGTTGATCAGCTTGAAAGTGGCATCTCCACCGGGGCAGTGCAGCGACAGGAAATCCGACGCGGCCGCTACCTCTTCAATGCTGCCCAATTGCTCGGCATCGCCGTTCGCCGCCTTGATATCATCCGGCACGTTCCAGGCGTCCTGAAACACGACCTTCATGCCAAAGCCGAAATGCGCACGCCGCGCCATCGCCTGGCCAATGCGACCGAAGCCAACGATGCCGAGCGTGGCGCCGGTCACCTTCTTGCCGATCATATGGGTGGGGCGCCAGCCTTCCCATTTGCCCGCGCGGGTCTCACGCTCGCCCTCGCCAATGCGGCGCGCGGCGGCCAGAAGCAGCCCCATCGCCAGATCGGCGGTGCAATCGGTCAGCACGTCGGGCGTGTTGGTCACCGCGATGCCATTTGCGCGTGCTGCGTCCACGTCGATATGGTTGTAGCCCACCCCGTAGCTTGCGAGCATCTTCACCTTGCCTTTGGCCGCTGGATAGAACTCTGCCGGTATCTTGTCCGAGACGGTCGGCATGATCACGTCATAGGTCTCGGCGGCGGCCATGAACTCATCATGGCTCATCGTCGTGTCGGGGGTGCGGAAAGTCACATCATGGCTTGCCGCCAACCGCTCTTGGGGGCCCGCGGGCCATTGGCGGGTGACGAGGATTTTTGGATTGCTCATTGTGTGATCTCCTTACGCGCTTTTGGTGCGGTAATGTTCTTGGGCGGCGGCCACGCCGGAGCCGGGCTGAATTTTCGCACCCGCATCCAGAAGGGCCATTTCCGCGGCGGAAATAGCACCACAGAGCATGACAGGATTAAGCGACCCAAGGTGGCCGATCCGGAACGCCTTGCCCATCAGCTTGTTGAGGCCTGTGCCGAGCGAGGTTTGATATTTGTAATACGCGCCGGAAATCACATCGCGCGCATCGACACCTTCAGGGGTGTAGATCGCCGAGACGGTGTCGGAGGCCCATTCAGGGCCGCGCGCAACCAATTCGCATCCATCCCATGCAGCCACGGCGCGGCGCACGCCTTCGGCATGGAATTTGTGACGCGCCCAGATGCTCTCCATCCCGTCCGCGAGGATCATGTCGAGGGCCGTGCGCAGGCCGCGCAGAAGCTGTGTCGCAGGCGTGTAGGGAAAGTAACCTGTGTCGTTCAGCTTGATCATGTCCTCGAAGCTGAAATAGCAGCGGGTCATTTTCTCGGAATTGGAGGCGTTGGCCGCCAATGCCTTTTCGCTTGCCGCCAGAAAGCCGAGGCCTGCGGGCAGCATGAAGCCCTTTTGGCTGCCGGACACGGCCAGATCGACGCCCCATTTCTCCATTTCGAAGGGGATCGACGCGATGGAGCTCACACCATCCACAAAGAGCATCGCCGGGTGGTCAGCCGCGTCCAGCGCGCGGCGCACGCCTTCGACATCCGACGACACGCCGGTGGCCGTCTCGTTTTGCGTGGCGAACACGGCTTTGATCTCATGCTTGGTATCGGCTTTGAGGATACGCTCATAATCTTCAAGCGGGACGCCCTTTCCCCACTCCACATCGCACAGCTCCACATTCAGGCCCAGACGCTCGGCCATATCGACCCAGAGCAGGCTGAACTGACCAAAGCGTGACATCAAAACCTTGTCGCCTGCGGTCAGCGTATTCTGGATTGCCGATTCCCATGCGCCGGTCCCGGAGGAGGGAAAGATGAAGACACGGCCGTTTTCCATGCGGAAGGCTTTTTTCATATCGGTCAGAAGTCCGGTTACGAAATCACCAAAGTCCGGCGCACGCATATCTTCCATCGGCACGTTCATGGCGCGACGCACCTCTTCGGGCACGTTGGTGGGGCCGGGGATGAATAGGTGCTTGTTGCCGTTCATGATGTGTCTCCTCCTAATGTTTGGCCGCACTATCTTCTGACTGCCCCTGCGCGAATATCCCCGAAGGAATGGCCTGAGCGAACGCGGGGCGACAGGTCTGCGCGAACGGGTAGGGCGGCGCTACCCGCAGGGGTGGTGCAGGCCGCACGGCGCGGTACGGTTTTTGCGACTGTCCTGCTGCACTCTTGGGGGCAATGTGCGAGAATCGCGTGACAATCCTCGCGTGGTTGTGCAGCTATTGTGGATGGACGACATCACCCTCCCCATATCCCGTGTTATTGTGGCCGATCGCCAATTGATCGTTTGCCAGGGCATTGGCTCACTTCTGGGGCAAATTCCCGGAGTGGAACTGGGCAGTTTTGCGACCGAGCTGTCCGGGCTGCGCAAACTTCTGGAGGCAGAGCGTGGGCAGGTCATCGTGATTCTCGGTGTGCGGCTTGCGGATGCGGACCTGTCGGATGCGCTCGACATGCTCAGACGCGACTATCCGGCGGCGATGGTCGTCGTGGTGGCCGATGAGACCGAGTTTGCGTTTATCCGGGCCGCGATCAAATCCGGTGCCAATTCTGTCTGCATGATGAGCCAGATTCTGATCAGCTTGCCCAAGATATTGGGGAAGCTGGTGGAGGGGCATTCCATCGTGCCCACGGATATTCTGCGCCGCCTCACCAATGAGCAGGCCGACAGCCTCTCGCGGCGCGAGCATGAGATACTCGGGCTTTTGGTCGATGGTCTCACCAATTTCCAGATCTCGGCCCGGTTGGGCCTGTCGGAGAATACGGTGAAGTATTATCTCAAGGCGATCTACCAAAAGCTGGACGTGAATTCGCGCGGTGGGGCGATCGCGAAATATGTGGCGGGCAATTACTAAGCTGTACTGGCCATTGCGAGAGGCCCCGGACCCGGTCCGGAGCCTCATGCATAAACCTAGCCACGCCGCCTGCGTCGCCCACCCGCCGCACCGCCGCCCGATCCTGCGTTGAAGTTCGGGTTTGGCAGGGTCATGATCTTCGAGAGCTCAGGGAACTTATCCGTCTTATGCGGGATCGCGTTTGCGGCGACGAAATGCTCCTGAAACTTGGGCTCGATCGCCGTCTCGACCTTGGTGATCTGGCCCACGACGCGCTCGATCTCGCGCCGTGCCTCGACCGAGCAGAGCGCGATACGCGCGCCAGTGCCAGCGGCGTTACCGGCCGAGGTGACCTTGTCGAGAGGCGCGTCGGGGATCATGCCAAGGACCATCGCGTGCAGGTTGGAGATATGCGCGCCGAATGCTCCCGCCAGAACCACGCGGTCCACCTTGTCCACGCCGCGCTCATCCATCAAAAGACGCGCGCCCGCATAAAGCGCGGATTTCGCGAGCTGAATGGCGCGAATATCGCCTTGGGTCACAGTGATACGCGGGCCGCCCTCTGCGGTGGAATCTTGCACCAGATAGCTATGCGTGCGCCCCTCGGCCACCATCCGGGGCGTGGCGGTGGCCTCGGCAGAGCCCAACAGGCCGTTCTCGTCCATCAGCCCCGCGATGCGTAGCTCGGCCACCGCCTCGATGATACCCGAGCCGCAAATGCCAGTAATGCCGGAGCCTGCGGTGGCTGCGTCGAAGCCCGCCTCATCGGACCAAAGCTCGCAGCCAATCACCCTGAAACGCGGCTCCTTGGTCACGGGATCAATGCGGATCGCCTCGATGGCGCCGGGGGCTGCGCGCTGACCCGAGCTGATCTGCGCGCCCTCAAAGGCGGGGCCTGTGGGCGAGGAGCAGGCGAGAACGCGGGTCTTGTCGCCCAGAAGGATTTCGGCGTTGGTGCCCACATCGACGATGAGCACGAGATCATCGGATTTGCCCGGCTCTTCCGACAGGGCAACGGCGGCGGCATCTGCCCCCACATGGCCTGCAATGCAGGGCAGAATATACGTGCGCGCACGGGCGTTGATCGCCGTGAGGTCCAGATCGCGCGCATCCATCGATATGCTTTCGGAGGTGGTGAGCGCGAAGGGGGCTTGTCCCAGCTCAACCGGGTCAATCCCCAAGAGAAGGTGGTGCATGACCGGATTGCAGACGATCACCGTCTCCACGATCAGCGCAGGATCAATCCCCGCTTCGGTGGCGATCTCGGACAAAAGCGTGTCCATCGCCTCGCGTACGGCACGGGTCATTTCCTTGTCACCGCCGGGGTTCATCATGGCGTAGGAAACGCGGCTCATCAGGTCTTCGCCAAAGCGGATTTGCGGGTTCATGATGCCCGAGGATGCGGTGACAGCCCCCGTTTCAAGGTCGGTCAGATGGGCGGCGATGGTGGTGGAGCCCAGATCTATGGCCAGCCCGTAAAGGCCCCCCTCATGCAAGCCCGGCCAGACCTCGATCAGCCGCGCGACCGTGTCTGTGTGCGACTTGTGCAGCGCCACCGTGACCTGCCATTTTCCCTTGCGCAGAACGGGCTGCAGCTTTGCGAGAAGCGTGAGGTCCGCGCGGATCGCGGGGATCTCCCATTGCTCGCGCAGGGCGCGCTCAAGTCGCTCCAGATCGCCTGTGGGCGTGTGCATATCGGGCTCGTCCACCTCGACGAAATAAAGCCGGGTGGCCGGGTCCATAACCATCGCACGGGCGGAGGCGGCCTTGCGCACGACCTGGCGGTGGACCTGAGATTCGGGCGGCACATCGATCACGATATCGCCCTTGACGGTGGCCTGACAGCCGAGGCGGCGTCCGGTTTTGAGTCCGCGTTTATCGTCATAGCGCTGTTCGACCGAGTTCCAGTCCGAGAGCGCCCCCTCAAGCGCGGTGACACCGTGTTTGGAAAATTCACCATAGGAGGGTGTGATCTGGCATTTGGAACAGATGCCGCGCCCGCCACAGACCGAATCGAGATCGACGCCCAGCTGGCGCGCGGCCGTGAGAACAGGTGTGCCGACCGGGAAATGACCGCGTTTGCCCGAAGGCGTGAAGACGACGAGGGGATCGGTGCTCATGGATGCTCCTTGGCGGTGCGGGTGCGTGCGCTGTTATCTGAGCAGACCATAGAGTTTTAACGCGTGCGGGGCGGGTGGATTGCGTCATAATAATGCACGCGCGCGGCATGATGCCAGGCTGGTGCCCTGATCCAAAGGAGCGCGCTGTCGCGCGCGCAGGATCAGCCCGGCCTTTCCCTGTGGCTGGGGCCGGGCGGTGGGCGTGTGTGGCGCGCCGTGCGCTTACGCTTTGCGGGCGTGGAAGATAAACCCCAGAAGGTTCAGCAAAAGCTGTGCTGCAAGGATTGATGTGCTGTCCGTGGGGTCATATGCCGGGGCGACCTCGACCAGATCAATGCCAATGATCTCATGGGCTTGGGCCACGTTTTGCAGGATTTCCAGCACCTCGTAGTAGAGAAAGCCACCATGGCTGGGTGTGCCTGTCCCGGGGGCTATGGAGGGGCAGAACGCGTCGATATCGATTGTGATGTAGAGCCGCGCACCTTTGGGGATACGGGCAGCCGTCGCTTCGGCCCCCAGCGCGCGGGACTGGCGGACCGACAGGATATCGGAGCCCATGGCGCGGGCTGCATCATAGCCTTCCTTTGCGGTGGAGGAAACGTTGCGGATGCCGATCTGTGTGAGGCCCGTGACATAAGGCTTCTCGGCGGCGCGGCGCATCGGGTTGCCGTGGCCGTTGCGGACACCGTGGCGTTCGTCTACGAAATCGAGATGAGCGTCGATCTGAAGAATGTGGATGTCGCCATGGCCCTCAAACGCGTCGATGCAGGGGATGTTGATCGAGTGATCGCCACCAATGGTCACGGGAAGCGCGCCCGCATCAAGGGCGGCGCGCACGGCCTTTGCGATATTGGCATGGCTCTGGGCCGTGTCGGTGTGAACGATATCGGCGTCGCCCATATCCTCGATGCGGACATCACCGGGCAGGTAGGTCGCGTCATCTTCATGGTCATAGGCGCCGGCATGGCCAAAGCTGAAGAGCGTTGACGCCTCACGCACCGAGCGAGGGCCGAAGCGCGCGCCGGGGCGATATTGCGTGCCGCCGTCGAAAGGTGCGCCGATGATGGCGATATCGGCGCTGAGCGCGCTCCAATCCGGCTGATAGGGGCGTTTGCCGAAGGTGCAGATGCCCACGAAGGGCAGATCGAGGCGGCCTGTTTCATATCCGTGGGTGCTCATGCCGGGGTCTCCTGATGTGGCGCATGTGCATAGCCTATCGGGGGCGAAGCCCCGCTGGCAACGGCAGATACGTGCTTTCCTTTCCCCCGCGACCATGCCATAGGGACGCGCCAAACGAGCTTTGCCAAGGAGATGTGCAATGGAAATTCGTGAGGCCCTTACCTTCGATGATGTTCTGCTTGTCCCTGCGGCCTCGAACGTGCTGCCCAGCACCGCCGACACGCGCACGCGCGTGACGCAAACCATCGCCCTCAACATCCCGCTTCTAAGCTCGGCGATGGACACCGTGACCGAGGGGCGCATGGCGATTTGCATGGCGCAAGCGGGCGGCATGGGCGTGGTGCACCGCAACCTCACCATTGATGAGCAGGCCCAGGAAGTGCGCCGCGTGAAACGCTTCGAAAGCGGTATTGTCTACAACCCCATCACGCTCACAGCGGATCAGACGCTGGCTGATGCAAAGGCGCTTCAGGAACGGTACCGCGTGACGGGCTTCCCCGTGGTCGACGGATCGGGCCGGGTCGTGGGGATCGTGACCAACCGCGACATGCGCTTTGCCGAAGATGACGCAACACCCGTGCATGCGATGATGACCTCCGACAATCTTGCCCTTCTGCACGAGCCTGCGGAGCTGGAAGAGGCCAAAAGCCTGATGAAAGTACGCCGGATCGAGAAGCTTTTGGTCACGGACGGGACGGGCAAGCTGACCGGGCTTTTGACGCTGAAAGACACCGAGCAGGCCGTACTCAATCCGACCGCATGCAAGGATGAGCTGGGCCGCTTGCGTGTGGCCGCGGCCTCCACCGTGGGCGATGCAGGGTTTGAACGGTCCCAGGCCCTGATTGATGCGGGCGTGGATATGATTGTGATCGACACCGCGCATGGCCATTCCGAAAGCGTGGGAATTGCCGTGGAGCGGGTCAAGGCGCTCAGCAATGAGGTGCAGGTCGTTGCGGGCAATGTGGCTACTGGCGAGGCTGTGCGGGCCTTGATCGGGTCAGGCGCGGATGCGGTGAAAGTGGGGATCGGGCCGGGTTCGATCTGCACCACGCGGATGGTGGCGGGCGTGGGCGTGCCGCAGATGACCGCGATCATGGATTGCGCAGCTGCGGCGGGCGACGTGCCGATCATTGCCGATGGCGGCATAAAGTTTTCAGGCGATTTTGCCAAGGCGATTGCCGCTGGCGCCTCTTGCGCGATGGTCGGATCAATGATCGCCGGGACCGATGAAAGCCCCGGTGAGGTGATCCTTTACCAGGGCCGCTCGTACAAAGCGTATCGCGGGATGGGGAGCCTCGGTGCTATGGCGCGCGGCTCGGCGGATCGATATTTCCAGAAGGACGCGGCGAGTGACAAGCTGGTCCCTGAGGGGGTTGAGGGGCAGGTGCCTTACAAGGGCAGCGCAGGGCAGGTGATCCACCAGCTTGTGGGCGGTTTGCGCGCCGCAATGGGATATACCGGAAACGGCACGATAGAGGCCATGCGCTCAAACTGTACATTTGTAAAAATCACGGGCGCGGGCCTGACGGAGAGCCATGTGCACGACGTGCAGATCACTCGAGAAAGTCCGAATTACCGGGTCGGATAGTGTTTGAATACAGTGCTTTTTGGACCTTTTTTAATGTGAGGTGCCCGGTGTGACCCCGGGTGCGCGGGTCGCTGCCGCTGCTGAGGTGATCGACCGGATCGTGGCTGGAATGGCCGCCGAAAAGGCTCTGACGAGCTGGGCGCGTGGCGCGCGGTATGCAGGTTCCAAGGATCGCGCCGCGGTGCGGGATCACGTCTTTGCCGTGCTGCGCTGCTGGCGGTCCTGCGCCGCGCTTGGTGGTGGCGAGACAGGCCGCGCGCGCATGATTGGTGCGCTGAGGGCAGCCGGAGCGGATTTAGCCGAACTCTTCACGGGGATCGGTCACGCACCCGAGGCGTTGAGCGCGCAAGAGGCCAGTGGGGGAAGGCCGCCTGCCGGCTTTGCCGCGTGGGATTTACCTGATTGGATTGGTGCGCTGGCCAAAGCCGATCTCGGGGCGGCGGCTGAGGCCTATGCGATGGCGTTGCGTGAGCGCGCCCCGGTTATGCTGAGGGTGAATACCGCGCGTTGCACGTCGGAGGACGCCATTGCTGCTCTGGCGGACCTTAACATTAACGCCGGATCGCATCCTATTGCTGAATCTTCCTTAATTGTGATTTATGGTGCGCGAAAGATCGCGCTGAGTGCGCCCTATGAAAGGGGTCTGGTGGAGCTTCAGGACGGCTCAAGCCAGGCGGCGATGGAGACTGTGCAAATCGTGCCCGGCACGCGCGTCCTGGATTATTGCGCCGGCGGTGGCGGCAAGGCGCTGGCGCTTGCGGCGCGCGGCGCGACCGTTGCCGCGTGGGACAT
>JBASXE010000276.1:0-2218 GCA_049276875.1 Roseovarius sp. | reverse complement strand
GCCTCTAAGTCGGGTGCGCACTCTTTTCGCAGACACGGATTGGTTTTCTTCCCTGCCTACCCTGCAATCCTTAACATGAACATTTTTTGCCGATCCTGTCACGCCTCGGTCCACGACCGACGCGACCTCCTTTTAGGAGTATTACACCTGGGTCGGATGTGTGTTGGGAGCATAGCCTGCCCTGCGTCCAGTGTGAGGCTGGAAGTGTTGCACTGCGCTCGCGTGCGTCCGCTGAACGGCAAAAGGAAGCGTGAGTGTATGTGTATTTTGTGCCAGCAATACGTTAGGACAGGCTCAACGCTTGAAGACAAGACCCAACCTACTAACAGTCCTGTCTTTGTTCCATGACACATCTGCAGGCGTCGTTGGAAACATGGGCATATGGCCATGATCACGCGACACTGAGTGCATGACATCCGCCGCGCTACCCTCAAAGCTATCCGCGGACCCGGCATCCTGTGCCCGCTCCCAAGCGAATAGATATGATCAACAGGCTTCAAGCGAAGGATGGGAGACAGCGACTCGGAGGTCGCGGCTACTGGGGCAGCAGGGATGGCATAGCGACGCGTACGAGAGTTGCAAATGCGCAGTCTCGGAGTCGCCTTCTGCACGCACTGGCAATGAGGGAGTGGGAGCATGGCGTCCGTGCTGGAGATACGGAGCGTCGGCTGCGACCCCTGAGTGGCGCGGTGGGCAGCCGGCGAGTCGCGGTGGGCAGCCGGACGCGTCGTGGATGGCACACCATAGGTGGCGCGTGATGAGGAAGTGAAAAATGTTTTCTTTCAGTTTGATGAAGATGTGATACTAGCATTTGAAAAGGGTCATCTGTCGTACAGAGCTCAAGCATACGTTTATCGTCGAAGTCGTCTCCAAAGTACTCTTGACCTCATCATGTGTCACAGGAAACTGTCGTTCATCGTTGCTGAGGAACTGCATGAATAACTGACATGTCTTGGTTTGTGGGAGGCATGGGGCAAGTTAGTCATGTTGCGTGACCTGCGTCGCCAATGACGTGTGTGCTGACAGAGAGTGGAAACCAGCCTTGCTCTTGGGTAACCCGAAGCACGCAACACGTCCGTGCGCTAGTCGCCACGGCAGCATGTGGCACGCTCGTCGAGGCAAGACCCATTAAAACAGCTTTCCTGCGGAGGTGTTCAAAGAGACGGCGAGAATGAGCGAGTGTGTACCTCTTGGCTCAAAATTCGCTCGTAGGCAGTGCCACAGCCCATTGCTCCTGTTCTCAAGACGGTGTCCCACTGCGAGAGGGCATTCATTGGCACTGACCTGCGTGCTGGTAAGAGTGTGGGAGCCCACCTTGCCATTGAGGATAACCCATAGCACGAGCACGGGGCCGCAGCAGTGGCCACAGCAGCTCGTCGCGGCAGATGGCTTCTTCTTGTGATCCTGCGGCTTCTGCGTGTGACCTGCAGCGGAGCGCGGCGTCGATGTTGCCCAACTCTGAGCGTGGCCCCTTGCCGATTTCGATCTCCACGGGCAGGACACTGTCTACAAATGTCCCTGCTTTCTCCTGATGCTGAAAGTACAATGACTGTGCTTGGGAAACAGATCACTCTGGAAGACAGTTCGTGTCCCACTGTCATCTGAAGACATGTTCAGCGTCACCCAACAGGATATGAGATCTGCATCGTTCCACGAGTCTTTGTATATAAAGTCTTGTAGATGGCACGTCCACATGTTTTCTTCGCCTTTAATTCACTTTGACCACTATTAAAGCCGAGGAACGGCGTCTGCATGGTGGTGCCGCGTGCAGATCTGGGACCATGGGCCGATGGACCCCGAAGTGTTTCGACGGGAACCCCGAACTCCACCCCGAACTCCACCTTGGTGATGTCGGCATCTTCGGAATCTTCGACCTGGGAGCCGGTCGAGGAGGGACCCTGGCCAGTTCCAGTCGGAACAGACCGTACGAGAGTTGTGCGGCACCTGGCCCCAGTGTCAACAGGGGAAGGAAACGGGGATCGCCCTGCGCCGGCGAACCCGATTCACGGGAACAGTCTGAACTACCGTCCCGCGGACAACTCGCACACCGACGCGGGATCAACCCCGCCAGTGCGGAACCCCCCAGCTGGCTGGATCGCGGGAAGTGCACGACAAGCACCGCAGAGGACGACAGCTCCTGAAAGCGGCTTTCCTGCTTCCACGCGTGCTGAGCAGTCTTCGAGCTCGCCAGCTGCTATATCGCAGGCGCCGGCTGATC
>JBASXE010000275.1:0-3096 GCA_049276875.1 Roseovarius sp. | reverse complement strand
CCGGGCCGTTTTGAAGTCAGCCGGCTTGAACCTTGGCTGGATTTCATCCGCGCCGAAGATGCGACCCACATGATCGCCAATCCGACGCTATTGTCACTTCTGTTGCGTCTTGCAGAGGAGACCGACTGGATTAATCCACGCAACTTTGAAATGGTCGTTTGCACTGGCGGCGTGCTGACCGAAACGCTTTGGAGCGCGTTCGAGGCGCGCTTCGGGATCAAGGTCTGCAATGTCTATGGAATGACCGAATCTGTCGCGAATGCCCTGTTTGCCGGCGATTTCCCAGAAATGGGTGTCCGCGGCAGTATAGGCCGCCCTATCGACTGTGACGCACGCATCGCCGGAGGTGCTGCCGAAGGGGAACTGGAACTTTGCGGCGCGAACATCTTTGATGGGTACTGGAACGACCCAGACAAAACGCGCGAAACGGTTAGTCCGGAGAGTTGGTTCCGAACTGGTGATGTCGCACGTACCCGGGACGACGGCAGCTACGATTTCCTTGGACGTGTAAAATCCGTCATCAATCAAGGTGCGGTCAGGATTTACCCCGAAGAAATCGACGAAGTGCTGGCGCGTCATCCAAATGTAATCGAAACCGTTACCCTCGGCATACCTGACCCGGAGTTTGAGGAGATCGCAGTGTCGGTCGTCACAGTTTCTGGGCAAACGCATGAAACAGATCTTCACGCGATTTGCGAGGACCGTCTGGAACCGCTCAAGCGGCCGAAACGCATCCACATCCTCGCGTCTTTCCCGCGCACCAACACTGGCAAAGTGGATCGGATCGCAATCGCTACTTGGTTGGCCGAGCAACCACAGCCTAGAGTCGTGCTAGAAAACGATGACAGTACACAACGGATCGTTGCAATCGTCGCGGACGTGTTCGGCAGCCCGTCCGACCAGATCAAGCTGTCCTCCACGCCCGACGACATTTCTGGCTGGGACAGCTTCAATCACGTCAGAATGATTATGGAAGTCGAAGCCGCGTTCGGCATCGACTTCGAAACGCGGGAGATTGTTTCGATCCGGTCAATTCAGCGGCTCGTGGAAATTGTGAAATCGTATAGGGACCGCATGGAATGACACCGCGAGAGATTCTGTTCTCTTGGGGGCTGGCAGGCATGTGCCTGCTGGCGTTCGTCGCGACCATTTCGACAAGCACGAGCGCCTACACGGCCTCCTGTCCCGTTTACCAGGCCAGAGGGCTGGATGCGGGGACAATCGTCATTGGTTCGTCGCTGGCTCTTTATGCCTTCGCAACGGATCCGGATGAAGCTGGGCCGCTAGCCGATGTCACGGTCTGGTCGATCCCAGGGATAGGGCTGGATCACAGCCTGCACCTTCTTCGCTGCGCAGCTGAAACCAATGTGGGGAACATTCTTGTCGAAGCGAACACCTTTGCTTTCGGAGAAAACGTTTTGACCGATTTCACCAACCAAGTCCGTTCCATTATCAGGCAGACGCTCTTGGGCGAGGTATATCGAGTCGATCCGGGTATTGGCGCAACAGCGAGTGCCCTCCGCAACCACGACTGGGATGGCACGCGCCCGGCAGCCCGGAGTGGACCGTGGGTTCCAATTCAATCGGCATGGGTCGAAACGTTGCATGATATTGGAGTTTCACATCCGGGCCGTATTTTTCTGTTCGAGCCTCCCCGCACAGCTTTGCAGTTCAACGATATTTCGCCGAGCTTTGATCCACAGGAGACGTTGTCCGCGCTCGCGGATGGCGCATCGCTTCCGTTGATCACTGTCGGGCTCGTCTGGGAGCCATCGAACTTCATCGACTATCATAGCCATCTAAATGCCCGAGGGCGTGTGCGATTCCAGCACGAATTCGCGGCCGCTTGGCAAGTGGTGTCTGATGCCCATTGAGCTGGTGATGCTGACTGCAGCGTCGATCTTGTCGGTTGGCGCTATGCGTACGCTTCCGCGGGAGGTTGGACCAAATGCTGTGGTCGTGCTATCCTGGCTCACGTTGGCATGGCTTTCATGGATGTCCGCGCTGTGGCTGCTTGTTGGCATTTCCGCAGCGCTGGCTGCGATGGAGATAGGAGATCAAACGAATCGCAGGACGGCGGCGTTTATCGTTTCGATCGCGTTTCACGTCGGTTTGCTGCTCGTCCTGAGCGATCAGCATGCGCTTTCGTTGATCGGTGGAGCCTATTTTACTTTACGTCACATTCACGTCCTGTCCGACTGGTGGATACACGGTCGCACCCGGCCCTCCGTTGTGGACTATCTGCGATATCAACTGTTCCTTCCGGTTCTGGCGGCTGGCCCGATCCACCGCTTCGAACCGTTTTTGCGCCAGCTCCGCCGACGTCGCAATGACCCAGCGGAGCTGGCTGAAGGAGCGGAGCGGACGCTGATTGGTGCTTTCCAATTCACCGTCCTATCGAGCTATGTGTTGGCACGCGGCTCGAGGGAGGTCGAGGCAGTCCTATCATCGTGGCATGCCCTACCCTTGGAGATGCTACTTTCGGCGCTCGACTGGATCTCGCTCTATCTCGCTTTCGCCGGTTTGTCCTCCATCGCGATTGGTTTGTCCCTGATGATGGGACTTAGGATCGAGGAAAACTTCAACCGCCCGTGGCTGGCCCGCGATCTTCCGGATTTCTGGAGCCGTTGGCACATGTCGCTGACGACATTCTCACAGGACTACATCTTCCGCCCGGTCAGCGCCGTCGCTGGATCGGCGATGATCGGCGTGCTTGCCGCGATGCTGTTCATCGGTTTTTGGCATGGGGTGTCCTTTTACTGGGCGGGCTGGGGGGTGTGGCAGGGAACGGGAATCCTGCTGACTTTGTTCGCCCGCCGGCTAGGCCTATTCGCTGGCTGGCCGATCTGGACCGGACGCACTTTCGCAGCAAGCTGGCTGATTGGAACGGCACCTGTGGTTTCAACACTGACCGGAGGTTTCGGATGACTCCGATCGCGAGGCTTCTCAATCGCTTTTTTCCACGTCCGTTTCTGCGTATCGCTTTGGGCCTGATCTATGCATCCATGCTAGTCACGATTGCGAGCCTGGCCGGTTATCGGAACTCAGGGCATCTCGTGTACCTTGATGTGCCGACGATTGAGGCTCCTCTGTTAC
>JBASXE010000274.1:0-44629 GCA_049276875.1 Roseovarius sp. | reverse complement strand
CACATTGGGAAGTTGGCGGCTCACCCGCGCCGTGATGTCCCATCTGGTGGCCACCGGCGCTGTGGCCGTGGGCGATGATCTTATCAGCTCGGTCGCGGGGGGCAGTGTGCTGTCGAAAATCTCGCGCCGCTTTGGCGAGGGGGTGGTGAACGGCGCGCTGACCGCACGGGTGGGCGTGGCCGCGATGGAGGTCTGCCGCCCTCTGCCCTTTTCGCGGCGCAAGAGGCCCTCCGTCACCCGGCTGGTCCGTCGTGCGCTGACCGGGCTTTTCGGAAAGTAACGCACCGCCCTGCCCTCTGGACGGCACGCGGGTGCGGACCTATAAGGCGGGCATGACCCACAATTTGGCGATCATCATTCGAATTACCTGCCCGGCGCTCTGAAACCATGAGCCGCCGGGACAAGGCGTTTGAGACCCTCGCGCCGCCCATAGCTTTCCCCCATCAGATCCCCCGCCGGATCCAAAGATGCCAGATCCAAAGATAAAGGACGCCGCTGATGTGCGCCGACACGCCTGAGACACTTGACTACAAATCCACCCTGAACCTGCCACGCACCGATTTCCCGATGCGCGCGGGCCTGCCCAAGCGCGAGCCGGAATGGCTGGCGCGGTGGGAAGAGATCGGCATCTATGACCGCCTGCGCGAGAAGGCTGAGGGCCGCACGCCCTTCACTCTGCATGACGGCCCTCCTTATGCAAACGGGCATCTGCATATCGGCCACGCGCTGAACAAGATCCTCAAGGATATGGTCGTCCGCTCCCAGCAGATGATGGGCCGCGATGCACGCTATATCCCCGGCTGGGATTGTCACGGCCTGCCGATTGAGTGGAAGATCGAGGAGCAATACCGCGCCAAAGGGCGCGACAAGGACGACGTGCCGATTGTCGATTTCCGGCAAGAGTGCCGCAAGTTCGCCGAGGGCTGGATCGACATCCAGCGCGACGAGTTCAAACGTCTCGGCATCACCGGCAAATGGGAACGCCCCTACCTCACCATGGATTTCCGCGCTGAGCGGATCATCGCGGAAGAGTTCCAGAAGTTCCTGATGAACGGCACGCTCTATCAAGGCTCCAAGCCCGTGATGTGGTCGCCCGTGGAGCAAACCGCATTGGCCGAGGCCGAGGTCGAGTATCACGACAAGGACAGCTTTACAGTTTGGGTGAAGTTTGAAGTGCTTGGCGACGGCGAACTCGCTGGGGCTAGTGTCGTCATCTGGACCACCACACCATGGACCATCCCCTCCAACAAGGCCGTGGTCTACGGCGAAAACTTCTCCTATGGCCTCTACGAGATCACCGACGCACCGGATGAATGCTGGGCCGCCAAGGGCGACCGCTTCATCCTCGCCGACAAGCTGGCCGCTGACGTGCTCACCCGCGCGCGTCTGGAAGAGGGCCAATGGACCCGTGTGCGCGATGTGACCGCCGAAGAGCTTTCCGGCCTGTCGCTCTCCCACCCCCTCGCCGGCGCCGAAGGCAGCAAAGGCGAATGGGACGCCCCGCGCGATTTCCGCGCTGCCGATTTCGTCACCGACGAAGAAGGCACGGGCTTTGTCCATTGCGCGCCCTCCCACGGGATGGAGGAGTTCGAGCTTTACCGCGATCTCGGGATGCTCGGTGATGTGATCACCTATAACGTGATGGACGATGGCAGCTTCCGCGCCGACCTGCCCTTCTTCGGCGGCAAGCGTATCCTCAAGCCCAACGGCAAGGAGGGTGACGCCAACAAGGCCGTCATCGACAAGCTGACCGAGGTCGGCGGCCTTCTGGCACGTGGCAAGATCCACCACTCCTATCCACACTCATGGCGCTCCAAGGCCCCGATCATCTACCGCAACACGCCGCAATGGTTCGCCGCCGTGGACCGGCCTGTGGGCGATGGGCAGGACACATACGGCAAAACGATCCGCGAACGCGCGCTCACATCCATTGATCAGCTGGTCACATGGACGCCGCAGACCGGGCGCAACCGGCTGTATTCAATGATCGAGGCGCGGCCCGATTGGGTCCTGTCGCGTCAGCGCGCGTGGGGCGTGCCGCTCACCTGCTTCACCCGCAAGGGCGCGCTGCCCACCGACGATGATTTCCTTCTGCGCAACGCCGAGGTCAACGCCCGCATACTTGAGGCGTTCGAGGCCGAAGGCGCGGATGCGTGGTATAAAGACGGCGCCAAGGAACGATTCCTGAGTGGCATCGTGGACCCCGACGCATGGGACAAGGTCGACGATATCCTCGACGTTTGGTTCGATTCCGGCTCCACTCATGCCTTCGTGCTGCGCGACCGCGAGGATGGCTCGGAAGACGGGCTAGCAGACCTCTACCTTGAAGGCACGGATCAGCACCGCGGCTGGTTCCACTCATCCATGCTTCAGGCCTGCGGCACGATGGGCCGCGCGCCCTACCGAGGCGTGCTGACTCACGGCTTCACGCTGGACGAGAAGGGCAACAAGATGTCCAAATCGGTTGGCAACACCGTGGCCCCCGAGGACGTGACCAAGCAATACGGCGCCGATATCCTGCGCCTCTGGGTGGCGCAATCGGATTACACGGCGGACCTGCGCATCGGCCCCGAAATCCTCAAAGGCGTAAGCGACAGCTACCGCCGCCTGCGCAACACGATGCGCTATCTTCTGGGGGCCGTGGCCTATTTCGAAGAGTCCGACCGCGTGGCCCCCGCCGATATGCCCGAGCTTGAACAATGGGTGCTGCACCGTCTGGCAGAGCTGGATGTGCGGGTCCGGACAGGCTACGCTGCCTACGATTTCCAAGGTGTGTTCCAGGCCCTCTTCAACTTCTGCACTCTGGACCTGTCGGCCTTCTACTTCGACATCCGCAAGGACGTGCTCTACTGCGATGGCGACAGCCCCGAGCGGCGCGCGGCGCGCACCGTGCTGGACCTGTTGTTCCACCGCCTGACCACATGGCTCGCCCCGGTGCTGGTCTTCACCATGGAAGAGGTCTGGCTGGAACGCTTCCCCGGCACAGATGGCTCACTGCACCTGCAAGACATCCCCGACACGCCACAGGACTGGCTGAACCCGGAGCTTGCAGCCAAATGGGCCGGTATCCGCCAAGCTCGCCGCGTGGTCACGGCCGCACTGGAGGTGGAGCGCACAGGCAAAGTCATCGGCTCCTCGCTTGAGGCGGGCCCCACGGTCTACGTGGCCGATGATGCGGTGCGCACCGCACTCGCCTCAGTGCCGTTTCAGGACGTTTGCATCACCTCCGCCATCACGCTGAGCGATGAAGCGGCCCCCGCCGTGGCCTTCTCCCTGCCCGAAACAGACGGCATCGCGGTGACCTTCGCAAAGGCTTCCGGCGACAAATGCAACCGATGCTGGAAAATCCTTCCCGACGTGGGCACACACACCCACCCCGGCACCTGCGCGCGCTGCGACAAAGCCCTCGGCTAAACAAACGGGGGCGGCATACCAACCCGCCCTCGCTTCTTCTTGCAAAAAATATCCTCGCCGAAGGCAAATCTGCGCAGCCGCTCGCCAGAAGGACCAGATCATGAAAAATCGCCTCGCCCCCGCCACCCGCCTCGCACAGGCCCTGCGTTTCATGGACGCAGAGACAGGCGCGCTCATCCCGCCCATTCAACCCTCAGCCACCTACGCGCGCGGCCCGGATTACGCCGAACGCAAATCCTACATCTACCGACGCGACAGCAACCAAACGACCGAGCACGCAGAAAAGATCATCGCCGATCTGGAGGACGCCTCCGAGACCATGCTTTTCGCCTCCGGCATGTCGGCGGCGGTCGCGATCATGGAGGCCCTGCCCGCGGGTGCGCATGTGGTGATCCCCGAGGTGATGTATCACGGCGTGCTGCACCAGTTCCGCCGCTACGCTGAGATGAACCGCCTTCGCCTCAGCACCTACCCCGCCGCCAGTCTGGGCGGCATGCAAGCCGCCCTGCGGCAGGGCGAGACAGCACTTGTCTGGGTCGAGACGCCGAACAATCCCGATTGGGACGTCACGGACATCGCCGCCGCCGCCAGGATCGCCCACGCCGCAGGTGCGCTTCTGGTCACCGATTGCACCGGCACGCCGCCCTGCTGCACCCGCGCGCTGGAGTTGGGCGCGGACATCTCGTTTCATTCGGCCACGAAATATCTCAACGGCCACTCGGACGTAACCGCTGGTGCACTCTCTGTGCGCGACACCGGCGCGCTCTGGAGCCAAATCTACGAGATCCGCAAACTGCAAGGCACGGTCTTGCACAGCTTCGATGCCTTCCTTCTCATTCGCGGAATGCGCACGCTGATGCTGCGCGTGCAAAAGGCGACTGAGAACGCCCTGACCTTCGCCACCCATTTCGAGGGCCACCCGCTGGTGGAGCGCGTCCTCTTTCCCGGCTTGCCTTCCCATCCCGGTCACGAGATCGCCAAACGACAGACTGGGGGGCTTTATGGCGGGATGCTGTCGATCATCACACATGGCACCGAGCAGACAGCGATCGACACTGCACGGTTTTGCGAGGTGTTCTATCCCGCCACCTCTCTCGGCGGAGTCGAGAGCCTGATCGAGCATCGCAAAACTGTCTCGGGCGAAGGGTTCAAGGTGCATCCGAACCTTCTGCGCCTCAGCATCGGGATCGAGGATGTGAGTGATTTGATTGCCGATCTGGAGCAAGCCCTGAGCCGCGCAGGTGCGTGAGACAGGCGTTGGACGCCTCCGGCGGGAGTATTTTTGCCAAGAAGAAGGGCGGGAGGTTCAATAGTCTCGCGCAAATCCTTTTGGTTGAGCCGGGCGCGCAGTTTGCTTAGGCAGGGGCAGCTTTCAAAGGGGGCCACATGACCTTCACAGTTGCAATCGACGGGCCTGCGGCGGCGGGCAAGGGCACGGTGGCCAAGCGGGTCGCGGCGCATTTCGGCTTTGCGCATCTCGATACCGGGCTGCTGTACCGGGCCGCCGGGCGGCGGATGCTGGACGGTTTGGAGCCTGTGGAGGCGGCGCGCAACCTCTGCGCGGCGGATCTGGAGGCGGATGCTTTGCGCACGCCCGAGGTGGCGCAGGCCGCCAGCCGGGTGGCGGCCCTTCCAGAGGTGCGCGCCGCCTTGATTGATTTCCAGCGGGCCTTTGCGCGGCGTGCGGGAGGTGCCGTGCTCGATGGGCGCGACATTGGCACGGTGATCTGCCCCGAAGCTGAGGTCAAGCTCTACGTCACGGCCTCGGATAATGTGCGCGCAGCGCGACGGCATGCGGAGCTTGCGGCCAAGGGGATGGACCTCAGCCTTGCGGATGTGCTCCGCGATTTGCAGCAGCGTGACGCGCGCGATACGGCGCGGGCCTCGGCACCCCTGAAGCCTGCCGAGGATGCGGTCTTTTTGGACACATCCGAAATGTCGATCGAGGAGGCCGTGGCCGCCGCACTTCGCGTGACGGCGGAGCGGATGGCGGCAGCGGGCTAAACGTCAACTGGTGCACCCGTATTCTGGCAGCAGGCGTTCGCCCCCGCGACGCTGTCTGTGCGCCCTCCGCCCCAGCGGCACTTGCATTTGGCCGGATATGCCCATATACGCGCGCTTGTTCGCAAGGTGAACACACCGCAGGACACGTGAGACAGGCAGGGTCGGAGCTTCCGGCCCTTCATTCGTTTCACGAATCATTCGACCGAAGAAACCACCCCCCACTTTATGGGGCATCAACCCAGACCGGCGGAACCAACCGCGCGGCCAGACACAAAACAAGTTAGGATTGAAACGCCACATGGCTCAAAACGTATCTATGGAAGACTTCGAAGCCCTTCTGAATGAAAGCTTCGAAATGGACATGCCCGAAGAGGGCACTGTTGTCAAAGGCAAGGTGATCGCTGTTGAAGCGGGCCAGGCCATCATCGATGTCGGCTACAAGATGGAAGGCCGCGTCGATCTCAAAGAATTCGCAAATCCCGGTGAAGCGCCAGAAATCAACGTCGGTGACGAAGTTGAAGTCTTCCTGCGCTCGGCTGAAAATTCGCGCGGCGAAGCTGTCATCTCGCGCGAGATGGCCCGTCGCGAGGAAGCATGGGACCGTCTTGAGAAGGCCTATGCTGATGAAGAGCGTGTCGAAGGCGCGATCTTTGGCCGGGTCAAAGGCGGCTTTACCGTCGATCTGGGCGGTGCCGTGGCCTTCCTGCCCGGCAGCCAGGTCGATGTGCGCCCCGTGCGCGATGCGGGCCCCCTCATGGGTCTCAAGCAGCCCTTCCAGGTTCTCAAAATGGACCGTCGCCGTGGCAACATCGTTGTCTCGCGTCGTGCGATCCTTGAAGAAAGCCGCGCCGAGCAGCGCGCCGAAGTTATCGGCAAGCTGACCGAGGGTGACAATGTCGAAGGCGTCGTCAAGAACATCACCGAATACGGGGCCTTCGTGGACCTTGGCGGTGTGGACGGCCTTCTGCACGTGACCGACATGGCATGGCGCCGTGTGAACCACCCCTCCGAGATCCTCGCGATTGGCGAGACGGTGAATGTTCAGGTCATCAAGATCAACAAAGAGACGCACCGCATCAGCCTCGGCATGAAGCAGTTGCAGGACGATCCGTGGGATCTCGTGGCGGCGAAATACCCGCTCGACAGCACTCACACAGGACGTGTGACCAACATCACCGATTACGGCGCCTTCGTGGAGCTGGAGCCCGGTGTCGAAGGTCTCGTTCACGTCTCGGAAATGTCCTGGACCAAAAAGAACGTGCATCCCGGCAAGATCGTGTCGACCTCTCAGGAAGTCGAAGTCATGGTGCTGGAAATCGACAGCGCCAAGCGGCGTGTGTCGCTCGGTCTCAAGCAGACCATGCGCAACCCATGGGAAGTCTTTGCGGAAACGCATCCCGAGGGCAAAGAAGTCGAGGGTGAGGTCAAGAACATCACCGAATTCGGTCTGTTCATCGGTCTCGAAGGCGAGATCGACGGCATGGTTCACCTTTCGGACATCAGCTGGGACGAGCGCGGCGAAGACGCGATCCAGAACTACCGCAAAGGCGACATGGTTCAGGCCGTGGTCTCCGAAGTGGACACCGAGAAAGAACGCATCTCGCTCAGCATCAAGGCGCTTGGCGGTGACAAGTTCTCCGAGGCGATCGGCGGCGTGAAGCGCGGCTCGATCATCACGGTCGAAGTGACATCCATCGAGGATGGCGGGATCGAAGTGGAATACGAGGGCATGAAATCCTTCATCCGCCGCTCGGACCTCAGCCGCGACCGCGCAGAGCAACGCCCGGATCGCTTCTCGGTCGGCAACAAGGTCGATGTGCGCGTGACCAACGTGGACGCCAAGACCCGCCGTTTAGGCCTGTCGATCAAGGCCCGCGAGATTGCCGAAGAGAAAGAAGCGGTGGAGCAGTTCGGCTCGTCTGATTCCGGTGCATCGCTCGGCGATATCCTTGGCGCGGCACTGAAGACCGGCGACGACTAAGGCGCGAGTGATGAGACATGAAGAGAGGCCCTGCCGTAATGGCGGGGCCTTTTTTCGTTGTTGGGGGATGAGGGACCATCCTGAAAGTTTACCGTGGCTCGTTCTTGCGTGTGTCATGGCTATTCTTCGACGCCATGGATGTCGCGGACGGGCAAGATTGTGGAAGAAATACGGTCAAGTCTGATCCAAGCGGCAGGAGGGGCACATGCAGTATAGCGGCGCGGAATTGATCGATTTGGAACGGTACCCGATCCATTTGGAAGGCCCTGAGCGGGACCGCATTTTGACTGGTGTCCACACGGATTTGGCACGCGATGGCTGCGCCGTTCTGAAGGGTTTTCTGACGGCAGAGGGTATCGCCGCTCTCACAAAAGAGGCGGACCGTGTGGCCCCCGGAGCCCATCGATCCGCCAGTCGTACGAACGCGTATTTTACCCAAGACGACCCGAACCTGCCGATCGACGACCCGCGTCGCCAGTTCTTTGATCGTTCAAATGCATTCATTCCTGCCGACAACTTCACCCCGGATGGTCCGTTGCGGAGCATTCATGATTTTGTGGGGTTCGATCGGTTCATTCAAGACTGCTTGCAGGAAGAGAAATTCTTTCGTTATGCAGATCCTTTGGCCGATGTGATCGTGAACATGGCGGATGCTGGCAACGGGTTTCCATGGCATTTTGACACCAATAATTTCACCGTAACGCTCGCGATCCAGAATGCGGAAGAAGGTGGTGCGTTTGAATATGCCCCCGGCATCCGCGCAGGGGGCGAAAACTTTGCCGAGGTGAAGCGCGTTCTGGATGGGACGTCAGACAAGGTCTCGGTCCTCGAGCTGGAACCTGGGGATCTGCAACTGTTTCGCGGGCGCTACTCGCTGCATCGCGTGGCACCGCTTGAAGGTCGCCGTCGGCGCTATGTCGCTATTTTTTCGTATGTGGATGAACCCGCAATGGTTGGAAGCTTGGAGCGAACCAAGCAGCTCTATGGCCGAATCTTGCCCATTCACCTGGAGCGGGCTGGTCAGCGCACCGATAATTACATCGACTAAACAGAAGGTGGTTTTGTCCGCAAAACGGCCCTTGATGAGCTCATAAAAACAGCCCCGACGCCCCGTATTCCTCAAGCCACCCGCTTGCCATAATAGAGCCCGACAACATGCTCGGCCTCGGCGAAGAACAGCCAGCGGGAGGTGGCGACACCGATGATGTGGCTGAGCACAGCGACGCCGGCGAGGGCATGCGAGAAGGGCAAGAGCAGCAAGATTACCGGGAGGGCGTAGCCGAGGGTGAAGGCGATCACCCGGAGCTTGGCCGCGTGCTTTCGGCCCACGACGTGGACGAATTCGCGCAGCAGGTAATTGGTGCCCGTATGGGGCGGCTCGAACGCGCGGACGGTGCCGCCTTCGCCCAGCCCTGTGGCCGTGGCAATATTGGTGCCGGACTGGCTCAGCGCCTTGTCGCCCTGCATCCACCACAGGACCTGCACCACCCCGGCCAGCGGCAGAAGGATCAGCGCATATGTGATCTGCCCCGCCAGCAGCGCCCCCCCCGCGAGCGAGAGGCTGAGGAAGAGGACAGGCGTCATATGGGTGTTCCAGCGCGGGATCGTCTTGAGCTGCGCGTAGATCATCGATGTGGTGAAGACCACCGCGAGGCTGAGGGCGGCCCCGAGAAAGCCAAGGGCGCTCAAACGCGCGCCCAGAAACACCGCACCCGCGCCAAAGACTGCCATGACCAGAAGGGCGAAGACTGCGGCCCAGCCTTCGCGGCTGAGCCATGAGCTGCGCCATTGGCTGAAGGCTTTGAGCGCACGCTCGGGGTGGCCAAGGTGGAAGGTGGAGGCCAAGAGCCCACCCACCGCGAGGGCATAGGCAATGGCGAAAAAGATGAACGCGTTGAGCCCCGTCACCCCGGGCATCCCGAGGCCGAGGAAGAACAAGAGGCCGAAGCCCAGACCCGAAAGGGTAGTGAAGACTATGACAGAAGGGGCCGGGTGCATCTCAGATCCTATCGAGGGCTTTGTCGAGCCAACTCATGAAGCCCTTTGGCTCGTCTACCACGGGCGCGAGATGGGGGGCGAGCGTGCTGGTTTCCTGAGGTGCGTCCATCCGGTCCTTGAGGCGCGGCGGCAGGTAGCGGTTGACGGGTTTGGTGCCCTGCTCGGGCATAAGCTCCATCCCACCGCGCTCCGCCGTCAGGCGGCTTACGTTGCTCTCGGGGTCGGCGAAATCGCCAAAATGGCGCGCGCCCGCAGGGCAAGTGCGCACGCAGGCGGGTTCGCGGTCGATCTTGGGCAGGTTTTCGTTATAGATCCGGTCCACGCAGAGGGTGCATTTCTTCATCACGCCCTCTTGCGCGTCCATCTCGCGCGCACCGTAAGGGCAGGCCCAGGCGCAGAGGCCACAGCCGATGCAATCAGCCTCGTTCACAAGAACGATCCCGTCCTCCTCGCGTTTATAGCTTGCTCCAGTGGGACAGACGGTGACGCAGGGCGCATCCTCGCAATGCAGACACGATTTTGGGAAGTGGATAAGCTGTGCCGCCGGGTGGGGCATGGCGCTCGTGGCCAGCGGCTGCACCTCGTAGCTGTGCACGCGGTTGAGGAATGTGCCTTTAGGCTCCGCACCGTAGGGGTCCTGATCCGAAAGGGGGGCACCGTAATTCTCGGTGTTCCAGCCCTTGCAGGAGATCACGCAGGCATGGCAGCCAACGCATGTATCAAGATCGATCACGAGACCGAGTTTCTTGTTCGTGGTTTTGGGAAGCGTGGTCATATCAGGCGCTCCTTGTCTGTGGCGAGGTCGGAATGGGGGCTCTGCCCCTGTCGTTCAAAAATCCGGGATTTTTGAACGCCTCCCCCGGGATATTTTGGGCAAGAAGAGGATGCGGGCCGAGGTGTGAAATTGGCTCACGCTCGGCTGGGTCCCATGTGGCGATATACCAGATGAAGGAGCCAAGGCTGATCGCGACGAAGGCAAGGATGGCCAGAAGTGTGCGTTGGGTGGGGCTCATACTCCGACCTTCCATGCCAGCGCGTCCGGTCCTTTGCGAACGGGGGATTTGATCGGCGGCAGGATGGGCTGCGCCTCGGCCGGGGCGGCGACCTTCTCGATCTTCACGCGCAGGTCGAACCAGGCGGCCTGACCGGTGATCGGATCGGAGTTGGACCAGCGCAGCCCGTCGCCCTTGGGCGGGAGCAGTTCGTGGATCAGGTGGTTGAGCAGAAAACCTTTGGTGGCCTCTGGCGCCTCCTTGCTCAGCGCCCATGCGCCTTTGCGTTTGCCGATCGCGTTCCATGTCCAGACGGTATTCTCATTGAGGGCGGCCATATGGGCCACGGGCACCGTGATCGCGCCGTGGATGGATGAGACCCGCGCCCAGTCGCCCTCCACGAACCCATTCGCCTCCCAAAGCTTTGTCGGCACATAGAGCGGGTTGTGGCCATGGATTTGGCGCAGCCAAGCGTTCTGACTGCCCCAGCTATGATACATGGCCATGGGGCGCTGGGTGAGGGCGTGGACGGGATATTCATCGGTGTCCGCCGCCGTTTCCTCAAGCGCTGGATACCAGAATGGCATCGGGTCCATCGTGTATTTGATCCGCGCGCGCAGGTGATCGGGGGGCTGACGCTCGCCATGGCCTTCGGTGGCAAGCTGAAATTTGCGCATCGGTTCGGAATATATCTCGAAAATATAGGGCTGCGGCGTGTCATAGAGGCCGAGCTTTACCGCCCAATCCTGATAGGCGGTGTTCCACGGCTTATAGTATTGCGCGCCCTCGGGGATATGCGTGGAGAAGAAGCCGCCGTTTTTGATGTAGGCGTCAAGCTGTGCCTCGTTGGGGCCGCCGCGCCCGTGGGTCAGACCCTTTTCGCCCATACGCCAGCCTGCGAGCGGGCCGATGCCCGGCTTACGCTCATGATTGGTGATGTAATCGGCGTAATCGACGTATTTCTGGCTGCCATCCCCGTTGGTGAAGCCGGGCAGGCCCAGCCGTCCCCCAAGCTCACACAGCACCGACTGAAAACCACGCACATTGCGGTCAGGCGCGATCACCGGCCAGCGGATCGCGTCGGCCGCCCCGTCCGCTTCACAGATGGGACGATCCAACAGGGAGATGCAATCATGCCGCTCAAGATAGGTGGCATCGGGCAGGATGAGGTCCGCATAGGCTACCATTTCGGAGCTGTAGGCATCGGAATAGATGATGCGTGGGATGACATATTCGCCCGTGTCGGGGTCCTTGTCGGTCAGCATTTCCATCACGCCGCCGGTGTTCATCGACGAATTCCAAGACATGTTGGCCATATACATGAACAGCGTGTCGATCTTGTAGGGGTCCCCCGCATGCGCGTTTGAGATCACCATATGCATCAGGCCATGGGCGCTCATCGGGTTTTCCCAAGTGAACGCCTTGTCGATGCGCGCAGGGCTTCCATCCTCGCGCAGGGCGAGGTTTTCGGGGCCGCGCACGAAGCCCAGATGCGGGCCGTCGAGCGGTTTGCCCGGCGTCACCTTGCAATGGGGGGTGGGGTGGATACTGACAGGTTTGGGATAAGGCGGCTTGAACCGGAAGCCGCCGGGCACCTCCACCGTGCCGAGGATGATTTGCAAAACGTGCAGCGCGCGGCACGTCTGGAACCCGTTGGAATGGGCCGAGACGCCGCGCATGGCGTGAAAGCTGACGGGGCGGCCTGTCATCGTCTTGTGGGTCTCGCCGCGAAAATCCGTCCATTCATGCGCAAGCTCGAACGCCTCATCAAACGCCACGCGGGCCAGTTCGGCAGCGATGGTGCGGATTTTGTCTGCGGTAATGCCGCAGCGCTCGGCCACGGCCTCGGGCGCGTATTGCGGATCAAGATAGCGCTCGGCCATCAGTTGCATCACGGTGCGGTGGCTGACCCCCGCATTGCGGTAGGTCGCGCTGAGATCGGGCTTCACGCCTGGGCCGTCGAAGGGTGCGGGCTTTCCGGTGCGCCGATCAATGACCAGCGGTTTACCATCGGCGTCGCGCAGAAAAAGGCCGTGCTCGGGGCTGCTCTCATCGCCGTTGAGCAACACGGGCGCGTTTGTGTAGCGGGCGAGATAATCGAGGTCGATCTTGCCCGCCTTCATCAATTCATGGATGAGGCTTAGGATAAAAAGCCCGTCCGTGCCCGGCGTGATCCCGACCCAATCATCAGCCACGGCATTATAGCCCGTGCGGATCGGATTGACGCCGATAACCCGCGCGCCCCGCGCCTTGATCTTGCCGATACCCATCTTGATCGGGTTGCTGTCGTGATCCTCGGCCACGCCAAAGAGCATGAAGAGCTTGGTGTGGTCCCAATCAGGCTGACCAAATTCCCAAAACGCACCGCCCATCGTGTAGATGCCAGCGGCGGCCATGTTGACCGAGCAGAACCCGCCATGGGCCGCGTAATTGGGGGTGCCGAAGTTCTGCGCCCAGAAGCTGGTAAAGCTCTGCGATTGGTCCCGCCCAGTGAAAAACGCGAGCTTTTCGGGCGCCTCGGCGCGAATTGGCGCAAGCCAGCCGGTAGCGATCTCAAGCGCCTCGTCCCAGCTGATCTCCTCAAACTCGCCCGAGCCGCGCGGGCCGACGCGTTTGAGCGGGTGGCACAGCCGCGAGGGCGCGTTGACCTGCATGATACCCGCCGACCCCTTGGCGCAGAGCACGCCCTTGTTGACCGGGTGATCGCGGTTGCCCTCGATATAGGCCACCTTCCCGTCCTTCATATGCACGTCGATCCCGCAACGGCAGGCGCACATATAGCAGGTGGTCTTGCGAATCTCGTCCGAGACTTTGGGCGACAGGTTCAGATCAGGCTGGGTCATCCATGGCTCCGGTGGTTATCCTCACACGCTACGCAATTTGGCGCAGAGGCGCGAGGATGTTCTGCACGCGCGCCAGGCTGAGGCAACACCGTCTTGGGTTCGGCATGTTTCACGGCTCTTTTAGCCCACCGAGCAGCGTGGCCGTGTCATGGGCGATCTGCGCCTCTTCGCGCGCGGGGACGATATGCACCGGCACGTCGCCCGCCCATCTCAGGTGATCCAATATCCGCGCGCGCATCTCAGCGTCGTTCTCGCCAATGCCCCCTGTGAAGGCGATGGCGTCAAGCCCCCCCATCGCCGCGATCATCGAGCCTGCGTGCCGTGCGGCCCAATACGCGAAATGCGTGCGGGCAAATTCGGCCTCGGGCGTTCCTGCCTCTTGCAGAGTGCGCATGTCAGCCGAGAGGGTCGAGAGGCCAAGAAGCCCGCTCTCGAAATTGAGCATATGCGCCGCAGGCTCCACCCCGATCCGGCGGGCAAGCTCCAGCACCGCCGAGGCATCAATATCACCCGTGCGCGTGCCCATTGTAAGGCCCGAGAGGGGCGAATACCCCATCGACGTGGCCACAGATCGCCCTGCCTTGATCGCGCAGAGCGAGGCACCATTCCCGAGATGGAGCCCAAGAAGCCGCTCCGGCAGGGGGGCGCCGGTTTGCCTGGGCAGAGTGCGGGTGAGGGCCGCGTAGCTCGTGCCATGAAACCCGTAGCGTTGCAGACCCTTCGTGGCGGGAACGTCAGGCAGCGCAAAGCGGCGGGCAACATCGGGGTTGGTGGCATGAAACGCAGTGTCGAAGCTGGCCGTTTGAGGCAGGTCCGGCGCGAGGCGGGCCACGGCATCAATGGCAGCAAGGTGGTGTATGTTGTGGTGCGGGGCCAGAGGGATGCAGGCGGCGATCTGCGCGCGGGTCCGGGGCGTGATCAGCGCGGGCGCGGTCAGATCGGTGCCGCCATGCACGACGCGGTGCCCCACCCCCGCCAGCGCTGCAAGTGTCACGCCACGCGCCACGAATCTGCCCAGAACGGCGTTGAGCGCTGCGGCGTGATCGGGCAAAGCGCAGGCCTCAGACGTGGTCCCAACGCGCACCCGCCCTGCCCCGCCTATGCCCGAGGCCTCAGCAGTCTCCAGCACCTCAAAACCAGTGTCAAATACAGCCGCCTTGATTGAGGACGACCCCGCATTGATCACCAATATTGGATGCGGGGCCGCCATGGCTCAGACTTGCTGCGGGCGCATGTCCGCACGGTTGATGCCTGCCACAGCCACTGGCACTTTCATCGCGTCGCGGCGGAACGGCTCGCCCAGTTCCTGGTTGATCATCGCCTCAATGAGGGTGGTCTTGCCGTGGGTCATTTGATCCTCGATGGCCTTGTGGAGCGCCGCCGTCAGCTCTTCCATCGTGTGGGCGACGACACCTTGCAGGCCGCAAGCCTTGGCGATGCCCGCGTAGGAGACCTGCTCATCAAGCTCGGTGCCGACAAAATTATCGTCAAACCACAAGGTCGAGTTGCGCTTTTCCGCGCCCCATTGGTAATTGCGGAACACGATCTGCGTCACCGCGGGCCATTCCTCGCGGCCAATTGCGGTAAGCTCCGTCACCGCGATACCGAACGCCCCGTCGCCCGAGAAGCCGACAACCGGCACATCGGGGCAGCCGATTTTCGCACCAACAACCGATGGCAGGCCATAGCCGCAGGGACCGAAGAGACCGGGTGCGAGGTATTTGCGCCCCTCCTCAAAGCTGGGATAGGCGTTGCCGATGGCGCAGTTGTTGCCGATATCGGAGGAGATGATCGCCTTCTTGGGCAGGGCCGCCTGAATGGCGCGCCATGCCATGCGGGGGCTCATCCAGTCAGGCTTGGCATCGCGCGCGCGCGCGTTCCATGTCGTGCCGGGATCGTCCTCTTCATGGTCCATCGAGCTCAGCTGCTGCGCCCATGCGGATTTCGTCTGGGCGATTGTATTGCGGCGCGCCTCGCGGCCTTCGTCACCCGCCGTGCCGGAGAGTTTTGCGAGAATGGACTGTGCCACTTTCTTCGCATCCCCGATGATGCCAACGGTGACCTTTTTCGTCAGGCCAATCCGGTCGGGGTTGATATCGACCTGAATGATCTTTGCGTCTTTCGGCCAGTAATCCATCCCGTATCCCGGCAGGGTCGAGAACGGGTTGAGGCGCGTCCCGAGACAAAGCACCACGTCGGCGCGTGAGATAAGCTCCATCGCGGCCTTCGAGCCGTTATAGCCCAGCGGCCCCGCGAACAAAGGATGCGAGCCGGGGAAGGCGTCATTGTGCTGATAGCCCACGCAAACGGGCGCATCGAGACGCTCGGCCAGCTTGGCGCTGTCGCCGATGGCCCCGGCAAGGACCACGCCCGCACCGTTGAGGATCACCGGAAATTTCGCCTCCGACAGAAGTGCTGCGGCCTGATCAAGCGCCGCCTCGCCGCCATTCGGGCGCTCGAATGTGACGATTTCGGGCAGGTCAATGTCGATCACTTGCGTCCAGAAATCGCGCGGCATGTTCAGCTGTGCGGGCGCGCTGGCGCGCTTGGCCTGAAGAATCACGCGGTTCAGCACCTCGGCCACGCGGGAGGGGTCGCGCACCTCTTCCTGATAGGCCACGCAATCCTTGAAGAGGTTCATCTGCTCCATCTCCTGAAACCCGCCCTGGCCCAGCGTCTTGTTCGCGGCCTGCGGCGTGACCAGAAGCAGCGGCGTGTGGTTCCAATAGGCGGTTTTGACGGCGGTCACGAAATTGGTGATGCCGGGGCCGTTCTGGGCGATCATCATCGACATCTTGCCGGTCGCGCGGGTGTAGCCATCGGCCATCATCCCGCCTGAGCCTTCATGCGCACAGTCCCAGAAAGTGATGCCCGCCTCGCCGAAGATATCGGAGATCGGCATCATGGCCGAGCCGATGATCCCGAACGCATGTTCGATCCCGTGCATCTGCAGGGTTTTGACGAAGGCTTCTTCGGTGGTCATTTTCATGGGGGGCGTCCTTATGACGAGAGGCGCGGCGCGCGCGGATACAGCTGTATTTCTGCGTCGGACCGTATCGCCGCACCACGCCGCACTGTAGGGCCAGTTGACCTTATCGGATAAGGCCAGAGCAAGACGCAAAACCCGCGTGCTTCAATGCGCGTCCGGCGTAGCCCCGGTGGGAGCCACCTCCAATTCACGCGCAAGAATCGCCAGACCCTCGGGAATACGCTCCTGCGGAATCGATGAATAGGCAAGACGGTAGAAATTGCGCGGCGGGTTTGCGCCATGAAAGAACGGCGCACCCGGCTCGATCAGCACACCAAATGCTGCCAGACGCCGCCCGAGCGCCTCCATGTCCGCCCCGTCAGGCGCGCGCATCCAGATGGACGAACCTCCATGCACCCCCCGCCCCGCCACCGTGAGCCCCAGATCAGACACCGCCTGCTCCATCACTGCGCGGCGGTTTGCATAGACTGCGCTCATCCGGCGGATCAGGCTGTCGTAATGACCAAGGCTGAGGAAATAGGCCGCCGTGCGCTGCATCAGGCCCGGCGGGTGGCGCAGAACACTGGCGCGCAGGGCGCGGACCTCGCGGATAAAGGCGCGCGGACCGACCAGATACCCAAGGCGCAGGCCCGGAAAGATGGATTTGGAAAAGCTGCCCACATAAATCACCCGCCCATCACGATCGAGCGATTTGAGCGCCGGCGACGGCGCGCCAAGGAACGACATCTCAAACTCGTAATCATCCTCCACGATAAGCGCGTCCATCTCGCGCGCCTTGTCCAGAAGCGCGCGGCGGCGGGCCATTGGCATGGTGGCATTGGTCGGGCATTGGTGGCTGGGCGTGGTGAAAATCACGTCCGCCTGATCCGGCAGCGCGTCGGGCGGCAGGCCATCGGCGTCCACCGGAACCGCCACAAGATGACACCGCGACTGCTCCAGAATATCGCGCAAGGCGTGATAACACGGGTCCTCCACCACCGCCGTCCGGCGCTGGGTCAAGAGGACCTGCGCCGTCATCCAAAGCGCGTTCTGCGCCCCCATCGTGACGAGGATTTCGTCAGGCTCCGCAAGAATACCGCGGCGCGGCAGAGTATGACGCGCGATGAACTCAAGCAGCTTGGGGTCATCCTGATCATAATAATCGGTGGTCAGCGCGTGAAAATCGTGTCGGCCCAGCGCACGCAGCGCGCACTGCCGCCAATTGGCGTGATCAAAGAGCTTCGGATCAGTCTGGCCATAGACAAATGGATAGCGATAGGTCGACCAGTTTTGCGGCTTCTCGGGTGTCGCGCCCCCGGTGAAGCGGCGGCCAAGCGCGCGGGACCAATCGATCTTGTCCTCGCCCACAGGTGTCGCGGCAAAACGCGGCGGCTCGGGCGCGCTTTGCGAGACGAAGAACCCGGAGCGGTCGCGCGCGCTGAGGTAATCATTCGCCTGAAGTTCTGTATAGGCCAGCGTCACGGTGATCCGGCTGATCCCGAGATGCGCGGCCAACTTGCGCGAGGAGGGCAGCTTTTCACCCTTGGCAAAGCGCCCCGAGAGGATTCCTTCGGCGATCATCTGTTGTATCTGCGCCTGAAGCGTGCCGGTGGCATCTGGGCTGAGGAAGAATGTCTCGACGGATATGGCCATGAGACCAGCCTAGACTGGACTTAAATATCGCGCAATCTGGACTTAGCCACGCTAGAGAATATCATCCACCATCGGATCGGCGCGACGCTTGCGCCATCTGCGCCAGCGCGCATAGATGGCCCAGAAAAACGCGCCCAGCGTGGTCAGGATAATGATATTGAGCCACGGGATGATCCGCACATCGGGGCCATCTACCGCGCGCACGGAAATGGCATTGGGGAAAATCGTAAGGAACTCCGCCCGCCAACCGTAATGCTTGATCACCACCCATTGAGGTGTCGCCGCGGTGGAGCGTAGATCACCCGCCTCGGCGTGAAGATTGGCGCTGTCGAATTTGAAATAGGGCGGCCAGCTCCAGCCTGTATCCTCATTGCGGTAAACCATCACCCGACCATTCGTGAGCACGGCCGAGATAAAAAAGACATCGCGGTCCGCCACGGAGCTATCCGAGCCTATGTCGGCCTGCGCCCAGAAGAGGCTGTTCTCGCCGGGCGTAATCCGGCGCACATCCGTCTCTGTAATCCGCGCAATATCGTGCTGCGGCAAGGTATAGTGAAGAAACCCTAGGATCACCGTCCAGAACACACCCCAGAAGACCCATTTGGCATAGCGCATGGCGACCCCCTCAGCTGTAATTCGTCAGGTAGACGATCGTGGTGACCACGCTGATCGGCACGATATAGACCAGCAAAATCAGTTTGCGCCGCAGCGACCCCTCATATTCCTTGAGACCTTTGCTCACAAAGTCTTCCATGCTGCCCGGACGGCCCTGCACATTCCAATCGGCCTCAAGCTTGCCGCGCCGCACGGCGCGCGAATACATCGACAGCGCCACATAGACGATTGTCAGAAATATGCCGCCGATGATGATGAGCCGCACAAGTGCTGCCATGGTGATGATCCCCTTTGGGACTTACTTAGCGATTGAGCGGGTTTTGTCCACCATACGAATGGTGCTGCGTAGCGCCCCCTATTCGCGCGCTGACAAACGCAGTCGCACAAAGGTCTGTCCCAGCGCGCCCTTGTCTTTGAGTGAGACAGCGACAGCCACCCCGGTCATCTCGAACTGATGCAACTTGTAAAAATCGGGGTGATTCACGGCCATGTCCGGCGGCAGGCGCACCACATCCAGCACACAATAGGTGATGGCGGTGCTCAGATGCTCCAAGAGCGCGGGTGCCGCAGTGTCCCCGAGGATAAAGGGCCAAGTGCAGATCAGCTCATCCGGGGCCGCGTGGATGCGGGCAGTCTGGCAGGTGTCCGGTGGGGCGCCCGCGAGGATCGCGGCCATTTGAACGACACCCTGCATATCAGACGCGCCAACCTGCGCCGCCCCCGTCAGCGCGCCAAACGCCTCGCATGGCGTCTGGGCCGTAGCGGGGGCCGCGAAGATAAAAGTCGAAAGAATCAAGGCGGACTGGGAGACATTGGGCAAGCCTTACAATGTGCAGCCCCCTAGCCTAGCACATGGCCGCGACCCTGTCGCGGATGGCGAGAGGCACGACATGCGCGCCCCTCACAGACGTGGCTCAAGCCGGGCTTAGCCGACGACGTTGAATTCAGGCCCATAGGGATAATGCGTGATATCCTCGTTGCCGTCCTCGGTGATGATCAACACGTCATGCTCACGGTAGCCGCCTGCACCGGGCTGATCGTCGGCGATGGTCAGCATCGGCTCCATCGAGATCACCATGCCGGGCTCCAGCACCGTGTCGATATCCTCGCGCAACTCCAGCCCCGCCTCGCGGCCATAATAGTGGCTGAGAATGCCGAAGCTGTGACCATACCCAAAGGTACGGTATTGCAGCAATTGCCGCTCTTCGAGGAAGTCGTTGATCTTGTGGGTGACCTCGGCACAGGACACACCGGGCTTCAGCAGGCTCATGCCGTATTCATGCGCGGCCACGTTGGCCTCCCAGATCCTGAGGCTTGCCGGGTCCACCTCTCCCACGAACATCGTCCGCTCAAGGGCAACATAATAGCTCGAAATCATCGGGAAGGTGTTGAGGCTGAGGATATCGCCGCGCTCCAATTTTCGCGCGGTCACCGGGTTATGCGCGCCATCGGTGTTGATCCCCGATTGGAACCAGACCCAGCTGTCGCGATATTCGGCATCCGGAAAGACGCGGGCAATCTCCATCTCCATCGCATCACGGCCCGCCATGGCCACGTCGATCTCGCGCGTGCCGACCTTGACCGCATCCTTGATCGCATAGCCACCCACATCTGCCACGGCGCAGCATTTGCGGATCAGCTCCAGCTCGGCGGGGCTTTTGTGCATCCGCTGAACCATCGTTGTGCTTGCGATATCGACGGATTTCGACGGCTTCAGGAACGCATCAAGCTTGGATTTCTGCAACAGCGTCAGGTGATCGGCCTCATAACCCACGACGCGCCCCTCCCCCGCGACCGACAGGATCGCGCGCCAGTAATTGTCACGCTGCCAATCGGTATAGGTGATGTTGTCGCCGTGGCAGCGCCGCCAAGGCTGGCCTGCGTCGATGCCCGCCGAGATGGTCACATCCTGATCAGCCGTGACAACCAGGCCGTAGGGACGCCCAAATGCGCAGTAGAGAAAGCCGCTGTAGTAAGCGATATTGTGCATCGAAGTGAAAACGGCGACCTCGACACCCATCTCGGCCATACGGGCGCGCAGACCCTTGAGGCGCATGTCATATTCGGACGCGGAGAATTGCAGCGGGGCTTTTTCGCCATTGTGAAAGCGGTAGAATTCAGGACGTGCAGTCATTTCGACCCTCCTTGAAAAAGAAAGATCCCGGCGTTCAGGACTGTGTGTATGAAAGGCCTTTTGCCCCGATTGGGGCGAGCGGCGCCACCGCTCTGGCCTGACGCTCTTCTTGCTGATCCGGTGGATTCTGGCAAGATAATTTTGAGCGAGCCTCAAAGGACACAGCGATGACCATCCGCACCGGCGCAAGAAACCTGATCACCGATGTACCGGGCCTTTTGGTCGGGCAGGCCTCGGATGCGGTGTTGAAAAGCGGGGTGACGGTGCTGACCGCTGCGCGCCCCTTCACCGCAGGCGTGCATGTGATGGGCGGCGCGCCGGGGACGCGGGAGACGGATCTGCTCGCCCCCGACAAAGTGGTGGAAGAGGTCGACGCGCTGGTACTCTCCGGGGGGTCGGCCTTTGGCCTCGATGCGTGCTCGGGCGTGGTGGACGGGCTGCGCGCCGCGGGGCGTGGCTTTGCCGTGGGAGATGCGCGTGTGCCGATCGTGCCAGGCGCGATCCTCTTCGACCTTCTGAATGGCGGAGAGAAGGCGTGGGACGTGAATCCCTACCAGGCCTTGGGGCTGGAGGCTTTTGCGCAGGCTGGTGAGGCGTTCGATCTGGGCAGTTTCGGCGCAGGGACAGGAGCGGTCTGCGCCGATGTGAAAGGGGGCCTCGGCTCCGCCTCGATGGTGCTGCCTTCGGGCCATGTGGTCGGCGCGTTGGTCGCAGTGAACGCGCTCGGCTCGCCCTTGGTGGGTGGTGGGCCGGAATTTTGGGCCGCGCCTTTCGAGATGGACGCAGAGTTTGGCGGATGTGGGTTGCCTGACACGTTTGGCGAGGTGCAGATGCCACCCACCAAGCTGGGCCAACACGGGGCCACCACAATCGGGATCGTCGCCACGGATGCGGCACTGAGCCAAGCGGAATGCACGCGGATGGCGGTGGCCGCGCATGACGGGTTCGCCCGCGCACTTTTGCCGTCACACACTCCGATGGACGGGGATCTGATCTTCGCCGTCAGCACCGGCGCGCAGGCTAAAGGCGATACCTTGATGCTGGGCCATGTCGCCGCCACCTGCATGGCACGGGCGATTGCGCGTGGCGTTTATGCGGCACATTCGGCGACAGGGGATATCGTGCCTTCATGGGGCAAGAGATTTGGCCAGGGCACCGATTAAACCCGAGGACGCCTCCGGCGGGAGTATTTTGCTAAGAAGAAGCGCACGGACGGCGCACCCTCTTGGGGCTGGACAAGGCGCGGGCAAGGTGGTCTTTGCTCCCCCAAACACCTTTACTGGAAGGACCCTGCCATGAGCACGACCAATCTCAAGTCCCTGTTGAAAGACCCCAGCCTGCTGGCTGAGAAAGCCTATGTGAACGGCAAATGGGTCACGGGGGACAGCACCTTTGAGGTGAAAAACCCCGCGCGCGGCGATGTGATCGCAAATGTGGCCGATCTGAGCCGGGCACAGGTGGCGGACGCCGTGGCAGGTGCCGAAGCGGCGCAGAAGGAATGGGCCAAGTGGACCGGCAAGGAGCGCGCCGCCGTGCTGCGCAAATGGTTCGATCTGATGATGGAAAACCAAGATGATCTGGGCACGATCCTGACCGCCGAGCAGGGCAAGCCGCTGGCCGAAGCCAAGGGCGAGATCGCCTATGGCGCATCCTTCATCGAGTTTTTTGGCGAAGAGGCCAAGCGCAATTACGGCGAGACCATTCCGGGTCATCAGCGTGACAAGCGCATCACCGTGATCAAGCAGCCCATCGGCGTGGCCGCCTCCATCACGCCGTGGAATTTCCCCAACGCGATGATCACCCGCAAGGCAGCACCCGCGCTGGCCGCCGGGTGTGCCTTTGTCGGGCGCCCTGCGGCGGAGACACCTTTGTCGGCCACGGTCATGGCCGTTCTGGCCGAACGCGCGGGCATCCCGGCAGGCGTGTTCAATATCGTGACATCCTCGCGCAGCTCGGACGTGGGCAAGGAGTTCTGCGAGAACCCGGCCGTGCGCAAGCTGACCTTCACAGGCTCCACCGAAGTGGGACGCATCCTGCTGCGTCAGGCCGCCGATCAGGTGATGAAATGCTCCATGGAGCTCGGCGGCAACGCACCGTTCATCGTGTTCGACGACGCCGATCTTGACGCCGCCGTCGAGGGTGCCATCCTGTGCAAGTTCCGGAATAACGGCCAGACCTGCGTCTGCGCCAACCGCATCTACGTGCAGGCCGGAGTCTATGACACCTTTGCCGCGAAGCTGACCGAAGCAGTCAAAAAGCTGAAAATTGGCGATGGGATGGAAGAGGGCGTGACCCTCGGGCCGCTGATCAACGCCGATGCGATCACCAAAGTCCAAGAGCATGTGGCGGACGCAAAGGCCAAGGGCGCCCAAGTGATCATGGGCGGCGGCGATCCGGTGCAGGGCGAAGGCTTCTTTCTGCCTCCAACCATCCTCACCGGCGTGACCCAGGACATGATGGTGAGCCAGGACGAGACATTTGGCCCCCTCGCGCCACTCTTCAAATTCGAGGATGAGGATGACGTGATCGCCATGGCCAATGACACGATCTTCGGCCTCGCCAGCTATTTCTACGCCAAGGATCTCAGCCGGGTCTACAAGGTCGCCGAGGCGCTGGAATATGGCATTGTCGGCGTGAATACCGGCATCATCTCCACCGAGCTTGCACCGTTCGGGGGCGTCAAGCAATCGGGGTTGGGGCGTGAGGGCAGCCACCATGGCATGGAGGACTTCCTGGAGATGAAATACATCTGCATGTCCGTCTGACACTAAAGAGCGCGCCACTGCATGAATGGCGCGCTCTGCGTGCTTTTTCTTGGTCTAAATATCCAAATCCACCGGTCTATTCCGGGCGGATTCGTATCAGTTGACCGCTTGCCCTTCGACAATATCGGCGGCTTTGCCAATCTCGATCCGGCGGGGCTTGAGCGCCTCGGGCACTTCACGCGCCAGATCAATGTGCAGCATACCATCGGCATGGGTAGCACCCGTCACCCGGACATGGTCAGCCAGATGGAAGCGACGCTCGAATGCGCGCGTGGCGATGCCGCGGTGCAGGAAGGTGCGAGCGCTTTCGTCCTCACCCTTGCGGGCCGACACGAAAAGTGCGCCGTCCTTCACCTCGACCGATAGATCATCCTCGGCAAAGCCCGCGACTGCGATCGAGATGCGGTACGCATCATCGGCGGTTTTCTCTATGTTGTAAGGGGGGTAAGTCGGCTGCGTGACATCTGCGGACGTAACACGGTCCAGCATATCTGCTATTTGGTCAAAGCCGACAGTGGCCCGGTAAAGCGGGGCCAGATCAAAGTTTCGCATGGGATATCCTCCGTTGAGCGATTCCGTTTTGGTGTGCCTTCCCTCGGGGGACAGGCGCAGAGGCGGACCCGTTCTGTGGCGTCCGCTACAAGGTATTTGGGAAAGGCTTAACGCTGTTTCAAGGCCCTCGCGCATCTCAGGGTTTGGCGAATTTTGCACCCGACGCGCCACCACCCTGCCCCACCTTCACACGTCTGGGGCTGGCTACCGCGGGTCCAGCCTCGCGGCGCACCTGCGCCTTGAGGCCTTCCACAATGTCCGGAAGGGCCATACCGTAGGCAATAGGCGCGCCACCGGACGTGCCACCGCTGCTGATCACCGACACGATGCGTGCACGGCCATACGCACTCGTGAACACTGGCGCACCGGAGGACCCGAACGTAACGTCGCAATCCAGTGCCAAAAGCCCCCGGCCCGCGGCCGTCACGCCGCACGCACGTTGCCACGACAAGGCCGCCTCGCGCCCACGCCCGTAAGACACGACACTCACTTCCTGACCCGCGCGCCCTTCCCCCGCCAGAACGAAGGGGGCGGCAACGGCACTTGGGATCGGGGCCGCAAGCCTCAAAAGGGCTGTATCATGCCGGATCATCTCGGCGCTCAGCGCATAGCCTGGGACATAGCCCGGGTGAGCTGCAACTTGCGCCACACCGCTTTGCGAGATGAACGCGCCGTCGCGCAGACCCGCGCTGAAGGTGATGGCCGCAGGTGCCACAGGGCGGTTTGCGCGGTCATAGACGCAATGCGCCGCCGTCAGCACCAGATCAGGCGCAATCAACGCCCCGGTGCAAAAACTGCCTGTGCCGATATCGATGCGGCCCACGGCCTCCCAGCCAAAGAGATCTTCTCGATCCGTCAGCCGGATCAGGCTGCTGCCCGCCCCCGCAGGCGCGGCAAGGCCAAGCGCCAAAGCGACGGCGATCCAGATACGGGCCCTCATGGCTTGGCAAATTTCGCACCAGTGTCGCGGGTTGTGTCCGCGCTGGTTACGAAAGTTCCGTTGCCCGCGGCCATTTCCGCGCGCAGCACTTGCAGGGGTTTTTCAAGCTGTGTGCCAAGCGAGACCTTTTGCCCGTCCACCTCCGCCATGGCCGACACGACCGATACGACACGCGGAGCACCACCCTCGAAGCTGAAGATCGGCGCGCCGGAGCTGCCAAAATCCACATCGCATGACATCACGAGCACGCCTTGCTGCCGCGCCATAACTTCGCAGACCTGCTGCAAGGATGGCGCATCGGCACGGCCGCGCGCATAGCTCACAACACCTATCTGCTGACCCTTGCGAGGGCGGCGATCCGTCTCGAAAGGGACCACGCGGGCATTGCGGATAGGGTGATGAAGCTGCAAGAGCGCCACGTCATTGCGCACGCGGTCTGCCTCTACCGCCGAGCTGAACGCATAGGCGGGATGCACCACAGCGCGTTTCACATTGCGATAGGCCGAGGCACGGCCATTGCGCCAGCCTGCGCGAAATTCGATATCTTGGGGATCAATCGCGGCACCCGTATCACGATCAAAGAGACAATGCGCCGCTGTCAGCACCAGATCGGGCGCAATGAGCGCGCCTGTGCAAAACCCCTTACCGCCCAGATCGAGTCGCCCGACAGCCTCCCAGCCGCGCCCGTCATCACCGGTATCAAGCCGCTTGAGCCCTGTTTCCTGCGCATAGGCCGCAAGAGGCACCAGCACGCAGGCCAGGACCAAAGCAATGAAACGCCGCATAAAACTCTCCACATACAGGATCAGAAGCCAGACCTAGCAGTGGTTTAGGGCGAAAATTGGGCGCTTTAGGCGGGCATTCGCAGGTTTGGAACCTGGGGCTCAGCGACGCTCGCACCTTCGCACATCTTGGGCGGCATTGGCCCGCCCGTGGCCCAGTCCAGAAGCTCGACCGTATGCACGATCGGCACGGCCGTTCCGCCACCGATCTGCATCATGCACCCAATGTTGCCCGCCGCAATCACATCGGGGTTTTTGGCCTCCAGCGTTTGCACCTTGCGGGCCTTGAGCTGCTTGGAAATCTCGGGCTGCATGAGGTTGTAGGTCCCCGCCGATCCGCAGCACAGATGTGCATCCTTAGGCTCCACAATCGTAAAGCCCGCACGTTTCAGCAGGTCTTTCGGATAGGTCTTGATCTGCTGCCCATGCTGGAGCGAGCAGGCCGCATGATAGGCCACGGTGAGGCCCTTGTCGGCCCCTTCAGGCAGGTCCAGCTGCATCAGGATTTCCGACACATCCATGGCAAGCGTCGATACCCGTTCGCCATCGGCCGCCAGTGCACCACCCCGGAACATATGCCCGTAATCCTTCACCGTCGTGCCGCAGCCGGAAGTGTTGATCACAATGGCATCAAGGCCTTCGGAGTCCATCTCAGCCGCCCATGCCCGGATATTCTTCGCCGCCGTTGCGTGGCTCTGGGATGTTTTGCCCATGTGATGGGTAAGTGCGCCGCAACAACCCGCGCCCCGGGCCACCACCACCTCGCACCCAAGCCGCGTGAGCAGCCGAATGGTAGCATCGTTGATATCCGTATTGAGCGCCTTTTGCGCACATCCGGTCATCAGTGCCACGCGTTTCTTGCGCGCACCTTTTGGCGCAAAACTCTGCGGGTCGTCATTGCGGCTCACGGGTGGCACTTGTTTCGGGGCCATCTCCAGCATCGCACGCAGCCGCGGATCGGGCATCAGCCGCGCAAAAGGCCGCCCGATCTTGGCCCCCAGAAGCGCCACACGGAACCGCATCGGATGGGGGAGAATCCGCGCAAGAATCCAACGCAGCGCGCGATCCGAGAAGGGGCGCTTGTATTTTTGCTCGATATATTCGCGCGCATGATCCACCAGATGCATGTAATGCACGCCCGAGGGACAAGTGGTCATACAGGCCAGACAGCTCAGGCATTTGTCGATATGGCCCACGGTCTTGGCATCGGGCACACGCTCATTCTCCAGCATGTCCTTGATGAGGTAAATCCGCCCACGCGGGCTATCCAGTTCATCGCCAAGCACTTGATATGTCGGGCACGTGGCCGTGCAGAACCCGCAATGCACGCAGGTGCGCAAAATCTCATTCGCGCGGGCCGTGCCGGGGTCTGTCAGTTGTTCAGGGGTAAATGTTGTTTGCATCTCAGATCACCGCCTCTTCGGCTGCGGGGGCCATCAGACCCGGATTGAAGAGGCCCTTGGGATCAAAACGCGCGCGCAGGCCCGCTTCGATCTCGGCCAGTGGCGCCGGCTGCGGGTGGAAGACGCGAAGGCGCAGTTTGGTTTCGGGGGCGCCGCGCATGAGGGTCGCGTGGCCTTTGAAATCACCAAGGCTGGCGCGCAAATCCGTGCCGCTCGGAACGCGCAGCCAGACAAGGCCACCGCCCCAGTCATAAACCGCCTCCGCCCCCGGCAACGCGGCGACAAGCCCCGGCGCATCCGACGGCTTGACCGACAGCCGCCAGACATCGCCCGCCCCGCCCGCCAAGGCGCGCACATCGCGGATATCTTCCCAAAGTGCGGCCGCGTCCAGGTCCAGCTTGAAAGCGCCAAACGGCGCCAAAACCTCAATCATCTGCGCCGCGCGGTACGCAACGGATGCCTCGAACCCTTCGAGCCGCACCATCGTGCGCCCGCCCGCGACATGCGCCGCCCCGGTCACATCATAGGGCGTGCCCAACGCAGCACTCAGCGCCTTCACGGCGCGCGCGTCATCCAGCCCTTCGGCAATCAACGTGCCAGTGCTGCGCGCAATCGGCAGCACTTTGAGCGATACCTCGGTCAAGACCCCGAGCGTGCCGTAACTGCCCGCCATAAGCTTCACCAGATCATAACCGGTGACATTCTTCATCACCCGCCCGCCATTCTTCAAAACGCGCCCCTGCCCATCGACAAACCGCACGCCCAGACAATGATCCCGGCAGGCACCCGTCTGAATGCGCCGCGGCCCCGAGGCATTGCTCGCCACCACACCGCCAATCGTTGGCGTGCCGGACGCTCCCAAAAGCACCCGGTGATCCATCGGCTCAAACGCGAGCCGCTGACCTTCCTCGCCAAGCGCCGCGTCCACCTCGGCCACGGGGGTTCCCGCGCGCACCACAAGCGTCATGGCTCCCGGCTCATAAAGCTCGATCCCAGTCAGCGCGGATGTGCTGAGCACCGCACCGGGGCCGGGCGCGCCAATGGGCCGCGTGCCACCACCGCATATGCGTAGCGGCGCGGTTGCTGCCGTGATCATTTCCGCAAGGGCGGCTTCCGTATCCGGTCTCATCTGGTTACTTTCTGTTCTGAAATACCTACAAAGGGCGCGCTCACTCCGCCGCAATCCGGCGCGCTTCGCTGCGCCCCAAGGGAAAGACTTTGGCGGGGTTCAGCAGCCATTCGGGGTCGAACACGTCTTTCACCGCCATCTGAATATCCAAATCGCCGGGCGCATACTGGTAATCCATCAGATCGCGCTTCTCGATCCCCACGCCGTGCTCCCCGGTTAAACAGCCTCCCACCTCGACGCAAAGCTTCAGGATCTCCGCGCCGAATTCCTCGCAGAGCTCCAGATCACCCGGCTTGTTCGCATCATAAAGGATCAGGGGGTGCATATTGCCGTCGCCCGCGTGAAACACATTGCCGACCTTGAGACCAAACTTGTCGCTCATCTCGCCAATGCGGCGCAGGACCAAGGGAAGCTGGCTCACGGGGATCGTGCCATCAAGGCACATATAATCCGCGATCTGCCCCATTGCGCCAAAGGCGGATTTGCGGCCCATCCAGATTTTCGCGCTCTCCTCAGCAGACGTGCTCTGACGCAGCTCAACGGGGTTATGGCGCTCGGCAATCTCCAGAATGATCGCAAGCTGCTCGTCGATCTCGGCGGGGCTGCCCTCGACCTCAACGATCAAAAGCGCCTCGCAATCGGGATAGCCCGCATGGGCAAACGCCTCGGTCGCGCGAATGCAGGGTCGGTCCATGAATTCGATCGCGACGGGCAGAACGCCCGCCTTGATGATGTCCGACACACACGCGCCCGCCACCTCATTGCTGTCATAGCCGATCAGAACGGGCCGCGCGCCCTCGGGCTTGGCCAAAATACGCAAAGTGGCTTCCGTCACCACACCCAGTTGCCCTTCCGAGCCACAAATCACACCAAGCAGGTCCAACCCGCCCGCATCCAGATGCGCGCCACCGATCTCGGTCACGGTGCCGTCCATCATTACCATGGTGACGCCCATGAGATTGTTTGTCGTCACACCGTATTTCAGACAATGCGCCCCGCCCGAATTCATCGCGATATTGCCCGCGATGGCGCAGGCCAGCTGGCTGCTGGGATCGGGCGCATAGAAAAACCCATTCTCCTCCACAGCGCCGGTGACACTCAGATTGGTGCGGCCGGACTGCACGCGGATGAAACGGTTCTCGTAATCCGTCTCCAAAACATCGTTGAGCCGCGCCACGCCGAGAATCACACAATCGCCCGTTGGAAGCGCCCCGCCCGCAAGCGATGTCCCCGAGCCACGCGGCACCAAAGGCACGCCCATCCGGTGGCAGACCTTCAGCGCGGCCGCGACTTCCTCAGTGCTGGCCGGCAGGACCACGGCAAGCGGCGGACAGCGATAGGCGGTGAGCGCATCACACTCATAGGCCCGCGTCTGCGCCTCCTCAGAGATCACAGCATCTGCGGGCAAGACCGCCTGAAGTGCGGCGACAATCTCGGCCTTGCGCGCCAAGATTCCGGCATTGGGTGTTGGCATCTGCATCGGGGGCTCCTTTTGAAGCTTTTCGTCTTTGGCTTGATCTGCTCGATCGCGGCGCAGCATCTATTGGTAATAAAATATAACCAATTTGCCCCTCTGGCAAGCAGGGCGCCGCAGCGGTATGAGTATCACATGGATTTACTCAGCCGTCTTGCCCTCTTCACCCCACTGGATTTTGCAGCACTTACCCTCTTGGTCGGGCTCTGGCTTCTTTCCGGGTATCTTATTGAGAACCCCGGCAAATCATGGCCTTCGGTCTCGCATCTCATGGCCAATTACCGGCGCGCGTGGATGGTGCATATGGTCAGCCGCGATCCACGTATTTTTGATGCGCAGATTCTCAGCAGCCTCAGACAGGGAACGTCGTTTTTCGCCTCGGCCACGATGATCGCGCTTGGGGCGGGTCTGGCGCTTTTGGGCAATACCGAACAACTCATCGGCCTTGCCGGCGATTTGGCCATCCCCCAAGATCCTGAAATCGTTTGGGAAATCAAGATTCTCGTGGTTCTCGCCTTTCTTGGCAATGCGTTTTTCAAGTTTGTCTGGTCGAATCGGCTCTTTGGATATTGCGCCGTGATCATGGCCGCCGTGCCCAATGAGACCGACAATCCTCTGGCCCCGGTCCGTGCGGCCAAGGCAGGCGAGATCAACATCACCGCCGCGCGCAGCTTCAACCGCGGACTGCGCGCGATCTATTTCGCGCTCGCCGCCGGGGCGTGGCTGGTGGGGGCGGAGGCTTTGATCGGGGCGACCCTGCTGGTCTGTCTCATCCTCGTGCGGCGCGAGTTTGCCTCGCAATCGCGTAAAGTGCTGCTTGGCCCCGAACCGACAGAGGCACCATGACATATTTCACACATAGACGTGACGTGCAGATGCGTGATCATGGGTTATATGTCTGGGTATGAAACAACTTGCTTTAATCATCGCACTCGCTTTGGCCCCGGACCCCGCCCTTGCCGGCGCGCCCGAAATCACGGAGGTGCGCGCAGTCAAAGAGGGCATGGGGTGGCGCTTTTTCGTCACGATGGCTCACAAGGACACAGGCTGGGATCACTACGCCGCTGGCTGGGAAGTGGTCGATGCAAACGGCACTGTGCTGGGCACACGCGAGCTTGCCTCTCCCCATATGAGCAATGAGCCCCTCACGCGGTCCCTCGGGCATATCATGCTGCCGGACGGCACCCGCGAAGTGTTTGTGCGGGCCTTCTGCTCCATCGGGAAGAAAAGCTCGGAGCCCACGCGGGTCAAGATCAGTTATTACGACTAGCGTTCAGCGCCGCCCCTCGCGCAGCCATCCCCCTAGGATCAGCGCAGAGATCAGCGCCAGAATCAGCCACGCGGGCAAAAGGTCCGTCTGGGTGACGGACGCCGTGCGATAAGCCCCGCGCGGGGTAATCCCCATCCATGTGCTGCCAGATGCCGGGCGCCCATCACGCACGGCGCGGATTGCGGGCACGCCATCCTCGATCGCGCGCGCGCCGCCATTGGTCGCGGCAATAAGCGGCGCGAGAGTATCCGCGCTTGCCAGGGTCTGCTCAAACTCGACAGGGGCAGCGGGACCGAGGCCGATCACAGCCGACTGATCGCCGTTTTCGAGGCGATAAAGGCCAATGACCGGCCCGTCATAAAGCGCCTCATAACGGCCCGGGCTCACCTCCTCCATTGGCAGGATCACCTCATCGCCAAGAGGCGTTGTGATGGTCACGTCGCCCGCGCCGTTCTCAAACGTACGGCGGATGATCCGCATCTGCTGACCTGTGGCCTCGGCCCAGAGAGCTTCTTCCTCAAGTTCGGGTTCTTTCATCATCCAATGGGCCAAGCGACGCAGCAGCTCAAGCTGAGGACCGCCACCCTCAAAGCCCCGGTTCCAAAGCCACGCGTGATCGGATGCCAGAAGCGCCACACGTCCCTCACCCACACGATCAAGCACCAGCAAGGGCCGCTCCTCGGCGCCCGTCATCAGGACATCGCCCGTCACCTCATCGAGATCAATCTGCCGCAGCCAGCGGCCCCACTCGCCGGCGTGCATCTGCTCCAACCCTGCGGTCACGGGATGACGCGCGCCAAGTTCGGATATGGCGGGGCGGTAGCCCTCTTCGATCACACGGGCCGTGGGGCGGGCGGGCACGATGGCCTCCAACGGAGAGCGGTAGAGGCTGTCGGCGCTGGCAAAATCCGGGCCTGCATTGATCAGGACCGCACCACCTTGCTCCACGTAATTGCGCACGTTGTCGAGATAAAGCGAGGGCAGGATGCCGCGCCGCTTGTAGCGGTCAAAGATGATCAGGTCGAAATCGTCGATCTTCTCAAGGAAAAGCTCACGCGTGGGAAAAGCGATCAGGCTCAACTCGCGGACCGGGACGCCGTCCTGCTTTTCTGGCGGGCGCAGGATGGTAAAATGCACCAAGTCCACAGAACTGTCGGATTTCAGAAGGTTGCGCCATGTGCGCCCACCCACATGCGGCTCGCCCGAGACCAGAAGAACACTCAGCCGATCACGCACGCCGTTGATCTGGATCAGCGCGGAATTGTTGCGGTCAGTCAACTCACCCTCCGCGAGGGGCGTGGTGAATTGCAGCACGTTGCGGCCCCCATGCGGCAGGATCAGGGGAAGGTCGATCTCCTGGTTCACCGGCACGTCAAAGCGCTGGGGCGTCTCACCATCAACGGAAATATCCAGCGGCACTGTGGTCACGGACGGCGCGTCACCGCTGTCCTCCACACGCAACGACAGCGTGATTTCTTCACCCAGAATGGCAAAGGCAGGCGCGTTCTCGACGATCAGGCGGCGGTCCCAATCACCCGTGCGCCCACTGTGCAGAAGGTGCAGCGGTGCGGGCAGGTTCGGCGCGCGCTCGATATCATGCAGGCGCCCGTCGCTGAGCATGAAGATTCCTGCGATACGGCCCTGCGGCTCCTCTGCCAGCGCTTCGGCCAGCGCCGTCATCATCTGCGTGCCGCTGTTTTCGGCCCCGTCCTGCACTTTGACGCGACGCACTTCGGTGTTGTCGCGCGCGGCGATGCGCGCAGACAAGGTCTCGGCCGCGCTGGCCGTATCCTCGGCCCGGGTGGCAAGCCGCTGGCTCGCGCTTTCGTCCTCGACGACGATCACGATATCAGTGAGATCCGCGCGCTCCTCGCGCTGAAGCGCGGGCCCCATGAGGGCGGCAAGAACGACGATCCCCGCCAGACCACGCAGCGCCCAACCCGAGAGATCACGAGACAGCGCCAAGGCGACCCCCGCAAGCGCCATACCGCCAAGCGCCGCGATCAGCCAAATCGGCAACAGCGGGTCAAAGATGATGCTACCGGTCATTGGCCAAGCCTGTCTAGAAGGGCAGGCACATGGACCTGATCCGATTTGTAATTGCCCGTCAGCAAATGCATCACGAGGTTCACGCCGAAGCGGTAGGCAAGCTCGCGCTGCCGCTCTCCGGCAAAGCCGCGCCCAACGGGAAACATCAGATTGCCGCGCGCGTCCACGGCCCAGGCGGCCCCCCAATCATTGCCGCCAATCACCACCGGACTCACGCCATCATTGAGGTTGCGAAAGGGCATCCCCTCAATCTGTTCGGCATCCGCCGGGGCCGCTTCCACCCAAACGGGGCGGCCCGCGTGGCGTCCGGGGAAATCCTGAAGCAGATAGAATGTGCGCGTCAGAACATGATCCTGCGGCACCCGCTCGAGCGGCGGGATGTCAAGCGGGGCGGCGAGGCGTTGCAGCTTGGCACCGTTGGGCGAAGACGCACCAAAGGCCGCGATGTCTGCGTCGCGCGTGTCAAAAAGGATCATCCCGCCCGAGCGCAGATATTGGTTGAGCCGCACGTAAGCCTCGGCCGAGGGCGTCGGCTGATCGGGTGTGATGGGCCAGTAAAGCAGCGGATAAAACGCCAGCTCATCGCGCTCCAGATCAACGCCCACTGGGGGGGCTGGTTCGACCGTTGTGCGGAAAAAGAGGGTCTGACCCAGCCCCAACAGGCCCGCGCGGGCTGTGTCGTCGAGCCGCGCATCGCCGGTGAGCACATGGGCCAGCGTCACCTCGGACGAAAGCACCGCTTGGCTTTGCTCGGCGGCGGTCTGGGCCTGCGCATCGGGCGCGATGAGCAGGAGCGCCGCAAAAAGCGCCGCTGCGCGGGCCGGGATAAGGCGACCCGAGAGGGCCAGCGAGGCGAGTATATCTGCCGTGAGCAGCAGCAGCGCCGCCGCCAGAAGCCACCCGCCAAGCGGGGCCTCGGCGGGCCGCGCAAGCCCTTCCACGGCGAGGCGCGCGGGCCACGCCACAGGCTCCAGCACCGCCTCCGCGCCAAGCACATTGCGCGCGATACGCCGGTCCGGACCGTCATAAAGACCGGGCTGCAAATCCGGGCCAAGCGCGTCGGCAACAAGCGCCTCACCCGCCACACCGGGCAGAGTGTCACCATCCTGCAAACTGCCGAACCCGTCGAGCACCTGAACGGGTTGCCATGTGGTTCCGGTCAGGTCCTCGGCTTCGGGCAGGGTCGCCGCCGAGGAAATCGCCAACCGCTCCAGCATCTGCACGAAAAGCCCCGAAAGTGGGAGCGTGGACCATTCGGCATTGGCCGTGACGTGGAAAAGCACCACCTGCCCCTGCCCGATCCGTTTGCGGGTGACCAAAGGCGTGCCGTCAGTCAACTGCGCAATCACGCGGTCAGCCAGAGTGGGGTCAGGCTGCGCCATAACTTGGGAATTGACGGTTACATCCTCGGGGATTGCGAGGCCCGCAAAGGGGCTATCCTCTGCAAAGGGTGCGAGGGATTTGGGCGCGCCCCAGCTCATAGCGCCACCCACCGTGCGCCCGCCCGCGCGCAGACGCACCGGCATGAGGGCATCTTCCTCCGAGCGCGACACATCGCTCGCCGCAAGGCGCGGGCCCGCGAAGCGCAGCAATGTGCCACCCGCCTCAGCCCAGTCCAGAAGGGCGGCTTGCTCTGCGCCCGACAGGGTCCCCACATCGGCCAGAACGATCACATTGGGGCTGGCGGGCAGGATATCCATAAGTGCGCCGTCCAGTATATCGGCGGCGGGGGCCAAGGCCCGCTCAAGATAATGCAACGGCGACAGAAGCTCGAGCCCTTCGCGGTCATCACGGCCTGCGATGAGAGCCACTTCTCGGCGTTTCAGACTATCGTCGGAAAGGGTCACAGCACCGGCATGGCTCTGCCCTGCGATCTCAAACCGGGTGATACGCGCGCGCAACTCGGCAGGCAGTGACAGGGCCACCTCTCCTTGTGTTTCACCTTGCGAAAAGGTGAGCGTGGCGCTGCTGAGCACACGCGGTGTGCCCGACGGATCCCGCCCATGGGCCAGAATTGTCACGTCGCGCGCGGCACCGGGTTGGGCGCGCTGTGCCATGAGGGCGAGCGTACCATCCTCAATGCGCGCGGGCGTCAACGCAAATATCGGCGCAGCGCTCTCGAACACGGTCACCGGACCCCGCGCCTCCAAAGCCTCAAGCAAGTCGGCACGCCCTTCTCGGGCAAGCCCATCGGAAAGCCAGCGGGTCTCGAACGTCTCCTCGCCCAGCGCCGCCGCGGCCGCCTCCATTTGCACGGCGGACGGGGCCCATGCGGCGGGGGTTGCGGCGGCCAGACGGCTGCGCCACGTCTCTGCAGCCTGAAACACCGGCGCCTCGGGGTCGGTGAGGCGCATCAGCGCCACGGCCCGCCCATCGCGCCCCGCCTCAGCCAGCATTGCGTCCAGAAGATCACGCTTCTCGGACCAATCACGGGCACTGGCCCAACTCGCGTCGAGCACCACGAGCAGCGGCGCAGTGCTGCGCGCCTCGCTTGCATCGCGCGGATTGAGCACCGGCCCCGCAAGCCCGATAATCACCGCCGCGACCGCCAGCATCCGCAGCAAGAGCAGCCACCATGGCGTGCGATCCGTGACACTGTCCTCGTCCTTGAGGCCCAGCATAAGCGCCACGCCCGGAAACCGCCGGCGCACGGGTGCGGGCGGCACGGCGCGCAGCAAAATCCACAGGATTGGCAAAAGCGCCAGCGCGACCAAAAGCCATGGTGCGGCAAAACCGATGGGTCCAAGCGTCATGTGACGCGCCCGCCGCTGATCGCACCGTGGAGCCACAACAGTGCCGATTGGGCCGAAGCATTGGTCCGGTGTGTGTGCATCTGCCAGCCCGTGGTGGCGCAAATCTGCAAAAGTTCCGCCTTGCGGGCATTCAGCCGCTCCAGGTATTTGCCGCGCAGGTCCGAGGCTTTGAGCGTCTCATGGGCCATAGTGCCGCCGACGGACTCAAAAATCGCGCGCCCCCGGAAGGGAAACGCCTCCTCCGCCGGATCAAGCACCTGCAAGAGCACCCCGCCCACACCGCGATCCGCAGCCTTGGTGAGCGCCGCGCGGACGGGCTCGAAATCCCCCAGAAAGTCCGACACGAACATGGCCCTGCTATGCGGGAGCATCCCCCGCGCTTCGGGCGCGCCATAATCCTCGGCCCCGTCTTGGGAAAAGATCGCGGCCAGACGCTCCACCTGCGCGCGGCCCCGGCGCGGCGGCAAGGCCCCGCCTGTGAGGCCCACACGTTCACCACCCCGCAACAGCAAGATGGACGCAGCCAGCGCCAAAAGCCGCGCGCGGTCCGCCTTCTCCGGCAGACCCGGCTCAGACGCAAACCGCATGGAGGCAGCACCATCCACCCAGAGCATCACGCTCTGCGCAATCTGCCATTCCCGCTCACGCACATATTGCACGTCGCTGCGCGCGGAGCGGCGCCAGTCGATCATGCGCCGCGAATCGCCCTGCTGCACAGGACGGTATTGCCAGAAATCATCGCCCATGCCCGCGCGCCGCCGCCCATGCTCCCCCAGCAAAACGGTGCCAGCAAGCTGATCCACCCGCGCCAAAAGCGCGGGGAACCGGGCCGCCTCTGCCTCCGCCGATGCCCTCAGGCCGGACGCGCGTGATGAGAGGGCAGCGTCGCTCACGCGGCGGCCCGTGGCTGCATCAACGCCTCGGCGGTCTCATTGATAAGCGCCTCAAGGCTGTCGCCACGTGCGCGCGCGGAGAAATTCAGCGCCATACGGTGAATCAGCACCGGTTGCGCCATCGCCGCCACATCCTCGGCATTGGGGGCAAGCCGCCCCTGCAAAAGCGCCCGCGCCCGCACGGTCAGCATCAGCGCCTGCGCCGCACGCGGGCCGGGGCCCCACGCCACGCTCTCGCGCACCTTGTCGCTGGCGGTGACATCATCGGGGCGAAACGCCCGCACAAGATCAAGGATCATATCCATCACACCGTCACCCACCGGCATCCGGCGCAGCAGCTTCTGCGCCGCGATCAACTCATCCGCCGTAAATACCGCATGCGCCTCTTCCTCCGCCGCTCCCGTGGTGGCCAGAAGAATATCCCGCTCCGTCGCGCGGTCCGGATATGGCACGTCGATCTGAACCAAAAATCGGTCAAGCTGTGCCTCGGGCAGGGGATAGGTCCCCTCCTGTTCAATCGGGTTCTGCGTGGCCAGCACATGGAACGGCGCGCCAAGGCTGCGGTCCTGCCCTGCCACGGTCACCTGCCGCTCCTGCATCGCCTGCAACAGCGCCGATTGGGTCCGGGGGCTTGCGCGGTTGATCTCATCGGCCATCAGTAGCTGACAAAAGATCGGACCGGGTATGAATTTGAACGCGCGGCTGCCATCCGCGCCTGTCTCGAGGACTTCGCTGCCCAAAATATCGGCAGGCATCAGATCCGGGGTGAACTGAACCCGGTTGCCATTAAGCCCCATCACGGTCGACAATGTCTCAACCAGCCGCGTCTTGCCAAGGCCTGGAAGACCCACCAAGACGGCATGACCACCGCACAAAAGCGCCGAAAGCGTCAGGTCCACGACCCGCTCCTGCCCGATGAACCGGCGGGTGATCGAGGCGCGTGCCTCGGCCAGCTTGGCCTCCAGCATTTCGATCTCGGCCACCAAATTGGCGTCATCGGTCATGGCAATACTCCTGTCCAAGCTATATCCAAGTGTATGAGTGTATCGCGCGAAGAGGAAATGGCAAAAGGTATGAGCGGAGAAAAGATCACGACCCCGTCAGCAGAGAACATCGCAGCCTCGGCAAAAGCCGCGGGCAAGAAGGGCCTGCCACCCGTCCATCTATGGGATCCGCCCTTTTGCGGAGACCTTGATATGCGCATCATGCGCGATGGCACATGGTTATACCAAGGCACGCCCATAGGACGTCCCGGCCTCGTGCGGCTCTTCTCGACTATCCTGCGCAAGGACGGTGAAAAATTTTTTCTCGTCACCCCGGTGGAGAAGGTCGGCATCACCGTTGAAGACGCGCCTTTCGTCGCCGTCGACTTCGAGACGGCGGGCAGTGGCACCACTCAATCACTGGCATTTGAAACCAATGTTGGCGACACGGTGCGCGCGGGACCGGACAACGCCATTCGTGTGGTGCGTGACCCGGAGACAGGCGAGCCGTCGCCCTATGTCATGGTCCGCAACGGTCTTGAGGCGCTGATTGATCGAAAAAGCTTCTACCGTCTGGTGGAAACAGGCACGCATCATGAGGGCTGGTTCGGTCTCTGGTCGGGTGGTTCTTTCTTCGGGATCATCCCCTCGGACGAGCTTCCAGACACCTGAATGCCCAAATTTTGCGCCAACCTCTCGATGCTCTTCCAAGAGCTGCCGCTGCTGGAGCGCTTCGCCGCCGCGGCAGAGGCAGGCTTCGAGGCAGTAGAAGTGCTTTTCCCCTATGAAGAGCCGGGCCACCTCATTCAACGCGCCCTGATCACCTCAGGCCTGCCGCTCAGCTTGATCAACACACCGCCACCCAATTGGACCGGCGGCAAACGCGGCTTCGCAGCGGTGCCAGGGTCCGAGGACCGCTTTCGCCATGATTTCAAACGCACTCAGCGCTACGCTGATGTGCTGAAACCACGCTTCATCCACATCATGGCTGGTGCCGCATCAGGCCCCGAGGCGCTGGAGACCTTCACCAAAAACCTCGCATGGGCCGCCGCACAAGCCCCACACCAACAGCTTACCATCGAGCCCATCAACACAGACGACATGCCCGGCTACTTCCTCCACGACTACACCCAAGCCGCAGATATCCTGAACCAAGTCGCCGCCCCGAACTTGCATTTGCAATTCGATGCCTACCACGCCCATAAAATCACTGGCGATGCGATGGGCACATGGCGCGCACATGCGCCCCGTATCGCCCATATCCAGATCGCCTCCCCTGATGGCCGCCATGAACCGGACAAGGGTCCAATCGACTACCCCGCCTTTTTCAGCACGTTGGATGACAGCGGATATGCGGGCGTGGTCAGCGCCGAATATATCCCCCGCACCATCACGACCGAAGGTCTTGGCTGGATGGGCTAGACTCCTGACTTTTCTTGGCAAAAATATCCAGATCCTGAGCCGGAAACCCGCAACCACACCCCGGAACAGCCCAAACCCCGGCTCCACACACCCACCCGCGCGCCAGCGCTCAAACCGGCGCGCCGCAAGGCGCTCCGTCGGGTCAGAACAGCCTCAATGCGCTTCGGCCCAATTGGCTCCCTGCCCCGCATCCACGATCAGCGGCACATCAAGCTTCACGACCGGCCCGGCCGCCGCTTCCATCACCTCCCGGGCGGCGGCAATGACAGGCTCCTCGGCCCCCGCCTCCACCTCGAAGAGCAATTCATCATGCACCTGAAGCAACATCTTGCACGGCAGATCCGCAATCGCCTCCGGCATCCGGATCATCGCGCGCCGGATCACATCAGCGGCGGTGCCCTGAATGGGCGCGTTGATCGCCGCCCGCTTGGCAAAACCGGCACGCGGCCCCTTTGCGGAAATCTCTGGCGTATGAATCTTGCGGCCAAAAAGCGTCTCGACATGGCCGTGCTCTTTGGCGAAGGCCACGGTGGCATCCATGTAATCGCGGATGCCGGGGAACCGCTCGAAATACCGGTCGATGAAACCCTGCGCCTCGGCCCTCGGGATGCGTAGATTGCGCGCAAGACCAAACCCGGAAATCCCGTAGATCACGCCAAAATTGATCGCCTTGGCGCGGCGGCGCACCTCGGGTGTCATCTCGTCCATCGGCACACCGAACATCTCCGACGCCGTCATCGCGTGAATGTCCTGCCCCTGCCGAAACGCCTCTTTCAGCGCGTCGATACCAGCCACATGCGCCAAAATCCTGAGCTCGATCTGGCTGTAATCAAGCGCCACAAGCGTGCGTCCTTCGGGCGCAATAAACGCCTCGCGGATGCGGCGGCCTTCTTCGCTGCGGATGGGGATATTTTGCAGGTTCGGATCAGAAGAGGCCAGCCGCCCCGTGCTCGCGCCCGCCTGCATATAGGACGTGTGCACCCGCCCGGTATCAGGGTCGATATGATCCTGAAGCGCATCCGTGTAAGTCGATTTCAACTTGCTGAGCTGGCGCCAGTCCAGCACGCGGGCGGGCAACTCATGCTCGGTCGCCAGATCCTCCAGCACATCGGCCCCAGTGGCATAAGCACCGGTCTTGCCCTTGTTCCCACCCTCAAGGCTCATCTCGTCAAAAAGGATCTCCCCCAACTGCTTGGGCGAGCCCACGTTGAAGCTGCGCCCGGCAAGCGCGTGGATGTCCGCCTCAAGCCCCGCCATCTTTTGCGCAAAAGCATTGGACATGCGGCTGAGCACTTCGCGGTCCACCAAAATCCCATGCCGTTCCATCTGCGCCAGAACCGGCACGAGGGGCCGCTCCAGCGTCTCGTAGACGCGCGTAACTTGCGCACGGTGCAGTTGAGGCTTGAACGTCAGCCACAGACGCAAGGTGATATCCGCATCTTCTGCCGCGTATTTTACGGCCTCTTCCACCGGCACGCGGTCAAAAGTGATCGCGGATTTACCGCCGCCCAGAAGGGTCTTGATCGGAATGGGCGTATGGCCAAGATAGCGCTCGCTGAGCGTGTCCATCCCATGATTGTGCATCCCCGCATGAAGCGCATAGGACATAAGCATCGTGTCATCTATCGGCGCAGTGGCGACGCCATAGCGGGCCAGAACCTTGGCGTCGTATTTCATATTTTGCCCGATCTTGAGCACCGAAGGGTCCTCCAAAACGGGCTTCAACGCGGCCAGTACGGCGTCCAACTCCAACTGCCCTTCGGCCAATTTATCCGAGCCGAAGAGATCATCCGCATCGCCCTCCTTATGGCTCAGCGGGATGTAGCAAGCCTGCCCCGGCTCCACCGAAAGGCAAATGCCGACAAGCTCGGCCTGCATGTCATTCAGCGACGTGGTCTCCGTGTCCACGGCCACATATCCACGCGCCATAATCCGGTCGATCCAGACCTGAAGGGCCGCCAGGTCAGAGACATGCTCATAGGCAGAAGGATCAATCGCAGGCCAATCTGGCGCGCCTTCTTCGGCCCCTTTCGGCGCCTCCTCGGTGATCACCAGCGGCTCGGCCCCTACAGCGGCGGCGATGCGCTTGGTCAGGGTTCGGAATTCCATCTCGGCCAGAAAGCCCAAAAGCACCTCCGGGTCCGGGTCGCGCACCTCCAGATCATCCAGGCCAAACTCCAGAGACATATCGCAATCAAGCTGCACGAGCTGGCGCGACAGCCGGATCTGATCCGCGTGGTTAATCAGCGTCTCGCGCCGCTTGGGCTGCTTTATCTCTCCGGCACGCGCCAACAGCGTGTCGAGATCGCCATACTCATTGATCAACAGCGCCGCTGTCTTCACACCAATCCCCGGCGCGCCCGGCACGTTATCCACCGAATCCCCGGCCAGCGCCTGAACATCCACGACCCGCTCTGGCCGCACACCGAATTTCTCCTCGACCCCTTCAACATCAATGCGCTTGTTCTTCATCGCATCGAGCATCTCAACTCCGCCGCCGACAAGCTGCATCATGTCCTTATCCGAGGAAATAATCGTCACCCGCCCCCCTGCATCACGCGCTTGGCATGACAAGGTGGCGATAATGTCATCCGCCTCGAACCCTTCCATCTCCTTGCAGGCAATATTGAAAGCCTCGGTCGCCCGTCGGGTCAGCGGAATCTGCGGGCGCAACTCTTCCGGCATCGCTTCGCGGGTGGCCTTGTATTCGGAATAAAGATCGTTGCGAAACGTATGGCTGCCCTTGTCGAAAATCACCGCGACATGGGTCGCCGCATCAGGCCCCGTGTTCCCCTCGACATAGCGTTGAAGCATGTTGCAAAAGCCCGACACCGCCCCGATGGGCAGCCCGTCAGATTGCCGCGTCAAAGGCGGCAGCGCGTGATAGGCTCGAAAGATAAAGGCTGATCCATCTATCAGATGCAGATGGCATCCCTTGCCAAACCCAGTGCTCATATCCACCCCCCGCTGATTACGGCCAAAGATATGACACGCCGCGCGCGCGCCCGCCAGAGGCCGCACGTCCCCTGCCAGCTTTCTTGTCAGCAAAAATACTCAAAATTGAAGGGCGCCCGGCATCGCAAGGCTGGATGGCTCAGACCTTGCCCTCGAAATCCTTGTGAATGATCTTGCAATCGCAATAGGGGCACTCGATCCAACCTTGATCGACCGGAATCTGCAACCAGACCCTGGGATGACCCAGCGCGCCCTCACCACCGTCACACGATATGCGATATTGCTCAACGATGCGGGTCTCTGGGGCCTCAGTCACCATCGGGGCGTTTCCTTTTGCCTGTGCTTGGTCTACGTCATCGTTATCTGCGATGATAAGGGCAAGGGCAAGAGCACCATGGGCGCATCAGCTATCGAGATACGCGGTCTGCGCAAGACCTATGCAGGCTCTGCCAAATCCCCGCCGAAAGAGGCCCTGAAGGGCGTCGATCTCGACATTCCCGCAGGCTCGGTCTTTGGTCTTCTCGGCCCCAATGGCGCGGGCAAATCCACGCTGATCAACATTCTTGCCGGGCTGGTGATCAAGAGCGCGGGGCACGTCACGATCTGGGGATTCGACCAAGACGTGAACCCACGCCAGAGCCGGGCCGCCATCGGCGTCATGCCACAGGAATTGAACCTCGATCCCTTCTTTACGCCGCGCGCAGCTCTCGAGGTGCAGGCAGGTCTCTACGGCGTGCCGAAATCGCAACGTCGCAGCGACGAAATCCTGCGCCTTGTGGGGCTTGAGGACAAGGCCGAGGCCTATGCCCGCGCACTCTCAGGCGGAATGCGGCGGCGGCTTTTGCTGGCCAAGGCGCTGGTCCATAGCCCGCATGTTCTGGTCCTCGACGAGCCGACGGCGGGGGTGGATATCGAGCTGCGCCAGATGCTTTGGGAGAATATCCGCAAGCTCAACCGCGAGGGGATGACGATCATCCTGACGACGCATTATCTTGAGGAAGCCGAGGAGATGTGCGACGAAATCGCGATCATCAATCACGGCGCGGTCGTTGCCCGCGACAGCACCGCAAACCTTCTCGCGCGTATGGATGCGCGCACGATGATCGTGGTGCCCGAGGCCGCCCCAAAAGCTCTGCCAGAGATGGAAGGCATCCGCGCGGATCGGCGCGGCGACGGAACGATAGCGCTGACCTATCATGCGGGACAAACGCGGGCCGAAGATGTGCTTGACGCCGTGCGCGCAGCAGGCATCGGCATCCGCGATTTGCGCACCGAGCAGGCCGATCTTGAGGACGTATTCCTGAAGCTCACACAAAGCGCCTGAGGCCGCCTCAACACGCGGCTGAAAGCAATCCATGCGTGCCGCGCATGTGGGGGCGAACATCAAACCGGGCCGCTCCACACTCTGCGCCGCGCGACCGCCCTCCTACCCGCGTTCCCCAATCCCGTCCTGCGCAGAAAGCCTCGCCTTAGCCGGGTTTGGCCACCAGAGGGCCAAGAACGCGCCCTCCAAGAATGTGCATATGCAGATGCGGCACTTCCTGAAGCCCCGCCTCACCCGCGTTTGAAATCACGCGGTAGCCATCCTCACCATCACCCGGACGCAGCCCCGTCATACGGCAGACCTCGCCGATGGCGCGGGTAAAATCGGCAATCTCCGCCTCGCTCGCCTCAGCGGCGAAATGGTCAAACGTAACGTAGGGCCCCTTGGGGATCACCAGCACATGCACCGGTGCCTGAGGGTGTAGATCACGAAACGCAAGGCAATGCGCCGTCTCCAGCACGGTATCGTTCGGGATCTCGCCGCGCAGGATCTTGGCAAAGATGTTCTGGTCGTCATAGGCGTAGGGCATGGGGCATCCTTTGGTGGCGCGCCGCCTGTTCAATCAGTCGGCAAAGAGGTGATCAGTTTGGGCGATCTCGCGCGCCTTGTCATGGCTGATATCGAGAAACTTTGCGATAGGCGCAGTATTATCGTTGGGGCTGAACTGCTCGCGGATTATGTAGTGATGCTCGAACTCTGCGTCGCGGATCATGTCGCTCTCGAAGGTCATATCGCCCCGGATCGTGGGCAAAAGCCGCTCCAGCGTCTCGGTGCTCGTCTGCTCCCCCGCCAGACCCACGCGGGTCGCGTGACCGATCAGATACTCATCAGTGAAAACACACTGAATTTCCAACAGATGGGTCGTGCTGCGATCGTTGCAGAAATCCTGCAACAAGTCGAGATTGCCGGGGTCCATGCAGACGATCATCTGATCCGTCTCATAGTAATCAAACAGCATCCGCATCAACGCGCGACGGTGGCGGGTGCGTTTCTCAAGGCTGGATTGAATACCGCCCAGATCGGGAAGCTCGGTGTCTTCCTCGTTAAAGAGGTAATCGATTGTGGGCACATTGGTGACCTGCCGGACACGCTCCAACAGGCGCTTGGCGACGTGCCATTTCTTGCACACCACGATCATCAATTCGCGCTGCCGCCCGAGCGAGCTTTCCGTCTCCCAAAAACGGCTCCCGAAGCGCCGCCCGATGCGGCCCCGGTCGGTCAGAAACTTGAAAAGGCTCCGCCCCTCGTTGGAGATTTTGAACTCCGCCTGATCATCGGAATAAAGCGCGCCAAGACGCGCTTTCAGCTCTTTCGCCTCCGGGCTGATCTTGCG
>JBASXE010000273.1:0-2136 GCA_049276875.1 Roseovarius sp. | reverse complement strand
CTCTATAATCAGAACCTTTCCGCAGTGCGCGGAACAGTCGACGATCAGCGCAAGTGGATCGAAGCTTACAAGGACCGCGAGGCCGAAAGAAGCGAGTTTTATTACGTTATTGAGCGAAAAGACGGCGCGCCGTGTGGTGTTGTACGGCTATACGACATCGACGCGAACAGCTTCACATGGGGCAGTTGGATCCTTGACGCGAACAAGCCACCGAAAGCGGCTCTGGAAAGCGCGGTTTTGTCTTTTGGCATCGGTTTCTTGAGCCTCGGGCGAAATACAGCGAGAGTTGACGTCCGCAAGGTGAATACGCACGCCGAAGCCTTCTATAGGCGTCTCGGCATGATCGAGACCCATCGGACTGAGCAAGATATTTACTTTATGTATAATCGTGCACGTTTTGAGGCAGACCGTGCCGGCTATCAGATTATATTGGATGCGGTGGGTGAATCATGAATAAATTTCCAAATGATTGCATAATCCCGAATAGCACCAAGATCGCCGCGGGCGTTTCAATCGGACCACGCGTCGTTTTGGCCGGTGACGGGATTGATCTGCGAACAAATGTTCGGCTCGACGCGGCTTGCGTTATCGGTGAAGGCGTCACTGTTGGACAAGGGGCCAGGGTAAGAGCCGGGGCGGTTGTTCTTCGCTCGGTTCCTCCCAATGCAATCGTGGAGGGTAATCCCGCTCAGGTCGTCGGTTATGTCGATGGAGCCGACAGTGGACGCCAGCCAGATGCCCGCCATGTGGACATCAACGCCTTCAGTCACCTCACTCGCCCAACGCAGGTTACACTCGGAGTTGGTGACAGCGCGCTATATCTGATGCGCCGTATCACCGATGTGCGTGGCGCATTGACCGTAGGCGAAGTGCCGACCGAGGTGCCGTTCTCACCTGCGCGGTATTTCACTGTTTTCGATGTGCCGTCTGTCGAATTGCGCGGAGAACATGCCCATAAAAAGTGTCAGCAGTTTCTACTATGCCTGCACGGATCGTGCCGGGTCTTACTGGACGATGGAAAGACGCGCTGTGAAGTCACGCTTGATCGGCCAGATATGGGAGTATTCATGCCTGAAATGATCTGGGGCACCCAATACCGTTACAGCCCCGACGCGGTGCTTCTGGTCTTTGCCTCACGCACCTATGAGGCAGATGATTATCTAAGGACTTACGACGAATTTTTAACTGAATGCGAAAGGCGTGCGCAATGATTCCCTTCCTCGACCTCGGTGCCGCCTATCGCGAGATCAAACCCGAAATCGATGCCGCCATACAGCGGGTGCTGGACAGCGGCTGGTACATCCTTGGCCCCGAGGTTGAAGCGTTTGAGGCCGACTGGGCCACATATTGCGAAGCCAAGCACGCCGTCGGGTTGGCCAATGGCCTTGATGCACTGACACTTGCGCTGCGCGCGCTGGATATCGGACCGGGAGACGAGGTGATCGTGCCCTCGAACACCTATATCGCGACCTGGCTTGCTGTCACCCAGGTTGGAGCGACGCCGGTGCCGGTCGAACCAGACCCGGCGACCTACAATATCGACCCGGCGCGCATCGAAGCAGCCGTCACGCCCCGGACACGCGCGCTTTTGCCCGTCCACCTCTATGGCCAACCGGCGGATCTGGACCCCATCTTAGAGATAGCCCGGCGTCACGACCTGCGCGTGGTCGAAGACGGTGCGCAGGCTCATGGTGCCCGTTACAAGGGGCGCCGCATCGGAGCGCATGGCGACATCGTCTGCTGGAGCTTCTACCCCGGCAAGAACCTGGGCGCGCTTGGCGATGCCGGTGCCATCACCACCAACAACACCGCCTTGGCACAACGGGTGGCAGTGCTGCGCAACTACGGCTCCCGCCAGAAATACATCAACGAAGAGCGAGGCATGAACTCGCGCCTCGATCCGATCCAGGCCGCTGTGCTGCGCGTCAAACTTTCTTATCTTGACGCGTGGACGGAGCGCCGTCGCGCTATCGCAACTGTTTACAGCAAAAAGTTGGGCGGCACCGAGTTGATATTGCCGCATGTACCGAATTGGGCAGATCCGGTCTGGCACCTTTACGTCTTACGGCATGCAGAGCGGGATGCTCTTCAGGCCCATCTGACTGAGCAAGGTGTCGGAACCCTCATCCACTATCC
>JBASXE010000272.1:0-3178 GCA_049276875.1 Roseovarius sp. | reverse complement strand
TAAATACGGGGCCGATTGGATCAAGGTGCACGTCACCGGTATCATTCCGCGCCAAGCGCATAAGGGTGAATTATGTGTCTGGACAATGGATGAGCTGAAACTGATCTGCGACACTGCCCATGATTTGCAGACACCGGTCATGGGGCATTGCCGGGGGGCGGAGGCGACGCGAAAGGCCGCTGTTGCTGGGTTTGATTTGATTTTCCACGGCACGGCGATGGACGATGAGGCGCTGCAAGCGGTGATCGACCACAAGGTCCCGATCGCCCCTGCACTGACTTTCCAGTACAACATGGTTGAGTTCGGCAAAAAGATCGGCACGTCCGATACGCTTATGGCGATGTTCGAGCGCGAAATCACCGAATCCATCGACAGTATGACCAAAGCACACAAAGAAGGTGTGCCGCTTTTGACCGGCTCAGAAGCCGGATTCTCCCTCGTGCCCTACGGAGACTGGCATTACCGTGAGATGGAAGTTTTCGTGAAATATTTCGGAATGACGCCCCTTGAGGCGATCCAATGCGGCACCCAGAAAAGTGCGGCAGGCATCAGAATGGAGGGCGAAATTGGAGTTATCGCAAAAGGATATCGCGCAGACATCATTTGCGTGACAGGCAAGGTTGAAGAAGACCTTAGCTTGCTTGGCAACCCCGACAACATCACGACTGTGATGATCCAAGGCGTCGAAAAGGACCTGTCCCCCTTGCCCAAGCGCAATCGCATTCCGGGCTGGAGGCTTGCCTCAATCGGTGACACGCGCCTGACCCGTGAAGTGGCCTATGGCGAGGAACAGGTGCAGCAGGCAGCGTTCATCGAAGAGTTGCATTAAGCGATTGGAGAGAACCCCGTGGGGAGCAGGATTTTTGTCTCCTGCGTTTCCAGTAAGGGCAGGATTTCCGCCAGAAAGGCGCGCCAACCCTCGTCCGCCATGAGGGCTGCCCGTCGTGCGGCGCGATCATCAAGGCTGGCGTAACCCCACAAATGCACGGTTTCATTGAGCGGGCCGATTTCGGTGGCGAAGTAGCCGATCAGATTGCCCAAAATGCGCTTCTGGATCTCCAACCCTTTTTCTTCATAGGCGGCCATGAAGGCTGGGACCTTGCCCGCACTGAACCGGTAGGTGCGTTGTTCGACGATCATCAAAGTCTCCTTTTCGGGGAACGGTTTCTAAAATGCGCTGCGGTGCAGGCCACCATCCAGCAGGATATTCTGACCGGTGAGGTAGCCTGCATATTGCGAACACAGGAACGCGCAGGTTTGTCCAAATTCGACGGGATTGCCAAAGCGTTGCGCAGGGACCTGATTTGACCAATCACGTGCGACATCCTCGACGTCTCTGCCAGTTTTTTCGGCGCCCGCCTCAAAGCCTTGCTGGAGGCGTTCGGTGCGGAAATATCCGGGCAGAAGTTGATTAATTGTGACCCCTTTGTCCGCGTACTCCCTTGATACTCCGGCCAGGAATGCAGTCAGGCCTGCGCGTGCGCCACTGGATAGATCGAGACCTGACACCGGCATTTTCACTGATACGGATGTGATGTTTACGATCCGCCCGAAACCGCGCGCGGCCATTCCATCGATCACCATCTGGATCAGCTCAATCGGGGTCAGCATATTCATCGCAACGCCTTTTTCCATCGCATCACGGTCCAGATCGCGAAAATCCGTGAAGGGCGGGCCGCCGTTGTTGTTGACCAGAATATCCGGCTCCGGGCAGGCCTTCAGCAAGGCCGCACGCCCTGCTGCAGTATTCAGGTCAGCCGCGACGGGTGTGACCTGCACACCTGTGAGCCGCATGATATCTGACGCAACTCGGTCGAGCCCCCCTTGGTCGCGTCCGTTGATGACAACACCACAGCCCGCGTTCGCAAGCGCCTCGGCACAGGCTCGCCCCAGCCCTTTGGACGATCCGCAGACTATCGCTTTTCGATCCCTTAGACCCAGATCCATTCCAAAGTCCCTCTTAAATGGTCTACAAAAATTGCGCCACTTTCGATTATAACGATTTAAATTGAATTGATATCAATGTTTTTGTAGGATTCCCCGATAAGCCGCTTGTGCGGCATAGTCGGGCTCAGGTTCGACGGTTCAGGGAGGAACTAAAATGAACATGATTGGAAAAGTTGCATCTGGCCTTGTGGCCGCTTCGCTTGCATTGGCATCAACCGCGGCAGTCGCTCAAGACGCACGTGAATTTTCAGTGGTCGGTACATGGGGTGTTTTGACACCTTGGCAAGAACGCGAAGCGCCGTTCTGGAATGAACAGTTACCAGCTGCGTCAGGCGGCATGTTAACAGCAAATGCCAAACCACTGACCGAACTCGGCATGGACGGTACAACCGTGATGCGCGAATTGCGCTCTGGCGCGTTCGACTTTGCCCACGGTGTATTTTTGTATGTGGCTGGCGACAGCCCCGTCATCGAAGGCGCTGATCTGACCGGTGTTACACCTGATCTGGCGACGTTCAAGCAGGTTGCAGATGTTTACCTGCCCGTGCTTGAGAACGAATTCCAGACGCTGTTCAACTCGCACATCCTGATGGTCTACGCATGGCCTCAAACCCACCTGTATTGCAATCTACCAGAAGGCTCGACGGGCGAAATTGGATTGGACGCATTCAGCGGCCTGAAGATCCGGTCTTTCGGTGCGTCCATGGGGGATTTCATCTCAGAGACCCTTGATGCGGTTCCCGTGGCCACCGCCTTTGGTGAAGTGCTGCCAAGCCTAGAGCGTGGCGCATTGGATTGTGGTGCAACAGGAACGCTGTCTGCTTATTCGGCGAAATGGTATCAGTGCGCGACCCATGATGTGCAGGTATCCCTTGGGTACACAGCATCCTTTCTCGCGGTGAACAATGACACGTGGAACAGCCTGACTGACGATGAGCGCGCGCTGATCGAAGCCGAAGTTGCCAAGCTGGAAGATCAAAGCTGGGCTGCGACCATCACCGAGGACACCGACGGCATCAATTGCATGGCGGACGGCCCATGCGAGCGTGGTGAAACCGGCGGGATGACGCAAGTGAGCATGTCCGAGGACGCACAGGCCGCGATGCGCGCCTCTATTGAAGGGGGCGTCATCGCAAACTGGGCCGAGCGATGCGAAGCACGCTCACCCGGGTGTGTCGACAACTGGAACAGCACAATTGGTGCCCTTCTGGGTTACGAAGCTAAGCTGGAT
>JBASXE010000271.1:0-4480 GCA_049276875.1 Roseovarius sp. | reverse complement strand
CCTTTGGATCGGCCCCGAAGGGCAGCACCATTGTATGCGCGTCCGAGCGGCTCCAATAGGTCCAGGCGTTCTCGTCGTTCAGCACGTCGAGCGTGTCCACCCCGCCCCCCATCATTGTGGCCAGCGGATTACCCTTCATCTCGCGCTCAAGCTCGGCCACCAGCTCATCATCAGCCAGCATGAGCGCGCCCTCATTCAGATAGGCGCGCTGGGGCCGGAAGAACATCTCGGCGGCGCGCAGGGTGTGGACATCGTCGCAGCCCTCGAGCGCATTGCGCAGGATAAGCTGCACCAACTGATCATAAAAGAGGTGTGGCAGACGCACGCGCCCCCGCACCAGCGCCAGATACCCCGCCTCGACCGAGCCTGCCTCCAGAAGCGTGTCGCGCAGGGTCAGAAGAAAGTCCCAGTTCTCGCGTGCATCCGCGTCCTGCATATTCGCCCGCTCAATGGCCGGCACGGCCGCGCGCGGCGACGCCAAAAGGCGTGTATGCAGCGCACGCTCAGCGGCGCAGGCCTCAGGCGGTGGCACGATCTCAGGGCGCGCAAGCCACGCAAGGATGAGCGCATCGGTCACCTGCATGCGCCCGGCGGCGTCAAGCTCGGTCAGGTGATGGCCGGAGGCGACCCAGAATTCTCTCATGACGCGTTTTTCTCCTGAACAAAGGCGGCGAGGTCGAACGTTTCGCCCTCCTCCTCATTGGTTTCCACCATGTGAAAGGCCTTGTCATGCCCGCCCAGATAGCCCGCTGAAAACGCAGTCTCGTCGCGCGGCTTGAGTGTGCGGAACTGCTCGCGGATGCCATCCACGCCATGGGTGCGGTGCAGTGCGATCAACGTGCCCTCTGCATGGCCACGGCAGAGCTCCTCGGCAAGGCTCAGCTCCTCTTCGGCGGCAGGCCTGGCCGCATCCAGATTTGGCGCGCCAAGCCGATCCACCAGTTGCTGTGCCAGCATGTCGAGCGCCTCATCACGGTCCGAAGGCGGCACAAGCGTCACAGTGACCAGCGTCGACCAGCCAAAACTCGATGCGCCGAGAAAGCCCGAGCGGAACGCGATCTGCGCCTTGCGGTCCAGCGTGGCGGGGTCGCGCCCGGCAAAGAGAAACGTGCCCGTCACGGCCCATTCGCCGGGCGTGGCTGCGGGCGCAAAGATGACATTGTCCGAGCGATCAAGCTGGATCGTGCGGGGCAGTCTGATCACAGTTTCGGCCCCATGGCGTCACGCCAAGTGCTTTGCTGAAGTGCGTCCTTGAGATGTGACACGCCGTCTGCTCCCTCAAAATCACCCGCCTCGCTTATTGTGCCAGCCCGCGATAGCTGACCCGTGTAGCGCGCGGCGAGCGCTGCGAAGCCACCATGGGTCAGACGGTCGAAATTCAGCATCATGTAAGCCGCAAAGCTTTCCAGAATGGCGGGCGGATCAGCGAAATCCTCTTCCTTGAGAGAGACAGAGTCCGGACGCTCTCCCGGTGCAGACAGATTGTCACGGTCAGCGATCAGCTCCACCCCCAACACCATCCAATCGGGCACGTCGCCCTCTCCCGTATCAGGCGCCACGCAAAGCCGCATGCCCCCGAGCCGCCCGGCGTCCAGCAACAGCTCGCCCGGCCAGCCAAAACCCACCGCGCGCTCTGGCGGGCAATGGGCCGCCACCGCGTCGCCCAAGGCCAACATCCCCAGAAGAAACGCCTTGCGTGCCTCGGCCAGAGGCGTATCCGGCTCCAGCACCAAGGCAAAATCAAAACGGCCCGGCTGCTCTTGTGTTGAGCTTGCATGCCACAAAAGTGTTCCGGCCCCATGCTCGGGCGCCAGACGGCAGGCCTCGCCAAAGGCGTCGCCCTTGGGCAGCCAATATGGTGTGTAGGGCGGCGGCAGCAACAGCGCACGCGGCGCGGAAAGGTCGTCGAGCACGTCGGCTTATCCTTGCAAGAGATTGGATTTGAGGGGAGTGTAGCGCACTTGGAAGCCGCTGCAAAGACGCGCAACCCCGAAGCCCGCATGCCATGACCCAAAGATTGATCGGACAGACACAACCATGACCCAAGCCAAACCAGCCCGCACCATCCTGACCTGTACGTGCGAGGGCACAATGGCCTTGGATCATGCGTCTTTGGCCCGCGCGGGCTGTGCCGGGGCCGGGCCTGTCAATCAGCTGTGTCGCAGCAATCTGGAGCATTTTCGGGCGGCTTTGGCCGAAGGGCTGCCCGTCACGGTCACCTGCACACAAGAAGCGCCACTTTTTTCCGAGATCGCGGCGGATGAAGCCCCCGATGTGCCGCTGGCCTTTGCCAATATTCGCGAAACCGCGGGCTGGACTGCCGAGGCCAAGGGCTCGGGTCCCAAGATGGCCGCGATGATCGCCGCCGCGGCGGTCGCGCCCGCGCCTTTCGGCATCACCACGCTGGACAGCAACGGTGTGGCCCTCATCCTCGGATCAGACGAGACGGCGATAGAGGCCGCAACGGCGCTGGCCGAGCAACTCGACATCACCGTGCTGCTCCAGCCCGGCGCACAGGTCGCGCCCCCGCGCGAGACGCACTTTCCCGTGCTGCAGGGGCGCATTCGGGCCGCCACAGGCCATCTGGGCGCATTTGAGCTGTCGGTGGACGCCTATGCGGTGCCGCAGCCCTCCTCACGTGACGTCCTGCGCTTTGGCGCCGCGCGTGATGGCGCCACGTCCCGCGCGGATGTGGTGATTGACCTCACGGGGGGACAGCCCCTTTTTGCGGCGCATGATCTGCGTCCCGGATACCTGCGTGCAGACTCGCGTGACCCGCGCGCCGTGGCCAAGCTGATCTCTGAGGCGGGCCAGATGGTCGGTGAGTTCGACAAGCCCGTTTTCGTCGATTTTCGCGCCGATCTCTGCGCCCATTCGCGCAATGGTATCACCGGCTGCACCCGCTGCCTGCCGCTCTGCCCCACGGGGGCGATTGCACCGAATGGCGACAGCGTGGAGATTGATCTGGCGATTTGCGCAGGCTGCGGACAATGCGCCGCCGTATGTCCCACGGGGGCTGCGGCCTATGCGCTGCCCGATGTGGCCACCGTGGCCGAAAGACTACGCGCGGCGCTGCGGGCCTGGCAGGAGGCAGGCGGCACGCTCGCACCGGTCATATTGCTGCATGACGCAGATCACGGCATGCCCCTGATCGAGGCCTCCGGGCGCTTCGGGCGCGGCCTGCCCGCCCATGTGATCCCCCTCGGTCTCAATGAGATCACACAGGCCGGGCCGGAAATCCTCGCCGCCGCCTTTGCTTACGGCGCGGGTGCTGTTGCCCTTCTGGGGCGGGCCCAGCCGCTGCATGACGTAGAAGGCCTGCGCGCCGGAATGGCGCTTGTGGCCGATGTGGCGGAGGCGCAGGGCCACGGGCCGATAACACTGATCGAGACGGATGACCCTGACGCGCTGGAGGCGGCGCTTGATGCCCTGCCCCGCGCCAAAGCGCTGGCAGCACCCTCTGGGTTTCTTCCACCAACGGACAAGCGCGGGCTGTTGGTCATGGCCTTTGCCGAGATGAACCGCGCGGCCCCTGCCCCGGCCACGGTGCTGCCGCTGCCCGTGGGCGCGCCCTTTGGCCAGATCACCGTGGACCCGGACGCATGCACGCTGTGTCAGGCCTGCACCGGGGTCTGCCCCACCGGGGCGCTTCTGGATAATCCAGAAACGCCGATGCTGCGTTTTACCCAAAGTGCGTGCGTGCAATGTGGGCTGTGTGCCGCGACCTGCCCCGAAGACGCAATCACCCTCACACCACAGCTTGATTTTGCCGCTTGGGACACGCCACGGCAAATCCTGCATGAGGAGCCGCCCTTTTGCTGCACCCGCTGCGACAAGCCCTTTGCCACGCGCTCAGGGATTGAGCGGGTGCAATCGCGCCTCGCGGATCACTGGATGTTTCAGGGCGAGGCCGGGGAGCAACGGCTCAGCGTGCTCGCCATGTGCGAGGATTGCCGGGTTGAGGAGATCGTCACGCAAGGCTTCGATCCGCATGACGACACAACGCGCAAGGTGCGCACCAAGGCGGATTATCCGACCGGGGACGAATAAAGGGCGCGTAGCGCGGAAGCGCTGTCAGGCGGAGCGGTCCTGCCTGAGACGGGCCAGCTCGCCTGCATGGAAGTCCGCCTGGCTCTGCCCCTCCTCGGGCCAACGTCCCAGGCTGCGCGCAAGGTCGAAAAACCCCTTTGCAGGCAGGCCATCGCCCGTGCGGCTCACAGCGCGGGCCGCAATAAGGGCGCGCCCGGCGGCGGCATCTTCGCGCATCGTTGTCTCCAGCGCGCGAGTGATGCGCGCGACCGAGCCCGGTGCCCAATGCCCCAGCGCGCGGGCAAGCGCGCCATAGGAAATGTGCGGCGTCTCATCGGGTAGGTTTTCGAGATGCGCGCGCACCTCTCCCACGAGTGTTCCCTCGCGCCCAGCAGCCGCCCCCGCCGCGCGCGGCGGAGGGATCTCGCGGGCCGTGCCATCGGTGAAGACC
>JBASXE010000270.1:0-3569 GCA_049276875.1 Roseovarius sp. | reverse complement strand
CGTTGTCCGCCGGAAAACTCGTGCGGATAGCGCTCGGCCGCCTCGGGCGGTAAGCCCACTTCTGCCAGCAACGCCTGAACCAGGGGCATGGCCTCCTGAAACGACAAAGGCGACATTAGCGTTGCCCGATGCGAACGGCCGGAATCGACGCATCAGGTATTACGGCTACGCTATTGACGCGATTGCGCCTCTCCCTGGGGATCTGCAGGGAGAGGCTGTTCTATCAGGCGTCAAGCCAGACTCTATCAGGATGCAACTCGTATGCCTGGTGCATCTCTGCGCCGCGCACGTGCGGGCGGGTATGGTTGTAGAGTGACCGCCAGTAGGGTTGGATGATCACACCTTCGTCCTGCATGATCTGTTCAAGTCGCGCCATGATCTGGCTGCGGGCCTCTGCATCAACCGTGGCCAGTGCCTCAGCCAGCCCTGCGTCGAATTCCTCGTTGGCGAAACCGGCCTCGTTCCAAGGCACCCCGGATTTGTAGGCAAGCGCGTAGACCTGAACGCCAAGCGGGCGGTGACCCCAAGCAGAGACCGAGAACGGGTAATCCGCCCATGAGTTCCAGAAGGTCGCGCCCGGCACCACCGTCCGTTCAACCTGGAAGCCTGCGTCGCGCAGCTGTGCGGCGGTTGCGTCGCCGGTATCGCGGCGGAAGCCGTCCTCCAGCGAGACCAGTTCATGCACGTAGTCCATCATGCCAGCCTCTTCCATCAAGGCGCGGGCCGCATCCACATCGCGTGAAATCGGCGGCAGTTCCCCGTATTCCGGATGCATCGGCCCAACGTGATGGTTCTCTGCGGGTTGACCGTAGCCCGCAATGCCAAGATCGAGGATCGTCTGGTTGTCCACGGCAAGTGCAAGCGCCCTGCGCACGCGGACATCGGCATAGGGGCGCATGCCGTCTACCTCGGTGTTCCGGTTTGACCGGATTACAATGGTAGAGGCCGTGACCGCCTCGTTCTGCACCAGTCCGATCCCTGTCAGCAGTGGAATGAAATCGCCGATGGTCTCGTAATTGACGTCGATTTCGTCGGACTCGAAAGCCGCGAGGGTCGACTCCGGCTGGGTGCCGTAGTCGTTGTATTCGATCCGGTCGAGCCAGGCCCCGTTGCCCGAGTTCCACCATTGGTGACCTTCTGCCCGAACGAGCGTCGCCCGAAGGCCTGGCTCATACGTTTCCAGCTGGTACGGGCCGGTTCCCATCGGGTTGCGGAAGGGGTCGGCCCCTATGTTGTCAGGATGCAGGATGGCCGCGGGATAGTCCGAAATGCTGGGAATGATCGAGATATCGGCGGCGCGCAGGTTCAGCTGCACGGTCAGATCGCCCGTGATCTCGATAGCCCCGGCTGCCGCCTGGTTGGTGTCGGGATCGACGAGGTTCGACAGGCGCGATGCCATTGAGTTGCCCTCGACCGTGCCATCGCACCAGGAGGCGATATTCGCCGCCACGTGCTCTGCGGTCAGTGGTTCGCCATTGTGCCACGTCACACCTGGGCGCACATTCAGGATGTAGCTGGTGGCATCCTCGGACGCTTCCCAACTTTCCAGCAGCCAGGGCTCGAACGTGTAGTCATGGGTGTAGCGGACGAGGTATTCCAGAAAGCCGCGCGCGATATTGGCGCGTATATTGATGGCGTCCCAGGAGCGCACGTCCTTGCCAGCCAGGATTGGCTGTCCCACGCGAAGCGTCCCGCCCATGCGCGGTGTGTCCGCCATTGCGGGCCGCGCCATGCCGAGCATGCCATAGGCACCGGCAGTGGTCGCGCCGAATGCACTGGCGATCGCAAGAAACTCGCGGCGACTGACCTCGTTTCCTTCGTCACGCGCTTTGCGGCCCATCCGGACGATTGCGTCGGGCAACCTGTCCTGTCCTGATTTATAGAATGTCATCGTTTCCTCCCTTATTTTGACGTCGTTCACCCTTCGCGCACACGCAAGACGGCATCGGCAGCGATGGCGGCGTCACGCGTCACAAAGACGGGGTTGATCTCAGCTTCGGCCAGGCGGTCTCGCAGATCCCAGGCCAGACGCGACAAGGCGGCTGCAGCCTCTGCCAGCGCATCGAGCGCCAGCGGTTCTTGTCCGCGATATCCTGTGAGCAGTGCCGCAGCGCGGAGTGTCAGGATCGCGGTGCGGGCTTCCTCCGCGTCGAATGGGGCTAGCAGCAGCACCTGCTCGGGCAACAGGTCAACCAGAATGCCGCCAGGGGCGATGCGGATCGCGGGGCCGAAATCAGGGTCCATCACCGCACCAAGGGCCCATTCCACACCCTTGGGCAGCATCTCGGCAACCAGGGCTTCGGCACCGAGGCGCTCTGCCATTTCGTCATAGGCAGCGGCAACTTCGTCTGCCGTTTCCAGACCCGGGCGAACCCCGCCATGATCGGACTTGTGCGACAGACCCGGTTTGGCGGTCTTGAGGATCACGGGTGCGCCGATTGCGTCCGCAAAGGACCGCGCGTCTTCTTGCGATGTCACCACAAGGTGACGCGGTACAGCGATCCCGTACTCGCAAAAGAGCGCATAGCCCTCGGCCTCTCCGAACCAATCAGAGCTGGCAAGACGCGCGCGCCAGGCTTCCGCTGGACCGAAGTCTCTGACTGGCAGATCACGTGGTGCGGCCGGTCGCTGGTCAGTCAGCGCTCTGACGGCTACAACAGCGTTCTGCATGCCGTGGACGATCGGAATCCCCAGTTTTGTCAGGCGCCGTCCGATGCCCCCACCGTCGCTTTGCGAGTAGTTGGCCACTGCAATCAGGGGTTTCGAAGTCGTTGTGTAGGCTGCTTTCAGCGCCCGTTCGTGCATCTCGTGCAGGTGGTATCCGTCCCGCCAGTTCAGCACGTAAAGCCCGGCACCGACCGCGGGATCGGCCATCATTGCTTCCGTCGCTTTCGCGAACGATCTCTCTGCCCCCTGGCCGGTGCCCCAGGCGTCGAGTGGATTCTCCGCTCTAAGGCCCGGTTCCAGAACTTCGAGTATCTTTGCGATGGTCTCCTCCGACAGGGTCGCAAATCGTAGCCCGGCACTCTCTGCCATGTCGGCGAGAAGCTCTCGTTCGCCGCCCGAGTCATGGATCGAGGCTATTGCGCGCGCAGGGGCACGCCGCCGCTGTGAAAATGCCGCCAGCATCGCCGCCATCTCGTCAAGAGAGCCAGCAATATGACCGCCAAGCCGCGTCACGATCGCCCGGAACACGGCGTCGTCGCCCACGAGCGCGCCGGAATGGGACAGGGCCATCTTGGCGCTCAGGGCGGAGCGCCCGACTTTCAGCACCACAACGGGAATATCCCGCGAAGATGCTTTCTCCAGTGCCGCCATGAAACCTTGCGGATCACGTACAGCTTCGAGGAAGAGACCGATTGCAGTCGTCTCCTCCCGGCCGGCCATCCAGTCCAGATAGTCGGCCGCCGTCGTCACCGTTTCGGACCCCGTGCTGACGGCCTGACTAAAGCGCAGTGCACCACCGTTGTTCATCAGGGCGCCCAGCACGGAACCCGACTGTGCGATCAATCCGATACCCCCGGGGGAGAGGCCCAGAGGCACCGGGAAGGGCGTTATGCGCAAGCCAT
>JBASXE010000269.1:0-5731 GCA_049276875.1 Roseovarius sp. | reverse complement strand
CTGAAAAAAACGCCTGACAGAACGGTCTATCAAAGGCTGATCGCTTGCACTGCGGCAGGCGCCTGCCACCTACCGGCGTGCCGACATGCGACGTCCCACCTGCGATTGACACAAAGCGGTGGTTTTCGTGCTCTAGGTCTAAAAGCTGACGCGACTTTTGTTGGTCACCCAATCGTTGTGGCTGGCCCTATGGCCAGCCATCACAGTCAGCGCCGTCTGATTAGAACTGGAAAGACAGCGACATGCCCGCATAGGCACCATCGCCAGAGCCAGAGCCCTCCGACTCCGTGTAGCCGGCGTTCAATGTCAGGCTTGATGTCTCGCCAAGCCGGATGCCACCAAGGAAAGCGCCAAGCTTGTAGGCATCGTATTCCTCGTTACCCAAGAAGAGCACTTCCGGTCCCGCATGCAATGCGCCGATGGCAAATCCGGCGCGACCACGGACGAAATAGGTCTCATAGGCGGTTGAGTAAGACGCGATAAGGCTGGTGCCGGGCAACAGCGCGCCTGCCACAACCAAATCATGGGACGTCAATATGGCATGGACACAGCACATGGACAGTGTGCAATGCGGGCATTTTCCATGTGTCTCGCTCGGCTCGGGTCGCGCATCGTCCTTGCCTATGTTTCCTGCAGAATGCACCGGGCATTTAACCATTACCGGGGCCATTTCTTGATGCTGCTTGCCGGGACCATTTGCAAAAGACGCCGCGGTCGCTGAGGGCGCGAAAATCTGAAAAAGCAGCACCAAGACCAAGAGGACAATCCCCACGGACTTTACGTCGGGTCTGAATTTATGCGTATCTGCTGCGCTGGTTATCGTTACTTGATCAATGCTTCGCCCGCCGAATGCAAGTAAGATCAGCGTGACCGTGCGTATCTCTGCAAACGCAAAGGCGCTAAGCGATTGATATTCATGCCAGGTTCATCTTGAAGCTCACTTGATTTCCATAGTCTCTCGCATCCAAACGACAGAAACCTCCTTTGAACCAAGCCCCAGAGCTGCAATATTGTGTGTCCGACGCCCTAAGGCGCGGGGTGATGAAAGAGACACCTATCTGCAGGTCAACATCATAGGCCCAAGGTCAGCCAGAGGCCGATGGCCCATGCGCAGCCTCAACTTGCTATCGGAAAACCAGAGCCTGCGGTATCGGCTTTTACTGCTTTTCTCGCCCTGGTCCGGTCACTAACCTGCCATCATGCTACCCCCCCCGAAGAAAGAAGGGGGCGACCCTTCAAGGAAGGCAGAGTGTTCATGCCGCAGCCAGGCGAAATCAGATTTGCAGACAGTTTGGAGGACGCAGCCAGCCTACTGGCCGCTGATCCCGAGATGGTCCCCATGGCGGGGGCGACATGGCTCATGCGCGCGGACCTGCGGCACGAAGCACGGCCCGCATCCTATCTCGCCCTGTCGCGGATCAAAGCACTGCGACAGATAGAGATGGGCGCGCATGAAGTATCCATCGGCGCCATGGCCACCCACGCCCAGATTGCCGAAGCCCTGACGGGAGACACCCCTCCCCGCGGCCTCCACACGGCAGCGGATGTCTCAGCCAATCCCGGCGTGCGCCGTCTGGCCACCTTGGGCGGCAATATCTGCGCGGATGGGTTTGCCGCCGCCGATCTGGTCCCTGCCCTTTTGGCCCTGAGTGCCGATATCGAGGTCATGCGCGCCGGGAAAACCCAGCGGATGCCCTTGGCCGATTTCCTCCTTGCGCCCACGGGCGGGTCGCGCGGTTTGCTGACCCGCGCCATCATTGCACGCGACGCCGGCGATAGCGCGCATATGCGCCTCACGATGCGGGCGGCGGGGGATTATCCAGTCGCCGTCATCAGCGCTTGGGCTTCCGGTGACATGCAGACGCTGAGGATCGCCCTCGGGGCCGTCGAAGCCAAGCCGAGACGGTGGCGCGATTTAGAGCAAGCTCTGATGACTGAATGTGCCGGTGCATTACCCGACCCCGCGCATGCCGAAGAGATCGCCAAGATGCACCTGCAAGGTATCTCGGGCCGCGATGCGGTAGATGCCAAAGGCGCCTACCGTCTGCGCGTGCTGCCCCATCTGGTGGGCCGCGCCTTTGCCGCGTTGGCACAACATCGAGGGGGCACAGCATGACGATCAGATTGAAGATCAATGGCGAGGACCGTTTGTATCACGGCGACCCCACGGACACCCTGCTGAGCGTGTTGCGCGATACGTATCGCATGACGGGAGCCAAATCAGTCTGCGGCGCGGGCTTCTGCGGGGCCTGCACGGTGCATATCGATGGCGTGGCGGTGCCTGCCTGTCTGCGCCCGGTCGGCTTGCTGGAGGGGGCGGAGATTTCCACCATCGAAGGCCTAGCACCGCTCGATACACCAAGCGCGCTCCAGACGGCTTTCGCAAAGCATGACGTGGTGCAATGCGGCATGTGCTTTCCCGGAATGGTCATGAGCCTCACCGCGTTTCTGAAGGAAAACCCAAGCCCTGCACGCGCCGAGGTCAAAAAAGCGCTGGTCGGAAACCTGTGCCGTTGCACGGGCTATGAGAAAATTATCGACGCCGTCATGTCCCTGCAAGAGCCGGAGGGCGCACAATGACCGATGAGATCCACAAGGCCGTCATGGACTACCCCCGCCGCGATGCAGTCGACAAGCTCCGTGGCCGCACAAAATACACGGTCGACATGGCCGGACAGGACGTGCTGCACGCAGTCCTCGTGCGCTCAGAGGTGGCAGCAGGGCGCATCGCACGGTTGGACACCACCGCCGCCCGCGCAATGCCGGGGGTGCGCGCCATTGCTACGGCCGTGGACGCGCCGGGGCTGCATGGGCTGGGTATTGCAGATCATCCGATATTTGCGCGCGACATGGTGCGCTATCACGGCGAGCCGCTGGTGGCTATTGCCGCAGATACGCTGGCGCAGGCCAAGGCCGCCGCCAAATCTGTCGAGGTTGAGATTGAGGCCACCTCCCCGGTTCTGACCATGGCCGATGCGTTGGCGCCGGGCGCACGCCACATCCATCCCGAGTGGGAGGATTATGAAATTCTGGTGCCCGGGGCCAATCGCGGTGGCAACGTCGCGTGGGAGGCGAGCGTCACGCGCGGCGATACCGAAGCGGCATTTGCCCGCGACGATGTGACGATCGTTGAAGGCTGCTACCGCGTGGGCCGTCAGAACCATGTGGCGTTTGAGCCCCGCGCGGTGATCGCGAGCTTTGAGGACGGACGCCACCACATCATAACCTCAACCCAAGCGCCGTGGACGGTGCGCGCCGTAACCGCGACCGCCTTGGGTATTCCGCCCTCGCAAGTGCGCGTCACGGTCCCGCCAGTGGGCGGTGGCTTTGGCCTAAAATTCGATTGTTCTGTTGAGCCATACGCCGCCATTCTGGCGCAGAAATCCGGCCAGACGGTCAGCCTCGCGCTGAGCCGTGAGGAAGAAATGCTCACGTGCCTGTGCCGCGAGAATGCGGAGATACATCTGCGCTCTGCCGTGACGGCGGACGGCGAAATCGTGGCGCGCGAAGGCACTGTGCTGATGGATTGCGGGGCATATGGCGGCGAGCAGGTCTTTCTCACGACGATGACGGCGCATACTCTGGGTGGCAATTACCGGCTGGGTGCGACACGGCTGATGACCAAGGCAGTCTACACCAACACGCCGCCCAATGGCGCGTTTCGTGCGTGCAACGGCGTCTACAACACCTTCGCGCTGGAGCGGCATACGGATGAGATTTGCGCCGCCATCGGCATGGACCCGGTGGAATTCCGCAAGCGCCATGTGGTGGGTGATGGGGCATTGGGAGCCACGGGCCAAGTCTTCGAGGGGGACGTGCTGCGCCCCATGTTGGAGCGGATGGAGGCCCAAAACGCCATATTGCCCCTCGCCCAAGCCGAGCCGGAACGGTTTGTCTATGGCCGTGCGACAACTGTCGGCACGTGGTTCATCTTTGTGGGGCCGTCTGCGGCCACGATCAATTTGAACGCCGACGGCAGCGCCACATTGGTGACCTCAGGTGTCGAAATCGGGTCCGGCACGATGATGCAGTCCCTGCCCCAGATGGCCGCCGCCGAGCTTGGGATTCATCCAGACCAAGTGATCGTAAAAACCGCCGATACTGATGCCTCCGGCCGTGATCTGGGCGTGGGCGGTGGGCGCACGACCGTTTCGATCGGGGCCGCCAGCGCCGCCGCCTGCGCAGAAGTGCGCGCGAAGCTCTTGGATGTGGCCAGCGAGATGCTGCAAACGCCTGCATCCAAGCTCGTGCTGGCAGATGGCCGCGTTGAGATCGCGGGGCGCCCCGGCACTGGCATGACACTTCAGGCCGTCATCGCCCAAGCCGAGGCGCGCGATGGCCCGGTCTCGGGCAGCGGTGCCTTCACGGCCCCCGGCACGCCCTCTCTGCCGGGTTGTGCCGCCGGGCACTTCATCGACGCGATAGATATCCCGGTTTTTGCCGTGCACAGTTGCGACGTCGCCGTGGACCGCGCGACAGGGCATGTCCACGTGCTCGACTACCGGGTGGTGCAAGACGTAGGCCGTGCTATCAACCCGCGCGCGATCAAAAGTCAGGTGCAGGGCGGCGTCGTGCAGGGCCTGGGCTATGCGCTGCATGAGGAAGTGACGATCGACAGTTCCGGGCGCATCGATCAGGACGGCTTCGAGACTTACAAGATCCCCGGCGCGGGCGACGCCCTGCCCGTCACGCTGGAGATGTTCGAGGGCGCACCCTCCATTGGCCCTCTAGGCACCAAGGGCGCGGGTGAGGTGCCCATTCTCAATGTGGGCGCGACAATCGCCTGCGCCGTGGCCCGCGCCACTGGCAAAGAGGTGAGCGAGTTGCCCCTCACACCGCCGCGCGTCTTGGACATCATGGACGCACCAAGTGGCGCGCTCCGCTTGCCGCACTTGATGACCTAGGCAGCCCCCTTTCGCTGCGTGGCATGGTGATCAAGCATATCAGGCCCTACGCCTGACGCACGCGCCTCGGAGAGCCATTACGCATGGCTGCCCGCACAAACGGCATCCGAAATCTCGGGATTTACCCTTTGCATAGCGCCGGATTGGCCCTAAACCGCCCGAATTCGGGCGCGCACGCACAAGATGCGCCCCGGCAATGTGCCGCCTTCAGCGCGGCCAAACCAAACGCAGCGACGAGGCCCTTGCGTAATCGGGGATATCGAAACCTCCATGACCGCCTCATGACCGCCTCGAATGTCCTCATTGACGGTGGCCCGACATCCCCCGAAATCGTCGCACAGAAGATCACTCAGGCCATGCAAGCCCTGCGGGCGACAGGCCTGCGCACCGCCTTTATCGAACAAGGCCCCATGTTTGACGCGCATGTCGCCGAGCATGAGCTGCAACGCCTGCGCAATGATTTCGAGGGATCGCAATCCATCACCCGCGCGGACCATCTGGCCAGCGTTGCACAAACCCGGCGGCTGAGGGATGCATTTGATACTTATATTGAAACGGTCGATCTCTTTTGCGACGCGACGACCTGCCCGTCGGTGGATGACGCAGGCAATCTGGTGGTCTATGACCGAAACCATGTGACGAAAACCTACGCACTGAAACTCGCCCGATGGGTTATGTTCAGGTTGGACTGAACCAATGAGGCAGCGCCACACGCCCCTTACCTGCGACGTCCTGACCCATTAGAGAGGGATTTTTGTCGGTTTCTCTTGAGAACCTGACCGTTTTCATACAGATATGCAAAGATTTCAGGCCCCAGAGACCATAGG
>JBASXE010000268.1:0-1842 GCA_049276875.1 Roseovarius sp. | reverse complement strand
GGATTTTGTCCCGGACCCTTGCAATTTTCCCATAGATTAAAATAACCAGTATGGTTTTGACACAACTTATGTTGATGTGCCGACTTCTCCACACCATGGCGATTACAGTAACCCGCAAGTGGGCATTCACATTTAGTATTCATTTTAGTCCTTAATAAGCTTCCGTAATAGTAAATTTCACTATAGAATTTGATGTGCATTGAGTGTCTTTCAATGGCACACTCTCGCATCCACAATCTGTAGTCCACCATCCCGAACTTGACTCCAAGTTAGCGGGGGCGTCTTCCCAGTCATTTATAATGTTTCCACTACAACTAATATCCTTCGGAGCACGTTTAGTCGCAGAGCAGAGTCCGTTTCCTGTAATTGTCGTTAAGTCACAACAACTGGTCTCAACACTACTTAAGCTGCTGATATAAACATTCTCAGCACACTCCCATGCATTAACATAAGAATTCCCAGCACCTACTGAGTAATAATCCCCATTACAATCAACAAAAATGTTGTCTGGAACAGAAGTACAAGCCCAAGACCTAACCTCTTGGCATGTGCCAGATCCACATTGATAACTACAGGTGTCGGAACCGTATGTACCATCTATGCCAGTTGCCGCCTCAAGAAGAGATCCGTCATAAAGATATTCATTGACGGTTGTAACTGGATTAAGGGCATAAAACGTTCCACTCTCACATGTACCAGCGTTAATCTCAGCACATGGGTCTGAAACACATGGACATTTGTAATTAACTTCAACTAGCTCATATTTATACGTAAGATGCTTGACTTCATGACAAGTCCCTGCAAAACTACCTAAGTTATCTGCACAAACACTTCCCCCGCACCCACACGGAGGGTCCGCCACTAATCCACCACAAGCGGCGGATGGCATTTGCAGAGTTCCTGTAAGTAAGGTCGGGCTATCTGTATCTACACCCCTTCTTTTAATAGTATTAGTAGAGCATTCTACATCAACTAGAATCTTGAATGGATTTAATAGGCAGTTATCGCTACCGCTGGCCGTTACTCTGTCTAAGTAATAGCCCATTGAGTCGAAATTGTCTGTCAGGAAAGTCTTTGGTGTCCCTAGAGACATAGCAATCGTGTCGTCACTATGAGTTGGGGCGGAAAATCCAGCACATCCAGTTCCCACTATTGTACAACTCTTAGAGTCTAATGTATAACGCCATCCGGGGTGAGAGACTCCCATCAGAGGAAGGTAGTCATCAACTGTAATGACAACATCGTCAATGCCGATATTATAGTATGGATCTCCAGAAACTCGAATAGGAACTTCAGCCAATAGCGAGCTATCGCAAAAGTCAATAAATTTCAGCTTCGTCTCTTTCGATAAATTCGTAAGTGTAGTAGACTTATCTGCATCTTCAAACCCTAAATATCTATTGTCGCGATTAATCTCATTTGTAGATAGACATATAGAATCGCCACCAAATGCTGCTATTTTTGTCCCCTCTCGATACCTACGTCGTGGGAAAAATATCTTATTGCAGAAAATATCTGCACCGCATTCGAAAATATCTTGGATACAACTATGCTGTGCGTTAGTCGCTTCAGTGCCCCAAGTGTATGAAGGCGATGCAAAATTACCAGTCCCTAATCCAGCCTCAAAAGCTTCTCCAGCAGCATCAGTACCACAAATCGGATCTCCATTACTATCTGAGGCGATAGAGAACACGTAACTACTAAAAGAAGAGACTCCGGGGATTGCTGAGGTTGGAAAGCCGCTTTCATAAAAGAGATTGTAGTAATTCCAAATTGGCTCCACTGTTCCACTAGTAATTTGAAAATCTTGTGTTACATATGTACCGCTAGATGGGTTGATAC
>JBASXE010000267.1:0-4184 GCA_049276875.1 Roseovarius sp. | reverse complement strand
CCGAGGCGCAATTAGCCTATGCGCCGCTGGTGGTCATCGCGGGTGCAATCAGCCGCAGTGATCACGGCAAGGATACCTTTCAGGAGGTCGATCAAGTCGCGCTCTTTGCGCCGATTTGCAAACGCTCGATCATGGTGACGGACCCTGCACGACTTGCCCCGATGCTCGAAGATGCAATCCGGTTGGCGATGTCGGGACGGCGCGGGCCAGTGGTACTGCATGTGCCGCGTGATCTGTTCGCCGCTGACATTCCGGCGATTGACCCTTTGGCGGTGAAAATTGCCAAGGCAGGGCCACCTGCTGCGGCTGATGTAGCGGCGATTTCTGCGCTGATCGCAGGCGCTGATCGGCCCGTTATCGTGGCGGGCGGAGGGTTCAAATGGTCCGATGGCACGGCCGCTCTGACGGCTCTGGCCGAGGCGCTCGAAGTGCCTGTCGTGGCCTCCACGGGGCACGCTGACATTTTGCGCCACGGCCATCCGTGGTTTGCAGGACAAGGGGGGCCGCGCGGCAACCGCGTGGCGTCCCGCTTGACCCGCGAGGCAGATGTGATCGTGGTGTTGGGTGCGCGGTTGGGCTTCAACTCAACCTTCTACAGTGCGGAATATGTTAACCCGAAAGCCCGTATCGCCCACGTCGATATCGAGGGCAGCGCGATTGGCCGCTATTTCCCCGTGGACATCGCCGTGCAGGCCGATGCGCGCGAAACGGCACTGGCGCTGATGGAGACGCCCGCCCCCGATGCGACATCGTGGCGCGACGCTTTCATGACCGACATGGCATCCTTGGCTGAAGAGCGCACCGAGGAAGCTGCGATTGCAACACTTCCGACGCACCCCAGACGCGCCTTGGCGGAGATACGTGTGACGCTGCCGGAGGATGCCATTGTCACGCTCGACACAGGCAACACCTGTTTGCAGGCGGCAGACCGTTTGGCGCATTATCAATCCCCCGGTCTGATCACGCCGCTGGACTTCGGGCTTTTGGGCTTTGGCATGCCCGCAGCCATCGGAGCCAAGGCCGCAGCACCGGACAGGCCCGTTGTTGCGATCATGGGGGATGGTTCCATGGGGTACACGATGATTGAAGTGCAAACAGCGGTGAGCCACAGACTGCCCGTTATCTTTATCGTTCTCGACAATCAGGCGTGGGGGGCGGAGAAAGCCTATCAACAAGAGTTTTTCGGCGGACGCCTGCTGGGCGCAGAGATCGACAGCCCGCGATACGATAAATTCGCGGAGTTGTGCGGCGCGCGTGGATTTTGGGTCGAAGGACCGGGCGATATGGGACCCGCACTTGAAGAAGCTTTGGACAGCGGAGACACCTGCGTCATTCAAGGGCGCATAGACCCCGGTGCTCTGATGACCCTGCGCAAGGACCTGTTCAAGCCTGCAAAATGACAAAGCCTTTTGATATCATAGTTGTTGGCGGCGGAAATGCCGCCCTGTGTGCTGCGATTGAAGCGGCGGAAACCGGTGCGCGCGTGCTGATCCTTGAGGCAGCCCCAAAAGACTATCGCGGCGGCAATTCGCGCCACACCCGCAACTTCCGCTGTATGCACGACGGCCCTTTATCGGTGCTGATCGACAGCTACGCCGAGGATGAGTATTTCGACGACTTGATGCGCGTGACCAAAGGCAACACCGATGAAACCCTTGCGCGCATGGTGATCCACGACTCGCAAGAGTGCTTGCCGTGGATGGAGGCGCATGGGGTGCGGTTTCAGCCATCGCTCTCTGGCACGCTGAGCCTTGGGCGTACCAACGCGTTCTTTCTGGGCGGCGGCAAGGCCTTGGTGAATGCCTATTATCGCACGGCGCAAAACCTTGGTGTAGAAGTGCGGTATGAGGCAGAGGTGGTGCATGTGGGTATGGCAGAGGGAACCTTCACCCATGTCGCGTTACGCGATGGTAAACAGATCGAAGGACGCGCTTTGGTCATCGCCTCTGGCGGGTTTCAGGCCGATCTGGACTGGCTCGCCGAGGCGTGGGGACCAGCCGCGCGCAATTTTTTGATCCGCGGCACGCCCTATAATCGCGGCGTCGTGCTGCGCGATATGCTGGATCAGGGTGCGGGCAGTGTCGGTGATCCGACCCAATGCCACGCTGTCGCCATCGACGGGCGCGCACCCAAATTCGACGGTGGCATCGTCACGCGCTTGGACTGCGTGCCGTTTTCGGTGGTGGTCAACAAACACGGCCAGCGCTTTTATGATGAGGGCGAGGATGTCTGGCCCAAGCGTTATGCAATCTGGGGGCGACTGGTGGCCGCACAGCCCGATCAGGTTGCCTATTCCATCATCGACGCCCGTTCGCGCGATTTGTTCATGCCCTCGGTCTTTCCCCCGATAGAGGCGGATACGCTTGAAGGGTTGTGCGCTAAACTTGGCTTGCCGGAAACGGCTTTGCACACCATCGAAGCGTTTAACGCGGCCTGCACAGATGGAGCGTTCAGCCCGCAAGAACTTGATGGTCTGGCGACACAAAATCTGACTCCGCCCAAGACCAACTGGGCGCGCCAGATTGCGACCCCCCCGTTCTACGCCTATGAATTGCGCCCCGGCGTCACCTTCACCTATCTTGGCCTCAAAGTGGACGATACCGCGCGGGTGCAAGCCAATGGTGTGCAGCTGTCCAATGTCTGGGCGGCGGGCGAAATTATGGCGGGGTCCATCCTTGGTGAGGGCTATCTGGCTGGATTCGGGATGACCATCGGGACTGTATTCGGTCGCATCGCAGGCAAGGAGGCCGCCGCCCATGTCAACTGAAACAACGCAAGAAGCCCGTCGCCAGATCGAAATCTGTAACGCCTGCCGCTACTGCGAAGGCTACTGCGCGGTGTTTCCTGCGATTACCCGGCAAAAGGCTTTTGCAGATGCTGACATCACCCAACTGGCAAACCTGTGCCACAACTGTCGTGGTTGCTACTATGCCTGCCAGTATACCGAACCGCATGAGTTCGCGATCAATCTGCCGAAGATTCTGGCCGAGGTGCGTACCGATAGTTGGAAAGACTTTGCATGGCCGTCCGGATTTGCACGGGCCTATGACAAGCATGGCGTGGGGATCGCAGCTGCCTTTGTTGTGTGCCTGATTGCTTTGATCTTCATAGCAGGCTCGGTGCAAAGCGCCGCTGACGGCGAGGGCTTTTACGCCTACATGAGCCATTCGATTATGGTCGCAATTTTTGCCCCTGCCTTTGTGTTGCCCTTGCTGGCTATGGTCATATCCGTGCGACGGTATTGGGCGGATGTGGGGGGCAAGGATCTGAGCCTTAAGACATTGCGCCGCGCGATGCTGGACGTGGCAAAGATGCGCAATCTGGGTGGTGGGCAGGATCAGGGATGCAATTTTGAGGACGAGGATAGGTTCACCAATGCTCGCCGCACCGCACATCAGTTGACGATGTGGGGCTTCCTACTCTGTTTCGCGTCGACGTCCTCGGGCACGGTGCTACATTATGTGTTTGATATGCCAGCCCCTTACGCGCTTTTCAGTCTGCCCAAGCTATTTGGAGTTCCCGGTGGTCTGATGCTCAGCGGTGGCACTCTCTGGATGATATGGCTGAAATTGCGGGCCGATAGTGACCTCTCAGATGCCCGTGTGCGCGGTGGTGACATGGCAGTTGTTGTTCTGCTCTTTGCGATAAGCAGCTCGGGGCTACTCCTCTATGCCGCTACGGGAACGGCGTTGGTTCCTTATCTGCTGTCGTTTCATCTGGCCACGGTTTTGGCACTGTTCCTTACGCTGCCTTATTCGAAATTTGTCCACGGCTTCTATCGGCTGGCAGCGCTCATTCGGAATGCACAAAACACAGGATGAGCGTAGCCACTTTCAGCCACATCTGTCGAATGTCTATAAAGCCTTTGAAAGCAGAAGTGTGATGCGGGCGCAGTGAATTCACGCCTCGTCAACGACTTGATCCTTGGCCCACGTTAGCCCGCTGCGCGATGCACGAACGGCTGGTTCTTTGGCCGCACTGCGACATCAAAATCTGAGCAGATGCAGAAATTTGTGTGCTGCGAGCGCGCGCAGTGAGAACATCGAATTCACAAAGCGGGCTCAAAGCGGGCATTAGCTGTGAAGTGATGCAATGGCAGCTAAGGGCCGAAAGTAACATATCATGGATCGATCTGAAGGTTCACCATATCTGTCGCTCCTTCATCAAATTTCCGTACATAGAAA
>JBASXE010000266.1:0-4131 GCA_049276875.1 Roseovarius sp. | reverse complement strand
GTTGTATTGCTTAAACTCGCAAGATCGACACAATACTAGTAAAGAGAAGGAGATGTCATGATTAGAGTGGCGGAGGTGCGGGGATTGAGTGGGACATATCCATATGTTCTTGATATGTTTAATGGTGGTTTATCAGTACGCGATGTAATAGAGGGGTTTGATATAAATAGTGTGGGTAGTGGGCCATTAGATCTAGTAATGGTCGAATTTAGTGAAGTTACATGCTACCAAATTGGTGATAAAATATTCACGACATACGAAGAGGCAGAAATTTTCAAGTCCAAGCTTGCACTACACGAGTTTATTGATAAGATTTGGTATAGAGACATTGAGGCGTCAGAAGTTGTTGATAAAATATATGATAACATTGATTATATCAAGGAGATCCTGAGTGTGGACACAAAATAGGCCGGAGAGATCTGGCTGGTATTGGATGACAACAAACCCTCATGGCGACCGCGTAGGCGTCTATTATTGGAAAGAGGGTACTTATGGTGTAATCACAGCAACAATAGCTCAGAACAAAACTGTGTGGTTCTGTGGTCCTATTAGAGAGCCTTCTGTGGGGAAACAATGAAAGTATTATTCCTTGATGAGGAGATTAAGTCTTGGTTGAGTAAAAACGAAGTGAAAAATTTTGCGATTCTTGATGATAATGAAGAAGCATCAATTGACGGACATACATTCTTAACGTATTATCTACATGATTAACACACTACTATCTAAATAGAAAAACTACATGTTCAAAATACTATGCCTTTTGTTGACAATTCACTCGATTATTGACTTTTTCGGTAGCCTATACGCGGTTATAGACACGAAAGATTCTATTACTTGCCCATTTTGTCAGGATGAAGTTGCTGTAAGAGCTATGTCATTAGTCAGAGTGGTATTCTGCGTAGCCACGATTTATATCATCTCAGTTGCTGTTAAAATGTGATGGAGGAAATTCAAAAAATCATAGAAGATATCGAAAAAACAACAACATGCGATTGTGATACTCGTAATTTTTTGTTACAACCAACTGGTCATACACATATGTGTAAAGTGCATGTCAAGGCTAGGGATAGAATTGCAGCGATTCTGTTTAAGTCGCAGACTAGTAAAGAAAAGGGGGCATAATTTGATTAGCCAAAAGACCATAAGAAAGACTTCCCAAAGGATTTCATCGATATCGACTATTATGACTTTCGGCATTCTCACTAATATCTTATGTGAACTACGTGCCATACATGACTTTCGGACACATAACAGCATCGCTAGTCAGTATTTTAATGATGGTGCTCATTTAAAAGATAAACAATCATGAATGAGTATCTTATAAATATAATTGATGATAAATTAAACGCTCTTCCATCCGCCACAAACCTGCTTACTGATAAATATTGTAACAGTAGCACATTTGGGATGTGGCATTATGGGTATTGGGCAGAGAGACACATCAAGAAAGAATTTAACAATGATAACAATTAATGGTGAGTTAGTAACTCCTACAATTTTCCCAGATGGTACTCAGCAAGTTTGGAAGCTTCGGGATGTAATCGGAGAAGATAATATCGTTAGGTGGGATTACGATGGTGACCATGAAATAGTAACATTGTGGCAACTCTCTCTACTGGCAAACAACATAACGCTTTATTGCGACTTTCTACCATATGGCAGACAGGACAAAGAAGTTAGCAACGAATTTACTTTCGGGTTAACTTCATTCATCCAAATGTTGGCTGGGATGGGAATTAAAACACTTGTTACCATAGATGCCCATTCTGAGGTGCCAAAGCGATTATGTCGAGAGTACGGTGTGGAATATTATGATATTTATCCAGAGCACTCAATTAATTACGCTCTTAATGATAGCAATTGCGATATGGTCTGCTACCCTGATAAAGGAGCTTCTAAAAGATATAAAATAGACCTACCATCTGTGATATTGGATAAAGTACGTGACCAATCGACAGGAGAAATTGTCGGACTCAAGGTAATCGAGCGAACTCCACAGGAACATATCTTAATCATTGATGATATTTGTGATGGTGGTAGAACATTTTGCGAATCTGCAAAACTTCTAAAAACTTATGGGGCAACTGTTGACCTCTATATTACACATGGTATATTCTCCAAAGGTACAGGTGTGTTGTATGCATCAGGCATTGGAAAAATTTATACTAAAGATGGTATTGTTCCATAGAAGTGTGAGTGCGGGTATGTGTGAATCTAACAACAGAACTACTATTCTTATAACTCTGGTGAGATAAAGCTCGTAAGTAGGTCGCGTAAGGGCCTACATTTTTTACACACGTGATTATTTTTGAAAGATTAATAAACTATGAAGATTTCTCCAACACTACTAGCTGACGTTTATAAACTTGGTCACCCAGACCAATACCCTAAAAACACTCAGTTCGTTTACTCTAACACGACTCCTCGTAGCTCAAGACTTGAAGGCGTTAATGAGGTTGTTGTGTTCGGCAATCAATATTTCATTAAGGAATACCTCGTTAAGCAGTGGAATGAAGGTTTCTTCAATCTACCAAAAGAGGAGGCTCTTAAGGACTTTATCCGTATTAGCGATCATGTTCTAGGTAAAGGCTCCATTTCACCAGATAGAATGGGTGCCTTGCATGACTTGGGATATCTTCCACTGAAACTCAAATCACTGCCAGAGGGAACTCTGTGCCCCATTGGAGTTCCTCATACAACCATTGTGAATACTCTACCAGAATTCTTTTGGTTGACTAATATGATTGAGACTATCAATCAGACAGTCACTTGGCAACCACTAACATCTGCAACGATAGCCCATCAATACAGATTGTTACTTGACAAATACGCTGACGAAACTTCCGATCAGCCATTCATGGTTGACTGGCAGGCCCATGATTTCTCTATGCGTGGTATGTCCTCCCTAGAGTCGGCGTGTGTGAGTGGTGCAGCCCACCTCCTTTCTTTTACAGGTACGGATTCAATTCCGGCCATACTGTTCCTAGAGGAGTATTATGGAGCAGATATTGACAATGATATTGTTGGCGGTAGTGTTCCGGCAACAGAACATAGCGTCATGTGTGCTGGAGGGGAAAACGATGAGCTAGAAACATATCGTAGGCTACTAGAAGATGTCTATCCTTCTGGTATTGTGAGTATTGTGTCTGACACATGGGACTATTGGCACATTTTAACAAACACACTTCTAAAACTTAAAGAACTTATTCTTTCAAGAGATGGTAAGCTCGTCATCAGGCCTGACAGCGGAGACCCAGTAAAAATTGTATGCGGGTATGACGTTGTGGAAATTACAGAAAATTCACTAGAATTTCTGGAAAAGAATCAGCATAAAGACAATAATATGATGTTCTTTGATGGAAACGATGCTATCATAACTTGGGATGGTAAGTATTTTGATATTCATAGTAATGAACTTACTGAAAATCAGGTGAAGGGGTCTATAGAGCTATTGTGGGAAACTTTTGGTGGTGAAATTAACTCAAAGGGGTATAAACAACTAGACTCTCATATCGGACTAATATATGGCGATTCTATTACAATTGGCAGATGCGAACAGATCTGTGAAGGCTTGAAAAAGAAAGGGTTCTCATCAACTAACGTTGTTTTCGGCGTGGGATCATTTACCTACCAATACAACACTAGGGACACATTCTCTATTGCTTGTAAAGCCACTCACGTTATTATTGACGGAGTGCCTAAGGCTATTTTCAAAGATCCAAAAACAGACAACGGCACTAAAAAATCTGCAAAAGGATACTTGCGTGTTGATCGAGTGGATGGTAGACTTATCCTGCGAGACGGAGTTACGCCAGAAGAAGAATCTGGCGGTGAGCTAGTAACGGTGTTCGAAGATGGTAAAATCTATAATGAGTCCTCACTCAAAGAAATTAGAGACAGAGTCAAAAATGCTTAAAAGCTTCACGCTGATTTATTAATGCAGGTTCGTGAGGTTTATCATACTATGGAATTGGGTATCACCTAATTAAAGGACGTTTTAGACCTGAAGTTTGTTGGAAGGTCGGTAAAATACTGTACATCGAATCATTAATGTGGTATTTCTTCATCCTAGTCATCGGGCTAATATCAGCCTTTGATAATCACTTAAGTCTAGTCTATGCCGAGGACCTA
>JBASXE010000265.1:0-14884 GCA_049276875.1 Roseovarius sp. | reverse complement strand
ACGTCACGCTGGAAGATATCAGCCAGTTCATCCGCGACGGTCGCGAGGTGCAGATCATCGACCTCAAATCCGGCGATGACCTGACCCGTCAATACCTCCTACAGATTATCGCCGAGCATGAAAGCCGCGGTGAAAGCGTGCTGCCAACCAACGTGCTCAATGACCTGGTGCGCAGCTACACGACCCAAGCCACCTCCGTGGTGCCGGAATTCCTCGCCGCCAGCTTCGAGATGCTGCGCGATGGCCAGTCCAAGCTGCTCGACAACATGACCAAGGCGAACCCGATGGCAGCGATGCCGGGCATGGAGGCGATGCGCGCCCAGCAAGAGGCCTTCATGAAGGCGATGACGGGTGGCATTCCCGGCATAACGCCAACCAAGGCCGCTGAAGAGGCGGCGGAAAAGCCCAGCCCTGCCGACGAAAACCTCGATGAGATAAAGGCACAGTTGGCAGAGCTTCAGCGCAAATTGTCCACGCTGGGCAAGTAGGCGATGGTCGACAGCCCGGGCCGGATCACCTTGTGGGGGATCGAGGTGTTCATGGCTGCCGCCGATGAGCGCTCAATCAGCGCGGCCGCCCGCCGTCTGGGGGCCAGCCCCTCCACGATCAGTCAGCAACTGACCAATCTGGAGACGGCGATTGGCGCGACCCTGCTGGAGCGTAGCGCCCGCCCGATCCGCCTGACCCGCGCGGGCGAGATCATGCACCGACGCGCCCAGACCATCCTCAACGAGGCCGCACAGGCCCGCGCCGAGATGGCGATGCAGGACCTGTCGGTGCTCACTCGTTTTCGCCTTGGGATGATCGAGGATTTCGAGGCGGATGTGACGCCGCAACTGCTGACCCATATGGCCGGGCAGCTCAAAACCTGTCAGTTCCTTCTGGAAACCGGGGCAAGCCACACGCTCTATGATCTGTTGGATGCCCGCGCGCTCGATGTGATTGTCGCGGCAGAACTGGGCGGGCAGGCAGACTGGACCGAGGTGCACCCGCTGTTGCGCGAGGGTTTTGTCGTGGCCGCGCCCAAAGGGCAGATTGATCCCAATTCAGACCTTCTGACGCAGCTCAAGACCCTGCCGCTCATCCAGTATACGCAGCGGCACTACATGGGCCGGATGCTGACCGCGCATCTCGCACGGCAAAACCTGTCGATCCCGTTCCGGTTCGAGATCGACAGCTATCATGCGATCCTCGCTTTGGTTGGCCAAGGCACTGGCTGGAGCATCCTCACACCGCTGGCCTTGCGCCGCGCGCGCCGCTTTGCGGATCAGATCGACGTGTTGCCGCTGCCCGGCGCGCCGCTCAGCCGCACGATCAGCCTCACGGCGCGCAAGGGCATCCTGCAAGACATGCCCGCCGAGGTGGCGGCCACGCTCAAACCCATCCTTCAAAGCGCCATAGTCGACCCCGCAATCGAGCGGCATCCCTTCATGGCCGAGGACCTGACGGTCCTCTGAAAGGTCCGGATTTTTACGTCCCGTAGGCGCGCTGGGGTCCTGTCACCTCGGTGACGGCGTCCAGAATGGCCCCCGCAATCACGTCCAGCTCGGCACGTTTGAGGCGCGCGGGCAGGCGGGTGTCGCAGGCCGCGCGCAGCATCGCGCGCGTTTTGGGAAGCTCGGGGATGCCGCCCGGCAGGAACTTCCAGTTCCAGAACGCCCGCGCATTATCTTGGCTCAGCCCAAAGACCTGGACCTTCACGCCACGGGCCGCCGCCGCATCCGCAAAAGCACGCGTGTCATCGTCGCTCATGCCCACAAGGTTGAACTGAATGGAATCGGGTGCGCGCAGCTCACCGGGCAGGGACGCAGGCACATCGAGCCATGCGCATTGGTTCAGCAATCCGGCCACGTAATCATGGTTCGCGCGCCCATCGGCCACGCGCCGTGGCACCTCGGCCAACTGGGGCCGGATGATTGCCGCGCTGAGGTTGTTCAGGCGCAGGTTGTAAAGAGGCATCATGTTCTGATGCGTGGCAAAAGCCGCCTCAAGCGCCACATCCGCGCCGGTCATATGCTTGGCCCAGTTATGCTCATACGCGCCTGACATGATCACGGCGCGCGCCACCAGATCGGCGTCATCAGTGATCAGAATTCCACCTTCGCCGGCATTGACCAGCTTGTAGGACTGAAAGCTGAAGCAGCCGACCTTGCCGATCGTGCCGATCTTGCGCCCGTGCCATTCGGTCCCGAGCGAATGGGCCGCATCCTCGATCACAGGTAAGCCGCGCGCCTCGCAAAGTGCCATGATAGCGTCCATATCCGAGGTATGCCCACGCATGTGGCTGATCATCACCGCCTGCACATCGTCAAGCTTGGCCTCGAAATCTGCCAGATCAATGCGGTAATTCTCGCCCACTTCGCACAGAACCGGGATGCAATCGGCATGCACGACCGAGGACGGGACGGCGGCGAAGGTGAAGCCGGGGATCATCACGCGCGCATCGCGCGGCAGGCCCAAAGCTTTGATCGACAGGAACAACGCCGCCGAGCAGCTGGAGACAGCCAGCGCATACCGCGTGCCCATCATCGCTGCGAATTCCCGCTCCAACAGGGCTACAGGCGCGTCTTGCGGTGCGGTGTAGCGGAAAAGGTCACCTGATTGCAGCATCGCCTCGACGGCGGCGCGTGCCGCCTCGGGGATGGGTTCTGCGTCATAGGTATTGGGGGGCAAAGCGGCGTGTGGGGACATGATGTTCACTTTTTCCGAAATCTACTTTCGGAATTACTTAAAACATCCCGCTCCACCGCGCCAGAAAAATCTTTCACCGCCCGTCTGGGTCGGCGTCAAAATGTCGGGGGTGTGCAGGCGCTGATCACCTCGCAGGGCTCTGGTCCCACTTGGCGAAACCTGTGTGGCTGGCGGCTGTCAAAGTAATAGGCGTCTCCGGGTCCAAGCACCTTGCGCTCGTCTCCGACCCAGACCTCCACACGTCCGCTTACCACGATCCCGCCCTCCTCGGCCTCATGGGCATACATCACGGGGCCCGTATCGGCGCCGGGCTGGTAGGTCTCTTTGAGGATCATCATCGCCCGGCCCACAAGGCTGTTGCCCACTTGCCTGAGCGACAATCCCTTCTTGCCGATCTCGGTCAACTCTTCTGTGGCGTAGAACACTTTGCGCTCCGGCTCGGGCGCGAAGGCAAAGAAATCCGACATGCCCACGGGCACCCCTTCGAGAATGCGTTTCAATGCCCCTACAGAGGGGTTCACCTTGCCCGCCTCAATCAGCGAGATCGTGGAATTGGGCACGCCCGAGCGTTTGGCAAGTGCGCGTTGCGACAGGCCCGCCCTCTCGCGTACGGCGCGCAGGCGCAGGCCCAGATCATCTTCGTCTTTGTTCGACATGTTCAACCTATTGAACGTTTATGTTCAGCATCTTGATATTTCAACAACTTGGCTCGCGCAAGAAACAGACTTTTCGGAGCTGGTTTTCGGGCGTAATGATAGGTTGTGTAACATCGGCCCTCCCGCCGCAAAGGATTCCTCAAATGTTGAACGCTGAAATCGCCGAACGCCGCACCCACGCCATCAGCCAAGGTGTTGGCATGATGACACAGATCTATGTGGACCACGCCAAGAATGCCGAAGTGTGGGACGTGGAGGGCAATCGCTACATCGATTTCGCCGCCGGGATCGCCGTGGTCAACACCGGCCATTGCCATCCCAAAGTGATGGCCGCCGTGGCCGAGCAGGCAACGCGCTTCACCCACACCTGCCACCAGGTGATGCCTTATGAGAACTATATCCGTTTGGCCGAGCGTCTGAACGAGAAGGTCCCGGGCGATTTCGAGAAAAAGACGGTCTTCGTGACCACCGGCGCCGAGGCCGTTGAGAACGCAATCAAGGTGGCGCGTGTCGCCACAGGCCGCCCCGCAGTGATCGCGTTTGGCGGCGCGTTCCATGGTCGGACCTTCATGGGCATGTCGCTGACCGGTAAGGTCGCACCCTACAAAAAGGGCTTTGGCGCGATGATGCCAGATGTCTACCACGTGCCCTTCCCGGTGGAGCTGCATGGCACCACGCCTGATCAGGCGATGGGCGCGCTCAACAAGCTCTTCAAGGCCGATCTCGACCCCGAGCGAGTGGCCGCGATCATCATCGAGCCCGTTCAGGGCGAGGGCGGCTTCTATCCCGCACCCGCCGAGCTGATGCGCGGCCTGCGCAAGCTGTGCGATGAGCATGGGATCATCCTGATCGCTGATGAGGTGCAGACGGGTTTTGCCCGCACCGGGCATCTTTTCGCGATGGAGGGGTATGACGTTTGCGCCGATATCACCACCATGGCCAAGGGTCTGGCCGGTGGTCTGCCGCTGGCGGCCCTCACCGGGCGTGCCGATCTGATGGACGCGGCTCTTCCGGGGGGCTTGGGCGGCACCTATGGCGGCAATCCTCTGGGGATCGCAGCGGCCAACGCCGTGCTGGACGTCATCGAGGAAGAGGACCTGTGCAACCGCGCCAACGAGCTTGGTTCGCGCCTGCGTCAGCGGCTTGAGCAGATCCGCGCCCACACGCCCGAAATGGTCGATGTGCGCGGCCCGGGCTTCATGGTCGCGGCCGAGTTCAATACTGCCTCAGGCGACGCGCCGAACCCCGATATGGTCAACCGCATTCGTGCAGAAGGCCTCAAGCGCGGGTTGGTGCTGCTCTCGTGCGGCGTCTATGGCAACGTGATCCGTTTCCTTGCACCGATCACGATCCCGGATGAGGTTTTTGCGGAGGGTCTCGATATTCTTGAGGAAAGCATCAAGGCAGCGCGCGCCGCCTGATCTTTTTCACCTCTCAACGGCAAGGCCCCGCAGCACCTGCTCCGGGGCCTTTTTTGTGGGCATTAGACCAATCCTCTTGAAACCCACGCTCACGCGGTCAGAGTAAGGCGCATGACTGATTTGCCCCATCTTTTCGCGCCGCTCCATCTGCGCGGCCATGTGATCCGCAACCGGATCCTCTCCACCGGCCATATGACCGTGATGCTGCAGGACGGCGTGCCCTCGGACCGTATGGTCGCCTATCACGCAGCGCGCGCCAAAGGGGGGGCGGGGCTGATCATCATCGAGGCGGCGCGCGTCCACCCTTCGGGCGAATCGAGCCGTCCGGGCATCCGCGCCTACAGCGATGAGTGCATCCCGGCTTATGCGCGGCTGGCGGATGCGGTGCAGGGGCACGGGGCCAAGATATTCGGCCAACTTACCCATCCGGGCCGCGAGATGGGCGTGGGCGCCGATGGCACACGGCTTGCACCCTTCGCGCCCTCGTCTGTGCCAAACGAGCGTTTCCACGTCATGCCGCGCGCCATGCCTGTGGCGGTGATTGACGAGATTATAGATGGGTTTCGCAGCGGGGCCGCGCGGATGCGGCAGGCGGGGCTCGACGGGGTCGAGGTGGTGGCCTCACATGGCTATCTTCTGGCGCAATTCCTCAGCCCAAGGGTGAACCTGCGCCGCGATGAATGGGGGGGCGATTTCGAGGGCCGCCTGCGTTTCGTGCGCGCCTGCATCGCGGCGGCGCGCGAGGGGGCAGGGGAGGACATGATCGTCGGCCTGCGCCTCTCGGGTGATGAGAAGGAGGCGAGCGGGCTGGACGCGGGCGAGGTCTTGCAGATTGCCGAGGCGCTGGCCGGGGACGGCGTGCTCGACTATCTCAACGTGGCCGCAGGCAGCTCTGCCAGCCTCGCAGGGTCCACCCATATCGTGCCGCCGATGATCTATGAGGCGGGCTATACCGCACCCTTGGCCGCTGCGATCAAGGCGCGGGTGAACCTTCCCGTGTTTGTCGCAGGCCGCATCAACCAGCCGCAGATCGCTGAAGGGGTGCTCGCCTCCGGTCAGGCCGATATGTGCGCGATGACTCGCGCGATGATCTCCGACCCCGAAATGCCCAACAAGGCCCGCGCCGGGCGTCTCGACGATATACGCGCCTGCATCGCCTGCAATCAGGCCTGCATTGGCCATATGCTGAGCGGCGTGCCGATCTCTTGCATTCAGCGCCCTGAAACGGGCCGCGAGCTTGACTATGGCACACTGCCACCCGCCGCTGAAAAGCGCCGCGTCTGGGTTGTGGGCGGTGGCCCCGGGGGCATGAAAGCCGCCATTGTGGCCGCACAAAGGGGTCATGACGTGACGCTTTTCGAGGCCACCGGCGCGCTGGGCGGGCAGGTGGCTTTGGCGCAGGCGCTGCCGGGGCGGGCTGAGTTTGGTGGCGTGACGACCAACCTTCTGCGTGAGATTGCGCAGACTGGCCTGCGGGTGGAGCTGAACACCCCCATGACGCCCGAGCAGGCGCAAGAGGGCGCGCCTGATGCGATGATCATCGCCACCGGCGCGCGGCCTCATGCGGCGGACCCCGAGGCGTGCGAAGGCGCGCATATCGTGGACGCGTGGGAGGTTCTGGAGGGCCGCGCCAATGTTGGCGCGCGCGTGGCGATTGCCGATTGGCGCTGCGACTGGATCGGGCTGGGCCTTGCTGAGCGGCTGGCGCGCGATGGCTGCCACGTGCGCCTTGCCGTCAACGGTATGATGGCGGGCGAGGCGATCCAGCAATATGCCCGAGACACGTGGCTTGGCGTGCTGCACAAGCTGGGGGTCGAGATCATCCCCAACGCGCGGTTCTTCGGCGCGGATGCTGATAGCGCCTATTTCCAGCACACGTTGAGCGACGAGGCGATGATTTTTGAGGGCGTCGATACGGTCGTGACCTCGCTTGGCCATGTCAGCCAAACGGGGCTGGCCGATAGGCTTGCCGATTGGCCCGGTGAGATACATATGATCGGCGATTGCCTCAGCCCCCGCACGGTGGAGGAGGCGATACTCGAGGGGCTGCGGGCAGGAGTCGCTGTCTAGCGGGGTCTGCCATACCCGCTCAACGCCTCACGCAGGCGGTTTTGAAACTGGCTTGCGGCAATGCCCATCGGCACGCCGCGCGCGGTCACCATTGCCTGTTCGTGCAGCACGCCGGGCGCAAAGCGGCGCGCCACGACCCCATCATTCAACTCGGCCACCGCATGGACCGGATCAATCAGCGCGATCCCCGCCCCTGCGGCCACCATGCTGCGCGCAATCGCATAGAAAGTGGCGGAGCTGACAGGGTTGAGGACCGCCCCCGCATCCGCCATCGCCTGACCGAGCTGCCGGTCTACCGGATGGTCGCCCATGAACGCAATCACCGCGCGGCCATCCAGGTCAATGGGGGTGATGATCGCTTTAGAGGCCAGCGGATCGGCCTTGGGCAGGATGCACATACATTCCATTTCAAAGACTTCGGTGCTCAGCCCTCCGACGGGCACGGGCGCGTCCATCAGGCCAATATCGACCTGACCGTTGCTGACCCATGACGCGATCCGGCGCGAGCTGTGCACCCGCAGCTCCACGTGGGTGCCGGGGAAGTCGCGCTGAAACTCCGCAATGATGCCGGGCAGGAAATTCAGCGCCATGGCCCCGTTGGTGCCCACCACGATACTGCCCGCAGCGCCTGAGCGTATTTCGGCGGCGCGCTGATCCACCCGCCCAATCGCGGCCAGGCCTTGGAGCACCTCATCATGCAGCAAAAGCGCCTCGCTGGTGGGGGCGAAAAACCCGCGATCCCGGTGGAAAAGGCGAAAGCCAAGCTCCTCTTCCATATGGCTGAGCGCGATGGACACCGCCGGTTGCGACAGGCTCAGCCGCTCCGCCGCGCGCGAGACGGAACCGGCCTCGAAAAGGGCTGTGAACACTTCGAGGTGGCGCAGTTTGATCCGCATGAGGCCTCGGATATTTTGTATAAATAAATATAATAAAGGTATTATCCGTATTAAGTTGCTTAATTCAATCGCCTTTCCTAACGTCAGCTTCTGAGAGTAGGGGGGCAGAACTATGGCGCAGGCTTCGGCGCGTGCAGAGTCGCAGATTTGGACGCCGGACTGGAAGGATACCTCCTTCTGGCTAGACGGGCTCGCGCGCCGTGATGCGGCCCAAACGCCGCTGCCCGACCGGGTGGACGTGGCGATTGTCGGCTCTGGCTATACAGGCCTCAACGCCGCGATCGAGACCGCGCGGGGCGGGCGCAGCACGTTAGTGCTGGAAGCGGGCGACCCCGGATATGGCTGCTCCACGCGCAACGGTGGACAGATCAGCACGTCTATCAAACCCTCACTGGCCAAGCTGACGGCCAAGTATGGCGCCGAGCGCGCGCAAGCGATCCGAGGCGAGGGGGCTGCTGCTCTGCAATGGATCGAGGATCGGATCACCTCCGAAGGGCTGGAGTGCGCGTTCAATCGCGGTGGGCGCTTTCATGCGGCTCACATGCCAAGCGCGTATGAGGAGATTGCCCGCGATGCGGAAAAGCTCCGCCGTCTGGAGGGGGTTGATGTTCACGCAGTGCCGCGCACCGAACAGCTGAACGAGTTGGGCAGCCCGGTCTACCATGGCGGTGTTGTATTCGAGAGCCACGCCTCGGTCGATCCCGCCCTCTATCATCGCGGCCTCTTGGAGACCGCTGAGGCGGCAGGTGCCACGGTGCGCGGTCAAGCGATGGTCATGGATATCACACGCGGCGCGGATGGCTATACGCTGACCACGGCGGCGGGTGTTGTTCGGGCGCGCGATGTGATAATAGCTACGAATGGATACACAACAGCGCTCACGCCTTGGATGCGCCGCAGGGTCATTCCCATCGGCAGCTATGTGATCGCTACAGAAGAGCTGGCGCCCGGCCTGATGGATCGGCTTTTCCCCAAGGACCGCGTGGCAAGCGATACCTGCAAGGTGGTTTACTACTACCGCCCCTCACCGGATCGCAAACGCATCCTTTTCGGGGGCCGCGTCTCGGCCACAGAAACAGACGCGCGCATCTCTGGTCCGCGCCTTTACGAAGATATGTGCCGTATTTTCCCTGATTTGCAGGGCACGCGCATCTCTCACAGCTGGTCCGGGACAGTGGCCTACACGTTCGATGAGCTGGCCCATATCGGCACGCATGATGGCATGCATTACGCCATGGGCTACTGTGGATCGGGGGTCTCGATGGGGTCCTATCTGGGGATGCGCATGGGCCAGAAAGTTCTGGGCCTTGCCGAAGGGCGCACGGCGTTTGATGATTTGCCGTTTCCAACACGCCCGCTCTATGCCGGGCGGCCTTGGTTTTTGCCTGCGGCGGTGGCATGGTATCGTTGGCGCGATCGACGCCAATATGAGCGCGCTGCGGCCCTCGCACAGGGCTGACACCCATACCTGAAGGCACAGAGCGCCGCTGTGTTTCAGGGCAAGATATCGGCGAAAGAGTGCCCTTCGATCCGGGGGGGCGCCATCAACACTGGAGGAGATCTGAGATATGAAAAAGACAATCACATCCGCAGCGGTCCTGAGCCTTTTGGCCAGCACGGCCCTGGCGGCGGACAAGACCGTGACCATCGCGTCATGGGGCGGCTCATACCAAGAAGCGCAATCCAAGGCGCTGTTTGAGCCTGCGGCCGCCGCCACCGGCTTTGAGGTGAAGCAAGAAACCTATGGCGGCATGTCAGATGTGCGCCTTCAGGTGAACACCGGTCAGGTCAGCTTCGATATCGTTGTGTCGGGCACCGGCAGCGCCGCGCGCGCGGCCGAAGAAGGTCTTCTGGAGAAGCTGGATTATTCGGTCATCGACGTGTCGAACTTCATGCCCGGCTCCTATTCCGACTATTGCGTCGGCGGTGACGCGTTCTCGGTTGTCTTTGCCTACAACACAGAGACCTACGGCGACAACGGCCCGAAAACATGGGCTGATTTCTTTGACACCGAAGCTTTCCCCGGCAGCCGCGCCTACCGTGGCAAGGTCTCTGGCGCGCTTGAGCCAGCCCTGCTCGCTGATGGCGTGGCCAAGGAGGATGTCTACACCGTGCTCGACAGCGAAGAGGGCATTGAGCGCGCGATCAACAAAATCCGCGAGCTGAAGCCGAATATCTCCGTGTTCTGGTCCTCGGGTGCACAGCACGCCCAGCTGATGAAAGACGGCGAAGTGGACATGTCCTCGGGCTGGAACGGTCGGTTCGACAATGCCCAGAAGGATGGCGGCAAGCTGAACTTCACCTTTGATGGCGCTTTGATGGATTTTGACTGCTTTGCCGTGCCAAAAGGCGCGCCGAACAAAGAGGCGGCGATGGAATTCCTCGCGGAAATTTCCAAGGCCGAGTATCAGGACGATCTGCCGACCTACATCATGTACGGCCCCCCCAACCTTCTGGCCTACGAGACCGGCACGATCACGCCCGAGGTTGCGGCATTGCTGCCCTCTGCGCCTGACAACGCGGCCAATCAGCTGTTAATTCAGACCGAATGGTATGAGAAGTGGGAAACCATCGCAGAAGAAATGTATCAGGAAATGCTGACCGAATAATCGGCGGCACCTAAACCTGCGGGCAGGCCTGTCCTGCCCGCAGACACCAAATGACTGATATGGGGCGGGGATGATATGAGCGATACTGGCCAAGGCGCGCTGCCGATAACGGTTCGGAATGTAACCAAAACTTATGGTGATGTCTTCGCGCTGAACGATGTCTCACTGGATGTGAAAAGCGGCGAATTTCTCACACTTCTCGGGCCTTCCGGGTCAGGCAAGACCACGCTGTTGATGGTGCTGGCCGGGTTCACACGGCCCGATAGTGGCAGCCTCAAATTCGGTGAGGATGAGATGATCCGCACCGCACCGCACCTGCGCGATGTGGGCATGGTGTTTCAGAACTACGCGCTTTTCCCGCATATGAGCGTGGCGGCCAATGTCGGCTACCCTCTCAAGCTGCGCAAAACCCCCAAGGATGAGATGGACCGCCGCGTTGAGGCGGCGCTTGAGACGGTGCAGCTGGGCGGCTACGGAGAGCGCGGCATTACCCAGCTTTCGGGCGGGCAAAAGCAGCGCGTAGCGCTCGCGCGTTCCATCGTGTTTGCCCCGCGCATCCTGCTGATGGATGAACCTTTGTCGGCATTGGATAAAAAGCTGCGCGACCGGATGCAGATTGAGCTGCGCCACCTGCATGAGAAGCTGGGCATGACCACGGTCTACGTGACGCACGACCAGCGCGAGGCGCTCACCATGTCCGACCGGATCGCGGTCGTGAACCATGGCCGCATCATGCAACTGGCCACCCCGCAGGAGCTTTATGAGCAGCCCGCGAACCGTTTTGTGGCCGACTTCATCGGCGATTCCACCTTCCTTGATGTGACACGCTCGGGCAGTGCCTTGGGAGCGGCGGGGACCAATTTGAAAACGACACGCCACGTGCCCGACGGTGAGGGGCTGAGCCTGATGATGCGGCCCGAGCGGTTGCATCTGATCACCGGCAAGCCCGCCAAGGACGAGAATGTCTTTGAGGCACGCGTGACGGAGCTTGTTTATCAGGGCGAGAGCTATCTTCTCTATGCGCACCTCAAGGATGGCACCGAAGTGGCCGTGCGTGGTGCGATGCGTGCGGGCACATTCGACGCGCTGCCCAAACAGGGCGATTCGGTGCAGCTTGGCCTCGGCGTGGACGACACCGTGCTCCTCGCTGGAGAGGACGCATGAGCGCCGCAAGCACGCTGAACTCCGATGGGCTTGCCCGCGATGAGCGGCTGGAACGGCTGAAGCTTTTCGGCCTTGCATCACCTGCAATCCTTTTGGTGATGGTGATCCTCGTGATCCCGGTGGGCTGGCTCTTTTACGTTTCGTTTCTTGGTGCGGATGGCAGTTTCAGCCTTGAGAATTACGAACGGATGATTGAGCGCAAATCCTACGCGCGCATCTTCTACACCACGTTTGAGGTCAGTATCCTGACCACGATCCTGTGCATCCTCATCGGCTATCCTTTGGCCTATTTCATGTCGCAGCTGCCCAACAAATGGGCCAATATCTGCCTCATCACTGTGCTCTTGCCGTTCTGGACCTCGCTTCTGGTGCGGACCTATGCGTGGCTGGTGCTTTTGCAAAAAAGCGGGCTGGTGAATGAATGGGGCATGTCACTGGGCCTCTGGGAAGAGCCTCTGAGACTTGTGCATAACATGAGCGGGACGCTGATCGGGATGGTGCATATCATGCTGCCCTTCCTGATCCTGCCGGTCTATAGCGCCATGCGCCAGATCGACCGTGACTATCTCAAGGCTGCGGCCAACCTGGGCGCGAGCCCGCGCCGTGCTTTTTGGACGGTGTTCTTCCCGCTCTCCACACCGGGCCTTTTCGCGGGCGCGCTCATGGTGTTTGTGCTCTGCCTCGGCTTCTTCGTGACGCCTGCGATTCTGGGCGGTGGCAAGGTGATCATGGTGTCGATGAAGATCGTCTCCAACATCGAGCTTTTCGTGAACTGGGGTGCGGCCAGCGCGCTGGGCGTGGTTCTTTTGACCCTCACTGTCGGCATCCTCTGGATCGCCTCGCGGTTCCTCAACCTTGATACCGTATCGAAAGGAGGGCACTGAAATGAGCTGGTTTTCCCGCCCCGCCTCCGAGACACAAGTGACCCATGGACAGCGCCTCTGGCTCTATATCTTCGCGGGAATCACCATGACCTTGTTGGTCGTGCCCACGCTGATCGTGATCCCGATGTCCTTCTCGGACAGTCAGTATCTGGAATTCCCGCCCGAGGACTGGTCGCTTAGATGGTATCACAACTATTTTGGCTCACCCGAATGGATGGGGGCCACGGCCACGTCCTTCAAGGCGGCGATCCTCACGACGATCGTGGCCACGCCTATCGGTGTGCTGGCGGCCTACGGCCTTCATGCGTCCAAGATACCGTTCATCCGGGCCACTTTTGTGCTGCTCATCACACCGATGATGGTGCCTGTAGTGCTGATCGCGATTGGTGCGTTCTACGCTTATGTAAAACTGCAAATCCTCTACACGATGACGGGCCTCGTGCTGGCGCACGCGCTTCTCGCGATCCCCTTGGTGGTGATCGTGATCGGCTCCGCGCTCAAAAGCTATGACATGAACCAGGAGAATGCCGCACGCTCGCTCGGTGCGCCGCGCTGGAAAGCGTTCATGACGATCACACTGCCGCAGATCCGCTTTGCGGTCGTGACCTCTGCGCTCTTGGCGTTTCTTACATCCTTTGATGAGGTGATCGTGGCCATGTTCATTTCGGGCGGCGAGAACTCTACGCTGACACGCAACATGTTCAACGCTCTGCGCGATCAGATTGATCCCACGATTGCGGCCATCTCCACGATCATGGTGCTGGTGACGACGGGGCTTATGATCGTGGCGCAGATCTTCGGGACGGATAAGTCGCAGAAGTAACTCAGCTTCCGGCGCGCTCTTCAGCACTTTGGAGCGCGCCGCGCCAATTGCCACCATGCACCGAGATCACAGTATCCCCGTCTGTCACGAAAAAGATCGGCGGATAGGTGCGCACAAGCTCTGTCGCCGCTTCGCGCAAGAGAGGGTCCGCCGCGCCATAGCTGCCCTCGACTGGCACGTCGCGAATGGTGGGAACCATGTTTTCGGCAACGTCAAACCCGACCTTCGCCCCCTTGGCGCGCACATCGTCCAGATTGTTGCGCTTGAACGCGAGGCAAGGCGGGCAATTCTCGGCACCGTAGAAATGAAAGGTGACATCGCTTGCCGATGCGGCGGGGGCCAAGAGGCCAATGGCCCCGAAGGCGAGGGCAAGGAACGCGTGTTTCATGGCAAGAGGCTCCTGTCTTAGAGGGCAAATTCATGACGAAACCCTAGCCACTCGACCGCTTCGGTCAAAGCAATTGCACCGTTTGCCCGGTCACGCTTTGGTGAGCAGATGGGGTGGTGAGCGCGCCTTGCCTCGGCTAGTCTGCTCCCAAACCGACTCTGGGAGACTCGCCATGCTGACCAATGACCAACTCGCCCTTTGGGACCGTGAGAATTTCTTTCATCCCTCCACCCATCTCGCGGCCCATGCGCGCGGCGACACGCCCAGCCGGGTAATCGAAGGCGGCGCGGGCGTCTATATAGAGGATCGCGATGGCAACCGGATGCTGGATGCGTTCGCTGGGCTTTATTGCGTGAATGTGGGCTACGGGCGCACGGAAATTGCCGAGGCGATTGCCGCACAAGCCCACAAGCTCAGCTATTATCACGCTTATGTCGGCCACGGCACAGAGGCCAGTATCACTCTGGCCAAAATGGTGCTCGACCGCTCGCCTGCGCATATGTCCAAGGTCTATTTCGGCCTCGGTGGGTCAGATGCGAACGAGACGAATATCAAGCTGCTTTGGTATTACAACAACATCCTCGGGCGGCCCGAGAAGAAGAAGATCATCAGCCGCTGGCGTGGCTATCATGGATCGGGCCTGATGACGGGATCGCTGACGGGCTTGGAGCTTTTCCACAAGAAATTCGATTTGCCCCTGTCTCAAGTCGTTCACACCGATGCGCCTTATTATTATCGCCGCGAGGACCCTGATATGTCCGAGGCGGAGTTCACAGCGCAGTGCGCGGCCTCGCTTGAGGCGCTGATCCAGACAGAGGGGCCGGATACGATTGCGGGCTTCATTGGCGAGCCTGTATTGGGCACCGGAGGCCTCGTGCCGCCGCCCGAAGGGTATTGGGCGGCCATTCAGGAGGTGCTGGAGCGCCACGACATCATGCTCATCGCGGATGAGGTGGTGACGGGCTTCGGACGCACCGGCTCCATGATGGGCTGCGACCATTACGGGATGAAGGCGGATCTGATGACCATCGCCAAGGGCCTCACATCGGCCTATGCGCCGCTTTCAGGCTCCATCGTGTCCGAGCGGATGTGGAAAGTGCTGGAGGATGGCACCGATGAAAATGGCCCCATCGGCCATGGCTGGACCTATGCGGCGCATCCAATCGGGGCCGCGGCGGGCATTGCCAACCTTGAACTGATCGACCGGGAGAACCTGATTGCCAACAACACCCAAGTCGGCCCGCATTTGCGCGCGCAGCTCACAGAGCATCTGGACGACCAC
>JBASXE010000264.1:0-16031 GCA_049276875.1 Roseovarius sp. | reverse complement strand
CCGCTACTCAGCCACTCCAACATCACTTCCCCCACACCTTCTCCAGGTGCTCTCGCATGACCTCCAGTGCGTAGCCTGAGCCGTAGTTGGCGGCGACTGTATTGGTGCTGTGCCCAAGGTGTAAAAGGCGGAAAACGGACTTTCGCCGCACCGTGCATGAATTCACACAACGCGGGAAAAAGCGGCCTTTTGCAGCTGCGGCTACTGCTGACGCAGCAAATGTTGGCACTTGCAGCGCTGGTCATTTTGCGGTGCAGCACTTTTCACCGAACCGGCCGTTCAAACGGGCCGATCTTGGTTGTTCTCAAAATGGCCTTTCTCAGCGGCCTTTTCTAACAAACGAGATGCGGACAAATCTACCTTACGCTGTTCTGGTCTTTGTTTGGCTTTCTGCACTTTTCTCGGCCAAGGCCCTAAAAGGTGCCACGAGCGTGGCTACCGTCAGCGCTCATGTGCCTAAGGCAGTGTTCGACAATTGAGTACATCTGGCTCATTGTTGCCGCCAAGGTGAGGACAGCTCTGTTTAGTCGTCAACATCAATCATGTTCGCGCTTTTTCAAACGCTTCCCAGGCAGTCTCAAACGCATTGAAATCGAACCCTGGCTCGCGGGCTGGACCAAGAACCAGATGTTCGGTGTCTTGCATCTTGCGGATCGCGCGTTCCAAATCGGGGATGACGTCTGGCGGGATCACAACGGCGCCGTGTCGATCCGCGTGTACCAGATCGCCCGGATTGACTGTCAGACCGAAAACCTGAACCGCAGTATTCACCGCCGTCACGTGGACAAAGCCATGGCTGGGACCAATCGATCCCGCGACGACCGGATAATCCGGCGCCATGTCACCCAAGTCACGCATGACGCCGTTGGTCAGCGTACCCGCCACGCCAAATCCTTTGTGGATCGTCGTATTCACCTCGCCCCAGAAGGCGCCAATAGCATTTGGAAAGTCCTCATCCTCAATGACACAAGCCGCGGGCTGCGGAGCTTCGGAGATCTGTTTGTAGTAGGCCATGCGGCGCGCACGCACGGTTTTGGGCGGTTCTTCTGAAGGGGCAACAGCGGCAATTTTTGCGGTGCTGGCGTAGCCGACCAATACGCCGGTCGGCTCGTTGATCAACATCGTGCCGCGCGTGAAGTCGTTGAAGCCGCGCTTGCCTTGCGCCACCTCGATCGCATTGCAGACCGTGGGCGTGTCGACCGATATCAGAAGCTTATGTAGCGATGGTTGCATGTGAATTACTCCTCTTGCCAACGCTCAAGCGCGGCGCGGGTTGCGTTGGGGCGTTCCAGCGTGGGGAGGTGCCCGGCGTCTTGTATGATAGTCAAAGTTGCTTGTGGCATCAGTTCAGCCATCAGTTCGTGGCGATGTAGCGGGCAAAGACGGTCTTGCGCTCCGGTGAGGATCAGCGTGGGTTTGTCCCAGTTTTGAAGTGTTTGTTTCTGGTCCGGACGGTCTCTTAAGGCGACAGACTGGCGCACGAAGACCTCGGGGCCAAGGTCCAGAGCCATCTCCATACACAAGTCCAACACATCACTTCGGTGCGGGCCATCGGCGAGGTAGTTTGGCTTCATCTCGTCTCGCATGACGCTGTCCAATTCCCCCACCATAGCTTTGTCAATTTGGGGTTGGCGCAGCGCCTTGATTTGGTCGGTTTCCGCTTCGCAATTCGTGTCCATCAGACAAAGACGGGTGACCCTGTTCGGTGCCTGCCGAATGACTTCCATCGCAACGATGCCACCCATCGATAGCCCACCCAAGGCGAAGCACTTGGGCGCCTTCAATAGTACATCTGCGGCCAGTGCCTGAACGGTGTCATGATGCGAAATGGCAAAGCAGAGGTGGGTCGGCATGTGTTGGAACAGCCGCCCGTCGCACATCATTCCGGGCAAGAGAACAAGGGTCATTTGACTTGTGCGGCTCCTGCGGACAGGGCGGCAAGCTTTGCATATGCGATTTCGGGATCAACAGCACCGTATCCGGCGAAGGTTCCAAAACCACAATCTGACCCAGCGATCACGCGATCATGGCCAACGATGTCAACGAAACGTTCGATACGCTGCTGCACAAGGTCGGGATGTTCGACGAAATTGGTGGTCGTATCGACGACGCCGGGGACAAGGATTTTGTCGTCGGGAATGTCCGCTTTGCGATCGCGGAAAACGGCCCATTCATGGCCGTGGCGGGGGTTGGAGGTTTCAAAGAGCAATTTATTTGCCCCCACCGACATCAGCGTGTCGAACATTTTGGACATCGGAATGTCGCAGACATGCGGCCCTTCGTAATTCCCCCAACAAATATGCACCCTTACACGGGACGGATCGATGCCTTCCAATGCGTGATTAAGGGCCTCAACATGAGAGCCTGCGATCTTGAGGAATTCATCATCAGAGAGGTCGTTAAACAGCATGTGGCGGGACAGCGCGAGGTCGGGGCAGTCCAGTTGCAGATCAAGGCCACTGTCTACAATCGTGCTGTATTCGGCGCGCATCGCGTCGGCGAGGGCCGCGAGGTATTCTTCGCGCGTTGCGTAAAAATCGTTTTGCAAAAACAGTGAGATAACACCGGGGCTCGCCGCGTTCATGAAACCGCGTTCAATGCCTTGCTCCGCCATGCCTGCCCTGAGATTGGCGATGTCTTTTTCCAACTCGCCTTGGCCTTTGGATTTCACCTCGCCGACACACATGGGGCGGGCGTATTGCGGGGTGCCGCCATCATCCGCCAAGCGCTTGAGGAAACTGGGGAACTTCTTCAAATCGGCAGGCGCATTGCGGGGGCTGTCGCCGTCGAAACCTGTGTAGCGATCTTTGACGTAGGTGGCGTAGCTAATCTTGGAGGTTTCCCCGTCGCTGACGATATTGACACCCGCGGCCACTTGTTTGGCAACGGTTTCTGACACGGCTTTGGTCATCGCTGCATCAAATGCGGCTTGGTCGAAGTCCTCGCGATTTTCGCGGGCGAAGATGAAATCCACGACCTCTTGGGTGCGTGGGAGGGAGCCGACATGGGACGTTAAGATCTTGGACATTTTGAGCCTTTCGAATGAGTCACAGTGCGTACACTTCCTGTACACAATCTGTATGTACAGCGGTGCACAGGGAGCGCGTTAACCTTTCCACGTCAGCCCAGCGGGATCGCCCGTGGCTACAATGTGATAAAGGCTTGCCTCGCCGGTCATTGACGGGACGGCGGAGTGGGCGAGGTTTTCAGGGACGGACATGGTGTCGCCCGGCGCTATGGTCGATGAACCGCCATCCCACGTTACCTTCCAATGACCGCGCATCGGCATCAGGACCGAAGGGTATTTGTGGCTGTGCTTGGCCTCCGTCGCGCTACCGCGCGTGATGAAATCGACCTCAAAGCCGGGCTTGTCGCGCAAGATGCCATTTTCGCCGATGACTTTGGCTGGCTTTTTGTCGGCCAGTGCCATGAGGTCCCAATAACGGGCGACGTGGTTGGGCAGCACGTCTGCGGTCGTTGGTTCGGGGCGCTTGGCGAGTTCTTCGTCCGACATCAAGGGCATCGGGACGACACCTTCGGGCAACTTTTGCTGGCGCTTGGTGTCATAGAGTTTGCCGTTCTCGCCGAGGATCAAGCCGTGCTCAGCGGCGTTTTCGATAACCTGTGGCGCCCACATGACGCCACCACCTGCATCGTCGCCGCCAAGGATGGCCATAATCATTCCGTAATCCGTGCCAATATTCTCAAAACCACGGAAAATACCTGTGGGGATGTTGATGATGTCGCCCTCTTCCAGCGTCACCTCGCCCGCGTCCCCCCAACGGCCCCAGAAAAAGCGCCATTTGCCCGACAGCACAAAGAACGCCTCAGCGGTGTGGTGATCGTGCAGGGAGTTGGTCACACGCGGAGGCTGGCCCGCGGCACCGATGTTGAAACCGTGCGGGATGCCGATATGGACATGTTGGTCTGGCGATTCAGAGACTCCCCCACCGATAATGGTGAAGTTCTCTTTCTGGTCACTGCCCGGGGTATGGGCGTCGATAAAGGCGGTTTTGCAAGGTTGCAGATCGCCGTAGCGAACGATGCGAGAGTCCATTTCAGTTGGCGTCATTGCTGTGTTCCTTGCATCAGAATTTGTTTCCAGATCGCGATTTCGTCGTAAAGGGCGCACTCGCGGCGAATGGTGGCGTCTTGCGGGCCGCTCGCGTTGCAAAACGGGCCGTATTCTGCGTGGCACATGCCCATCACATGAACTTTCGCGCCCGTCGGTTTGCCGAAAGTGCCCCAACCGGAATGCGTGCCATCCAACGACCAGCGGATCGCGGCGCGCGGGGCCAGCATGTCCCCGTCCATGCCGATCTGGTGGTGGATCGTGAATTTAGCATCCGGAAAAGATGACCGCAGACCCAGCCAGAATTTCGTGACGCTGTCGTGTGAGAGAACGGTTTGCGCGCCCGCGTATTCGCAGTTTACCGCGCGGTCGTAGTCTTTTGGTATGGTGTGAAAGTCGAGATCCATGATGCGCGTCAGGGTGTCGGCGTACCGTTGGCCCCAAGCATTGTCATTACCTTTGGAGTTGTAACCGCCGTCGATGTCTTGGTCCGGCGTAAACGGCTTGGGCGCCGCATCGGGCCCGCCTTCAGCCTCGATCAGTTGGGCCGCATAGTCGCGCGGGTCCATGCCCAGTTGGCGCACGATCCCGCCGTAGTCCCGCACCAGCCATTCGTCATAGATGCAGTCATCCTTGGCGGCGCAATCGGCGATGACGCGCACGGTCCATGGCTTGCCGGTCGCAGCACCGAATTGACCGTCTCGGGTGTGGGTGGCGCGGGTGATGAGGCGGTGAGAGGACAGCAGGCCAAATTCGGGATCGTCGGAGAAGATCACGTCATCGCCAAGCAATTCGCGGTCTGGAAATTCGTTGATCGTCGCCATCGTTGCGGCCATGACAGCCCCATTCCCGCGCTGGATGCCCATGGGCGAGCGCACGACGATGTCTTTGGCGTAATAGTCGTGCAGTGTGCCGACGCCGCGGTCCTCCCAAATCTCTTTGGTGATGCCGATGATGTAGTCGGGAAAGTCTTTCCAGCGGTTTGAAAAACCCTTCATAGCGGTGATCCTTTGAGCGGTTTGGAGGAGCCTCTTTGGATAAGAGGCCCTTCTATTTCTATGGTTTGCGTATAAGTGTCTTGGCCGTCGATGGCGGACATAAGGGTGTCGATCGTGGCCTCGACCATCCGGTTGACGGGTTGGCGTACAGTGGTGAGGTCATAGGCGGGCCAGGAGGCGAGCGGCACGTCGTCATAGCCGATGATCGCGACGTCATCGGGGATCGAAAAGCCCATTTGGCGGATCTCATCCATCACGGCGAAAGCCATGTGATCATTACCCGCGAAGATCGCGTCGGGGCGGGTTTCGCCTGCCATCAACTGGCGGGCCGTGGCGGCGGCGACGTTGCGTTTGTACATGCCGTCGATGATCGCGAAGGGCGTGAGGCCAGCGCCCGCCATTGCATCCTCGAACCCTTGCCGACGGTCGCGCCCCGTGAGAGAGCCTTCCCAGCCAGCGATATGGGCGATGCGTGTGTGGCCTGCGTCGATGAGGGCTTGGGTGGCCATCGTCGCGCCTTTGATGTTGGCGGACGTGACCGCCGAAAGACCGCTACCGGGCTGTCCACGGTTGAACAGGACCACAGGAATGCCTGCTTTGACACACAGCTCCGTGAGGCCAGAGGACATCGAGACAGAAGCGGCGATGATGCCATCGACCTGATAATCGAGCAGGTCTTGCACGACGTTTTCGATGCCGTCGGTGGAATTGGAGACGGTGAAGATCAGGATGTGATAGCCCTGCGCCTGTAGTGCGTTGGAGAGACGTTCAAGGGCTTCGGGGTAGAACTGGTTATCAAGATAGGCGACGATCAACCCGATAATGCGCGACTTGCCGGTGATCATTGCGCGGGCCAGCACGTTGGGGCGATAGCCGAGCTGCTTGGCTGCTTTCTTTACCTTCTTGGTGGTTGCGGGACTGGCCGACGCGCCCGAAAAAACGCGGCTGACAGCGGATTGGCTAACGCCAGCCATTTTAGCAACTTGCAGAGAGGTAATTTTCGCGCCCATCAGTCTGCTGTCCAACCTCCGTCGATGATCAAATGCGTGCCGGTAATCAACGCGGCGGCGTCAGAGGCGAGGAAGGTGGTCGCGCCCATGATGTCGCTCACCTCGCCGACGCGCCCAAGTTTGATCTTTTCTTCGATCCAGGCGCGGCGTTCCGGGATGGCGAGGGTTTGCTCGCCAAGTGGCGTGCGGATGAAGGTCGGGCAAATGGTGTTGACGCGGATCTGGTGCGGGGCCCATTCGATGGCCATGCTTTTCGTCATGCCTTCCAGCGCGTGTTTGGTGGCGCAATAGACGGCACGGTCGAGGCCGCCGACGTGGCCCATTTGGCTTGAGATATTGATGAGGGAGCCGGGTTCTCCGGCTTCGATCAGTCCTTTGGCCACGGCGCGGGTAAGGAAATAAGCAGCCTTGACGTTGAGGTCCGTGACGGCGTCGTAGTCGGCCTGTGTGGTGTCTGTCGCAGGGGCGTGGCGGGCGAGACCAGCGGCGTTGACGAGGATATCGAAGGGGCCGTGGGCGGCGATGGCGGCCTCGGTCGCGGAAATGTCGGAGATGTCGAGCGGGAGGGCGGCGGCCTCCCAGCCCTGCGATTGGAACGCGGCCGCCTGTTTCTCAACCGCCGTGGCGGTGCGGGCAACCAGCGTGACGTGGGCGCCAGCCTCGGCCAAGGCTACGGCGCAGCCTTCACCGATGCCGGAGGTCGCGCCAGTGACCAACGCGCGTTTGCCGTCAAGGCGCATGGAAGGCGTGCGCGGAAGGCTCATGAGAACTGGCTTTCCGGTAAGGAGATGGGGCCGAGGTTGCGGGCCTTGTTGAATTCGCCCATTCGGGCAAGCACGTCCACGCCCAACTGTCGGTAGATGTCCAAAAGGTCGATCAGGACCCAGTTTTCGCGGATCAAACCATCCTCGACGCGCCAAAAATCAAGCGAGCGCATGAGGATTTCTTTGCCTGCTGGTGCAAGCCCCATCCATTCGCCCTCAGATACGGTCAGACGCATGTTCGGCCAACCAGTTTCGCAGACGTAATTGCCCTGGGCGAACCAATGGGACGACAAATCGCCCATGGCATCAAGTTTGCGGTCGGGCATCGCCTTGAGGAACGGGATTTGGTGCCAGTTGCGAAACCCCGCAATGCCGCGACCCGTGCCGATGCCCGCAGGCCCGTACCAGTTGTTGCGCGGGTGCCAGTATTTTTCCAAATTCATCACCGCCGGATCGGGATTGGCGGGATATTTGCAAAGGTCATCCAGCATCGCCAGCACATGGGCCATCGTTGCGTTTCCGTCCCCCTCCGCCGTCAGGCCGTCTTGGGTCATCGGCGCAGGGGTGGCGAGGAATTTGCCAAGCTGCGGAGCGAGGGGCCAGGCGTTCGCCTGCATCATCAGCTCTGGTATGTCCCACAGGATTTGCGCCTCGGTGATCTTACCATCCTCAAGTTTGAAGAACTCGTGGTAGCGCATGTGGATCAGGTGGCCCGTGGGTGGAATATTCAACCAAGGGCGCAACATGGTGCCCATATAATTGCCCATGCAGCCGACCCAGTCCTGACCTTCCGGCGTGGTGCCTGACAGCACAATCATGTCGCGGCGCTCAAGGTCGGGGATCGCGTCGAGCAGCGGGGCATAGGCGGTATCCCACATGTCCGCGCCCGTCACAGTGTCCATGGGGTGACAGATGTGGATGGTGGCGTCAGGTGCAAAGGTTTGCGCAACCACTTTGGCGGAGTCCGGCGTTGCGGCTGCGAGCGCATTTCGCAGAGGAAACAGGGCGGGGTGGAGGCTCACTCGGCGGCCTCGCGGTAGGGCGCGCCAGTGCCGTAGGGGACGTTGATGCCGCCGTAGCGGCGCACGCGGATATTGCATTGCTCAGCATGGCCAACGAAGCCTTCAAGCATGCAAAGGCGTGAGCCATATTCGCCGACCAGTGTGGCCGCCTCGTCAGTGGTAATTCTTTGATAGCTGTGGGTTTTCAGGAACTTACCGACCCACAAACCACCAGTGTAGCGACCAGCCTTTTTGGTGGGCAGCGTGTGGTTGGTGCCGATGACTTTGTCACCGTTGGACACGTTGGTGCGCGGACCAAGGAACAAAGCACCATAACATGTCATATGCTCAAGGAACCAATCATCGCGATCTGTCATCACCTGCACATGTTCAGATGCAATGTCGTCAGCGACGGCGAGCATCTCGTCATAGGTGTCACAGACGATGACCTCGCCGTAGTCTTCCCAGCTCTTTCCGGCGGTGTCGGCGGTCGGGATGATTTGTAGAATGCGGTCGATTTCCGCCAGCGTATCCTTGGCGAGCTTTTCGGAGTTGGTGAGCAAAACGGCGGGAGAGTTATAGCCGTGTTCAGCTTGACCCAGCAGGTCCGTGGCGCAGAGTTCGCCATCAGCCGCCGTCTCATCGGCGATAACCATGGTTTCGGTCGGGCCAGCAAACAAATCAATGCCGACGCGCCCGAACAGCTGGCGTTTGGCTTCGGCGACAAAGGCGTTACCGGGGCCGACGAGCATGTGGACAGGCTCAATCGTTTCGGTGCCAATGGCCATGGCGCCAATCGCTTGAATGCCGCCCATGACGTAGATTTCGTGCGCGCCACCGAGATGCATGGCGGCAATCACGGCTGGGTTAGGCTCACCCTTGAACGGCGGCGTGGCGGCGATGATACGCGGCACTTTGGCGACGGAGGCAGTGGCAACTGACATATGCGCGGACGCGACCATAGGGAATTTTCCGCCGGGCACATAGCAGCCAACCGATTGAACGGGAATGTTTTTATGCCCCAAGATCACGCCGGGCATGGTTTCGACTTCGATGTCGAGCATGCTATCGCGCTGGTGTTGGGCGAAGACCCGCACCTGTTCTTGCGCGAACTTGATGTCGGCCATTTCGCGCGGGGTGACCTTGGCGATGAGGGCCTCGATCTCAGCCTCGGACAGGCGGTAGCTTTCACGGTCATACTTGTCGAATTTCACCGACATTTCACGCACGGCGGCATCGCCTTTGGTTTCGATTTCTTTCAAGCCACTTTCGACGATCGCGCGGGTTTTGGCGTCGTCTTCGGCGCGTGCCTCAAGGGAGCGGGCAGTTTTCAGATGGCGGATGGTCATGAGCAGTGCTCCTCGGGCGTGGTCGTTAAAGCTTGGTCAGGGCGAGCAGGTTACAACCGCTCGCCACTCGTGGCGTCAAACAGATGGCAGGTCGCAGCTGGAATTGTCGCGGCGACAGTTTCGCCAATTTTGGCGCGAAAATCTTTGTCGGCCTTCACGGTTGCGATGGCACCTGCGATGCGGAACGTAACCATCGTGGCATCGCCCAAAAGCTCCATGGAATAAACTGGCGCATTCACGGACGGAGCATCGCCGCCGATTGATGCGTCTTCGGCGCGGTAGCCCAGCGTGACCGGGCCTGAGAGCGTGCTGTGCAGACCGGTGATCTTGACGTCCTTGCCGGTGAAAGTCCCGCCTTCGATCGTGCCCTCAAGCAGGTTCATGGCAGGAGAACCGATGAAGCTGGCCACGAAGGTATTGGCTGGGTTGTCGTAAATGTCCGTCGGGGAGCCGACCTGCTGCACCACGCCTGCGGACATGACGACAACACGGTCCGCCAACGTCATGGCTTCGATCTGGTCGTGGGTCACATAGATCGTGGTGACCTTTAACTCGTGGCTGAGGTTTTTGATCTGGGCGCGCGTAGAAACACGCAGCTTGGCGTCGAGATTGGAGAGCGGCTCATCCATCAGGAAAACGTTGGGCTGGCGCACGATGGCGCGGGCCAAGGCCACGCGCTGACGCTGACCACCGGAAAGTTCGGCGGGTTTGCGGTGGAGGAAATCGTCGAGCTCGACCATCGCCGAGGCACGCATAACGCGTTCTTTATGCTCGGATGAGGGAACTTTGCGCATGCGCAACGGGAAACGGATGTTTTCGTAGACATCGAGGTTGGGGTAGAGCGCGTAGGACTGGAACACCATCGCGCAATCGCGGTCTTTGGGCTCAAGGTGGTTGATACGTTTGCCATCTACCAGAATGTCGCCTTCGGTGGGGTCTTCCAGACCTGCGATCATCCGCATGGTCGTCGTCTTGCCGCAACCCGACGGGCCAAGAAGGACGAGAAATTCCTGATCCGCAATGGTAAGGTCAAAGTTCTCGACTCCGACAAAGCTGCCCCAGCGTTTGTGGATATTCTTGAGCTGAATTTCGGCCATGAGGGCGCCTTTCTTGCAAACGTATGCAACAGGTGTAAATCTGATTCTATTATCTGCGCAAGTTCTTTTTGCACCTTTATTACATAGGGGCTCTCTCGCAGGTGCAGCATTTTAATTTTTACAGACCGTCCCAATTTTTTTCCTTGCTTTGCGGTTAAGTTGGCCATTTGATTGCAAACGTATGCACGGCGTTTCTTGATTCGCCAGAATCGGTGCGCCTAACGAAAAGCTAAATACGTACTGAACCATTAGGGAGACTATAATGACCAAATTTACCAAACTGATCGGGGCCACAGCTGCCGCCCTGACGATGGGCACAGCCGCCTTTGCGGATGGCCATGGCTGCACCGCAGAAGGCCGGTTGAGCATCATCGGTAACGAATTCCCAGCGATCCAATCCATCGCAGCTCTGGCGCAATCCTGCGAAGGCGTTGTGGGCGAAGCAAACCTTACAGCCGATCACCAGAAGCTGAATCTTGCTGGCATGTCCGGCGATCCAGCTGAATACACAACGGCCGTTGTCGCCAATTCATCCATTGTTGCGCTAATCAACGAAGGTGTCGTCCGCCCCTTGGACGATCTGGTTGCCGAATACGGTGGAGCGTTGTCCCCAAGCCAGCTGATTACCGTTGACGGTAAAATCATGGCGGTTGCGTTCATGGCGAACGCACAGACGCTGATGTACCGCGAAGACGTCTTGAACGATCTCGGCATTGAAATCCCGACATCTTACGAAGCGATGTTGGACGCCGCAGAAACAATTCGTGCAGCTGGCGTAATGGAGCACCCAATTGGTGGGGCCTATGCAGCTGGTTGGAACCTCGCGCAGGAATTCAACAACATGTACATCGGGACAGGTGGTGAATTCTTCGAGCCGGGAACTGCGAACATTGCAATTAACAATGCGCAGGGCGTTGAGGCGCTGGAAATGATGAAGGCATTGTCCGCCTACATGAACCCGGATTTTCTGACACACGATTCCAACGCAACGTCCGCGGAATGGGAAGCCGGCAACATCGCTCTGATGAACATGTGGGGATCCCGTTCGCAGGTGCTGATGGATGACGAAGGGTCCGAGCCACAGGTCTACGAAAACACACGTATCACTGCGCCATTGACGGTGGGTGACAGCGGTGTGCCAGCGACCACATTGTGGTGGGACGGTTGGACTGTGGCCAAGAACATCAGCGACGAAGATGCGGCCGCGACTTTCATTTCAATGGCACATGCAGTGTCGCCTGCGTTGCTGAACGACGACACTATGAACCAAGCCGTATGGTTGATCGAAGGTTTTGAACCACAGGTCGCAAACGAGGGCGTTCTGGCCGCTGTTGCTGCCGGATCCAAGCCATACCCGATGGTTCCTTTCCAAGGCTTGCTGCACTCTGCACTGGGTGCGGAACTGTCGGATTTTATGCAAGGAAACGAGTCCGCTGAGCAGGCATTGGCCGATGTTGAAGCTGCCTACACTGCTGCGGCTGTCGAAGCTGGGTTCGTGACCCAGTAAGCGGGACCATAAAGTAAGAGCGGTGCACAGCTTGTGCGCCGCTCACACCAAGCGAGATGTTCTAACTCCGGCACGATTGCGTGCGAGAAAACCGAGGGCAAGACGTGAACCATCGAACATTCCTAACATTCGTCGCACCGTCGCTTTTGGCCATGCTACTGTTGATCGTTTTTCCAGTTATTTCAGTTGTATTGCAGTCCTTTCACGCACAGCACGAGCAGGTCATCGAGGTCGTTGAGACCTGCGGGCCGTTCGGGTGCAACGAGACGACGTCCGTCAATCAGGAACAGACCCTTGCCCTTCGTGAGGCAGAGCCGCTGGGCCGTTTCGTGGGCTTTGAGAATTACACCAACCGCGGGCATCTGGCATTTTCAGAAATGGGTGAAGCCTGGCGCACGTCAACTGGGTGGGGCGACTGGTGGAGCAAGGTGATGAACCTGCCATTCTACAGCGCCATTGTTTTCACGCTGACCTTTACCTTCATTGTGACGCCACTGACGATCGTTCTTGGATTTTCGATTGCGATTGCAGTGAATTCCGCCTCGCGCGCCATAAGGGGGCCTTTGATCTTTGTGTCGTTGCTTCCATTCATCATCACCCCGTTGGTCGGGTCGCTGGTCTTGTTCTGGATGGTCGATGCGCGCGGTGTTTTGGGGCATGCAATTCAGGCGATAGCAGGCAATCCGGACTTGAGCGTCAAAGCCTCAACCCCAATGATGTGGATCATGCTGATGGTCTACGGAATTTGGCATGCGGCGCCTTTTGCTTTTGTGGTGTTTTACGCCGGCCTGCAATCGGTCAGTCAGGACGCGGACGAAGCTGCGATGATTGATGGCGCGAACCGTTGGCAGCGCGTGCGCTATGTCACGATCCCGCACATCATGCCACTTGTAACCTTCGTGGCGCTCATTCAACTGATGGACAATTTCCGCGTGTTTGAGCCGTTGATATCGTTCAGCGCAGAAGCGCATGCCCAATCGCTTTCGACCTATATTTTCTCGGACCTTGGCGGAGAGACGCGGTTGCTGAACTCGGCTGCGACGACCTCACTTTTGACAGTGTTGTGCGTCGGAATTCTTCTGTCCCCTGTCCTTGTGCGCACGTGGCGCGATTTCAAGAGAGCCTGACCCATGAGCACAGCCAACCCCCGCAAACAACCGACGTCACTTCGGATCATCCTGACCGGGTTTTTGGTCCTTTGGGTGATCATGGCAGCCTTTCCGTTCCTGTGGACCCTTTGGGGATCCTTCAAGGTCGAAGGCGATTTCTTCTCAAAAGCGAACTGGATCTATGCCCTGACGAGCGAGTCGACGAGGATCGAGACTGGCGGCTCCTTTACGGGCGACGGATATTACGGTGCTTGGGTCACAGAAGAATTCGGGCGCGCGGTGATGAACACGTCGATTGTCTGCTTTTGTGTTGTGACGATTTCTTTGACGTTGAGCACCCTTGCGGGCTACGCGCTGTCGCGGTCCACATACAATTATGCGTTCTGGATATTGATCGCCGCGTTGATGTTTCGCGCCATGCCGCAAATCACATTGGTGTCCGGCTATCTTTTGCCGTTTTATGAATGGAACCTTTGGGGGCGTTTGGGGACCACAATCGTTGTGCTGGTCGCGATCAACCAGCCGTTCAGCCTGTGGATGATGACGTCCTTTTTCCGCAATATCCCGAAGGACCTTGATGAAAGCGCAATGGTGGACGGGTGTAACCGGTTTCAGGCGTTCCGTCATGTTATCTTGCCGGTCATGTGGCCCGGTGTCATTACGACGGGGCTGTTCAGCTTCTTGCTGGCGTACAACGATTTTCCTGTGGCGGCGATGCTGCTGGATCAGGAGAACCAGACGATGATCCCGAAGATTGCGTCTTTCCTTGGCACCACCCAAACCAAGGGCAACGTTATGTTTGCTGTTGCGGCGGTTGTGTCGGCCACAGCACCGTTGTTCGTGTTGATCCTGTTCTTCCAGCGTCAGATCGTGTCTGGCCTGACGGCAGGCGCTGTTAAGGGATAAGAGATGTTTCAGGACCAAAAGGCAGTTGTACGCGCACTCTACGCAGACATGAACGGCGCGCGCCCCGAAACGATAGAGGCAGTGCTGGCCGCCCATACGACCGCCGATTGGCACTGGCGCGGGATGCACCCCTTTTATGAACAACACGGCGCTGGCGATGTAGCGCGGGTGTTTTATGGACCTTTGCTGACGTCTCTTACACGGTTGCAGCGGCGCGAGGATATCTTCTTTGCGGGCGAAAACACCGTGGGCGAAGGGATCTGGGTCGTGTCCATGGGGCATCTGATGGGGCTCTTTGATGCGCCCTGGCTTGGGATTGTGGCGACGGGCAAGATGGCGCTGCTGCGCTATTGCGAATTTAACCGCGTGCTGGATGGACGCATTGTTGAAACCATGCTCCATGTAGATATCCCCCACTTGATGATCCAAGTTGGGCAAAATCCGTTTGGGCGCGCCACAGCAGCGCATATGGTCCAGCCGGGGCCGCAAACCCATGACGGGATGTTGCGAGAGTCCCAGCCCGCTGACGCGGGTGTTGAGACCCTGAACGCGATCAACGCGATGATTGGCGATCTTGGGACGTGGCAGTTGGGCCTGCCCTTGGAAGAAGAACTCGCCCGCACTTGGCACGATGACATGATCTGGTGGGGCCCTGCGGGAATTGGCGCGACCTACACAATCGAACGCTACGCCAAACAACACTCAGGCCCGTTTCGCACGGCGTTTTATGATCGATCCTTTACCGGACATCGCGCGAAACTGGCCGAGGGTCACTTTGGCGGGTTCTTTGGCTGGCCTAACTTCACGGCGAAACACAAAGGGTTCATGGGGGTTCCGGCCAGCGATATAAATGCCGAATTCCGTGTGATCGACATTTACCGGCGCGATGGCGACAAACTGGCCGAAAACTGGATATTTATCGACCTTCTGTATTGGCTGATGCAACAGGGCGACGACGTGTTAACCCGAATGGCCGGGATCGCGGGCACCGAGTATTCACCACCAGTGTAAGTGACAGTAGTCAGTTAAGATGGGGAAACTCCATGGCACCACCTTTTGTACCCTCTGGAATCGACCATTTAGTAATTTGGGTTGGCTATCTTGAAAAAGCACGCGCGTGGTATCAGACGATTTTGGGGTGTCGGCCAGGCTATGACTATCCTGATCTTGCGATGACCCACGTGTGGTATGGCCCGGTTCTCATTGGCTTATGGGACGTCAACGACTCACGTTCCGCTTATGCTGCCCCAACACAACAAGAAGGTGAAAACGTACACCATATCGCGTTTGCATGGCACGGTGCAGCAGAAGAAGACGTTCGCCGCCACCTGCAATATTACGGGATCAAAATCCTAAAACGGCTGCGTCAGGTTGGCAGCCGTGGATTTGGCCTAGCTCTATATTTTAAAGACCCCTGGGACAATCTGATCGAACTAAAGGGCCCGCCAGACTATCAAGATCCGTCTGATATCCAAACGGAGTTGTAAGGAGCTGCGGATTGCATGAATGGCCGGTTTTTCCGCTGTTTGGCGTCGTTGGGTTTTTCGATCATGCAGCAATTATTACGCTGCGCGCCCATGCAGCGAGAAAATCAAATTCACAGTATGGGCTCAAACCAGCCGTCCGCCGCGTTCTGCACCAAGGTCTGCTCTGCGGACTTTGCTGCCGTTCGCTTTTCGTGCTTCGCTGGCGCAGCGTTGCTTCGCGCTCGCGGCATATCTGTTGCTGCGTCGCAGCTCACTTTGACAATGCAGTCATTCAACCTGTCTATACGACGTCAAATTCAAACCTTCAAATAATGCGCGGTATCGCAACTATCGAGACGTAGGGCTTAACGGACGCTGGCTTTGCCATTCCCAAAGACTGCTTTGGAGCCCGCTAGCCGGACGCCGGGAACGACATCACCAGAGGTCAGGCCCGATGACTTGATCGCCATCGTAACGCCGAATGCGCCCCTTTCCAAAACCAAAGATGTTCCATCGATGGGTCCAGAGGGCATTCCACTGCCAGATGTCCAGTTCATCGGCTTGATGATTGCGTCTGCCTGCGCGTGACTTGCCATGGTCAGGGCTATCGTCGCGCCAGCAAGAAGTACGTCGCCGATAGCGAATGAACCGAGGTTCATGAGAATCTCCTGTTTCAGTTTTGATCGCAGTGAGAGCGATCCTGTTCACATGGAACGGACATCTAAGCTTCTGGCGGCCTCCAGCCCATCGCC
>JBASXE010000263.1:0-2136 GCA_049276875.1 Roseovarius sp. | reverse complement strand
TATATAATAGTATTCATCATAACCTACTCTTTCTTTCAACTCAAATTATTAAAAATGATGAACAGCGTATTCGTACCTAATGTATTCGGATTTAATGTCGATGAAATGAAAGTACTTATGGAGAAGTACTTCGGTAAGGTAAGTGATATAGATTATATATTAACTTCAAATGGTTATTGGCAAGCATTTGTGCATTTTCAATCCTGGCATGATCGTGAGATAGTTTATAAAGCAATAAAAACAATGGAACAAGGTAAAGCATGGAAACTTCGTATCCCAGAAAAAGATACATTGGTGATGCTAAAGAATCACTCCAAAAAAGAAGATAAAGCTGTACTAGATTCAGAAACAAAAAGAGATATGTTGCTGAAAATACTTCATCCAACAGAATCTCCAATAAGCGAGCACTCAGGATCAAAAACGCCACGCGTAAATTATAACTTTAAGACGAAAGTAGTAGATGCCGAATATGTAGAAAAAATAGAAAAAGAATTGGTGAAAGCAAGGACAAGAATTACAGAGCTAGAATCGTCATATAAAAAAAATGTTTCGAAACACACATATGTAATAAACGAGATCCGAATGCTAGATGATGCAAAAACAGAATATGATCGTATCCATAATGAAGTGCCCATGTTTCGCAATCTAGTTCAAAGACCAATTCCATCTCCAAAATCGCCAGATTATCCTCCTCCTTCAATAGAAAGAGAAAGAAAGGATAAGCGTATAACAGAACTTCTAGCGAAAGCAGAGGAAAAGCTCGAGGAAGTGATATTAAGAGAAGAAGGAGAAGTGGATGAAGACAATGTGTCAACTTGTGTTCATTATCCAGATACCCCGGAAATAGAAGAAGAAGTGACAAATAATGTGAAAAGGTTGTCATTACATCATCCAGATGAATTGAAAAAAGAAAAAATCGATAGATTATCACAATGTTTGAATTTTAGATATTTTTAAAATTAATAAGTTAAATAAACCCTTTTTTTTGTTACAACCAAAAACGATAAATAAGCAATAAAACCACATATGAAACAATAAATGTAGAAAGGAAAAGATTCTGCTTGGATTTGGATGTTTTTTGCAAAGCGAATAAAATGAAATAAATAATAATAATAACTAACAAAATAAATAGAATGTGAAGAAAAGAAAAAAAAGCATAATACTGAAGCATAGATGGATTGAGGTCGCCATTGTCATCGCGTATTTTTTCATCAAAACTAGGCAAAGTATTCATATACACTTCGCGACTCCCAGGATAGGAAAACTGACCTTGCAATCGAAACAACATAGGATGAATAGTGGAATGAATGATTTTTCCCCATAATACAGGATCCGTAATAAGTATTTGAACTAAATCAGGTTGTATTCCCATATCCATAGCCAAATCTTTCATATAATAATTACCAATAACAATAGTAGTCACATGCTCATTTTCAATATCCAAGGGATCTTCACCTCTTCCCCATTGTAAATTGCGTATCGAATAGGACAACTGATGCTTCCAATACAAGGCAGTCCACCAACTCTGCATTTCGGCAATATTATTTATACTTCCCATAGTAGGTCTAGCAAAACCAATGAAAGCGATGTTAGGATACTTTTCTGGAATGATTTTTTTAATCAATGGTGTTTTATAATATTTTTCTTTCAAAAATGGGAATTCTTTTTTATAACCAGTAGCACATATAATAATGTCAACCTTGTATTTTTTCCCCTCAGAAATGACAAAATTTGTCTGGAATTGAGTGGGATACTTAATTAAATTGACTTTTCCCATATGAATGTCACACATAAACGGAGTGCGTTTAACCACATATTTTGAAAATAAGTTTTCAGGGGTTTCAGTTAGATCACAAAGCTCTTTATGATTATGGCTACACCTAACAGGTCGTCCAAGAACTCGAACGAAAATTTCTCGGCCAAAGTTATGCCAAAAACCAGAAACAGGTGTCGGAAGACTATATTCAATATAATTGAGATGAGTATCCGTAGGTGTTGCAATGTTTTTCCAACCTAAATCCGTAGTGCGATAACAATCTTCAAATTCCTTATTCTCTTCTGTGGTTCGACCAGCATCCGGAAACCATTCAATATAGTTCTTACTGCAATAATAAACCTTCTCAGAATACTCCACAG
>JBASXE010000262.1:0-14503 GCA_049276875.1 Roseovarius sp. | reverse complement strand
GCTTTGGCCTGCTCGGAATACAAGACAGCCGCGTCAACCGCGCCCGAGGTGACAGAATCGGCCGTGCTCAACTCAATCGAGAGACCTTCCATACCCGCCTTCTTCAACAGGGCGCGGGCCTGCTCGGGGTCATATGTCCGCTGCTCGATGCTTTCGGGGAAGTAAGGCATCGCGGGCGAGTGGTGGAAATCGTTGCCGATTGTCGCCGCACCGAACTGGATCTTGTCGATCATCTCTTCGCGGTTGATAGCCAGTTTCAGCGCCATGCGCACATCGACATTATCGAAGGGCGCCTGATCGGTCATCATCGGCATGGTGATCGCCGCCGCCGACGGCACGTTGTCCACGATGACGTTCTGGTTGCGCTGAAGAAGGGCCAGCGTCTTGTTTTCCATCTGGCTCGCCGAGTCCACATCGCCGGTCACAACGGCGGTCTGACGCGCGTTGGGATCGTTGACGATCAGAATTTCGACCGCGTCGAAATAGGCGCCCTCATTGTGCCAGTCTTCATGACGCACCAGGCTGCACCCAACGCCGAATTCGTTTTCGACGATCTTGTATGGGCCCGTTCCATCGCCAGACTGCCAGTCGATTGTGCCGTCTTCCTTGCCGGGGCAGATCGCCAGGTGGTAATCCGTCATCAGCCATGGCAGGTCCGCATTGGGCGAGTTCAGCTTGAACGTGATCGACATGTCTCCGTTGTCGACGATATCCGCCACATCGGCGAGAAGCGCTTTCGCCGCCGAAGTGGAGGCGTCACCCCGGTGATGGTTCATCGAAGCGATGACATCTTGCGCCGTCATTTTCTTGCCGGAATGGAACACGGCAGGTTTGAGCTTGAAGGTCCATTCTGTTGCATCGGGCGTCGCCATCCATTCGCTGGCCAGATCGCCACCAAGGCTTTGATCCGTTTCGATCTGCGTCAGAAACGAGCGATACGTGTGTGCAAGAGTGATCGACGCAAAGGTAACATATGTGCCGGGGTCATGCGTGTCTGACGAGTTACCGTCATGATGCGCCAGGCGCCATGTGCCATGTGCCGCCACGTTGAGGCGCGGCCTTGGCGGATGTGGTCCACAGGCCGGTGGCCGAGGTCGCCGTGAGGCCGGCGGCCATTGAATAGTTCATAAAGGACCGGCGCGAGATACTGCCTTCGCGGGCAGCTGCGGCCAGACGGTCCAACATCATTTGGCCTTTGACCTTTGTCATGTTCTATCCCTGAGATTTTTTGAGTTTAGCTGTGCCGCTTGAACTGCCCTGTTCGGGCGCTCATATTTGTTCGTTGATCTAGTCTGCACGGGCAGCGGGTTTGCGACATGTCGTTAGCAAAACATGAAAAACCACGCGCGACTACCCCGTTATTGCCCTTTCGCGGTAAAATTTTGGTCATTTGGCAAGGGAATCCGAAGAAAATTCCGACTTTGGCCTCATCCCCGCCGAGTGCGGAGTTTGTCAAAATACGTCATGCGCTTTTTCAATTCACGCTCGAACCCTCGCTCCACGGGTTCGTAAAGGGCCGCGCGTTCCACCCCGTCAGGAAAGTAGTTCTGCCCCGAAAACCCGTCTTCGGCATCGTGGTCATAGGCATATCCCGCGCCGTAACCTTGCTCTTTCATCAGCCCTGTCGGCGCGTTCAGGATATGTTTGGGCGGTGGCGCGGACCCTGTGGCCGCCGCACTGCGCATCGCCGCCTTGAAGCCTGCGTAGCCTGCGTTGGATTTCGGCGCGAGCGCCAGATATATCACCGCCTGCCCCAATGCCAACTCTCCCTCGGGGCTGCCCAACCGCTCATAAGTCTGCCACGCGTTAAGGCACACCGTATGCGCATGGGTATCCGCCAGGCCGATATCCTCGATCGCGATGCGGGTGATGCGGCGTGCAAGGTATCGCGGGTCCTCGCCCCCCGTCAGCATCCGCGCCAACCAATAGAGCGCCGCATCCGGGTCCGACCCGCGCACGGATTTATGGAGCGCGGAGATGAGGTTGTAATGCTCATCGCCGGATTTGTCGTATTTCGCGGCCCGCTTCATCAAACGCTTGGCCAACGCCTCCGAGCTCAGCTTGCCATCCGTTTTCCACGCCGCAACTTGCTCAATCAGGTTGAGCACCGCCCGCCCATCCCCATCGGCCATCTCCAAAAGCGCCTCGCGCGCGGGACCATCGAGCGGCAGGCTGCGGCCAAGCTCTTGTTCGGCCCGTTGGGTCAACCGCTCCAGATCCGCGAGGCTCAGCCGTTCCAGCACGAGAACCTGTGCCCGGCTCAAAAGGGCGGCGTTCAGCTCAAAGCTCGGGTTTTCGGTGGTCGCCCCCACCAGAAGAATGGTGCCATCCTCCATATGCGGCAGAAACCCGTCCTGTTGCGCCTTGTTGAAGCGGTGAATTTCATCAACGAAGAGGAGCGTCCCCTGCCCGTTTGAGCGGCGGTGCCTTGCAGCCTCGAACACTTTCTTTAGGTCGGGAACACCGGTGAAGATCGCGCTGATCTGCACAAAATGCAGATCCGTCTCATCGGCCAGAAGCCGTGCAATCGTGGTTTTGCCCACACCGGGCGGCCCCCAGAAAACAAGGCTCGACAAGCTGCCCGAGCCCAGCATCACCCCCAGCGGTGCCTCGGGCCCAAGCACCTGAGCTTGTCCAATGACCTCGCCAAGACTGCGCGGGCGAAGCCGATCAGCAAGCGGGCGCGGTGCGGATTTTGGAGCCTCGGGCGGCGTATCAGAATCGAAAAGATCGCTCATGAGATAAGCGCCACAGGGCGTGGAGGGAGGAGCGTGACCATACGTTTCGATATGCGCCGCAGATGGCGCAAATGCAACCTTGCAGGCCAGCACCTCAACGCAAAACCGCCGCCCGGAGATGTCCCGGACGGCGGCGCAACTGGTAAAGAAATAGGGCGTTTAGCTGTCGGAGTCCGCCATATCTTCGGCAGCGACGCGTGCCTTGTCGGCCTTGCCTTTGGCATCCACATCGCGATCCACAAACTCGATGATCGCCATCGGTGCCATGTCGCCATACCGGAAACCGGCCTTCAGGACGCGGACGTAGCCGCCTTGACGATCCTTGTAGCGGGCGCCAAGGATGTCGAACAGTTTAGTGACATACTGGTCCTGCTTGAGCTGGCTCGCAGCCTGACGGCGGGCGTGCAGATCTCCACGCTTGCCGAGCGTGATCAGCTTCTCGATGATCCGGCGCAGCTCTTTCGCTTTGGGCAATGTTGTCTTGATTTGCTCATGTTCAATGAGCGAGCCGGCCATGTTGGCCCAGAGTGCCTTGCGGTGCTCATGGGTCCGGTTCAGGCGGCGGTAACCTCGTGCGTGACGCATGTTTCTTCTCCTATGTGCCCTCTACGGGCGTTTTTGCTTTGTCTGATGGCCGATGCGTGTCAGCCATTCTCCTTGGGGCTTAACGCCCTTCGTTGCCCCTTTGTGATAGGTCAGCATCACATCGGTTTAGCGTGGCCAGCCGAGGCAAAACCCCGGCTGGCATATTCATCAAAACTGGTCTTCGAACTTCTTGGCCAAATCTTCGATATTGTCGGGCGGCCAGTCTTCGACATCCATCCCGAGATGCAGACCCATGCCCGAGAGCACTTCCTTGATCTCGTTCAGCGACTTGCGGCCAAAGTTCGGCGTGCGCAGCATTTCGGCTTCGGTCTTCTGGATCAGATCGCCAATATACACGAGATTGTCGTTCTTCAGGCAGTTGGCCGAGCGCACGGAAAGCTCCAGCTCGTCGACTTTCTTGAGCAGAAGCGGGTTGAATTCCAGACCGTCATCATCGTCGGGGCGGCTGGCGCTTTCGGGCTCTTCAAAGTTCACGAAGATGCTCAGTTGATCTTGCAGGATACGCGCGGCATAGGCCACCGCATCATCCGGCGTGATCGAGCCATCTGTTTCGATCTTCATGGTCAGCTTGTCATAGTCCAGCACCTGGCCTTCGCGGGTGGGCTGCACGTCATAGCTCACCCGGCGGATCGGGCTGTAGATCGCATCCACGGGGATCATGCCGATAGGCGCGTCCTCGGGGCGGTTCTTGTCTGCCGCGACATAGCCTTTGCCGGTGTTGACCGTCAGCTCCATGAACAGATCCGCGCCCTCGTCGAGATGGCAGATCACGTGATCACGGTTGAGCACTTCGATGCCCGCACTGTCGGAAATGTCGCCAGCGGTCACGATGCCCGGACCCTTGGCCGAGATTGACAGGCGCTTGGGGCCTTCCACTTCCATCCGGATGGCGACACCTTTCAGGTTCAGAACCATGTCGGTCACGTCTTCGCGCACGCCAGCCACGCTGGAGAACTCATGCAGCACGTTGTCAATCTGGACGCTCGTGATCGCGGCGCCTTGCAGCGACGACAGCAGCACGCGGCGCAATGCGTTGCCCAGTGTCAGTCCAAAACCGCGCTCCAGCGGTTCAGCCATTACAGTGGCTTGGCGCAACGGATCATTTCCCGGCTTTACGTCCAGCTGGGTTGGCTTGATAAGTTCAGCCCAATTCTTGTGGATCATGGTCCCTCCATTCCTGCTTTGCCCTCATGTCCAAAGGTCAAAGCGCCCGAGGTTTCAAAAATACGAAAATGAGGCCGTGCAAAACGCGCGGCCCCATAGGGTAGAATTCTTGGTCAGACCCGGCGACGCTTTGGCGGGCGGCAGCCGTTATGGGCCATTGGCGTCACATCACGGATCGAGGTGATGTTGAAGCCGGCAGCCGCCAGAGCCCGCAGGGCGCTTTCACGGCCAGAGCCCGGACCCTGAACTTCGACTTCCAGCGTCCGCATCCCATGTTCCTGCGCCTTGCGTCCGGCATCTTCGGCGGCCATCTGAGCGGCATAGGGGGTGGATTTACGGCTGCCCTTGAAGCCACATGTTCCGGCCGAGGACCACGCAATTGCGTTGCCCTGAACGTCGGAGATGAGGATCTTGGTGTTGTTGAACGAAGAGTTCACATGAGCAACGCCCGTGGCGATGTTCTTGGAGACTTTCTTTTTCGTGCGTTTGGTATCGCGTGCCATATCAAATGCCCTCCCTTATTTCTTCTTGCCGGCAATGGCCTTTGCGGGGCCTTTGCGGGTGCGGGCATTGGTGTGGGTCCGCTGACCACGCACCGGAAGGTTCCGGCGGTGACGCAGGCCACGGTAGCAGCCGAGATCCATCAGACGCTTGATGTTCATCTGAGTGTCGCGGCGCAGATCGCCTTCAACGGTCAGGTTCGCATCGATGAACTCGCGCACCGAGAGCACCTCGGCATCGCTCAGCTCGTTCACACGGCGGCTGGGGTCGATATTGACGGATTCGCAGATGGTCTTGGCGGTCGAGGGGCCAATTCCGGTGATGTAGGTCAGGGCGATCGGGACGCGTTTATGCGTCGGGATGTTAACGCCGGCGATACGTGCCAAGTGTCATCTTCCTTTTTCGTTGCGGGTCCGTAACACCAGACCCTTTTTTCACAACGTAGGCCCGAGGCTTTGCGCTTCGGGCCGCAGCTGAATTCAGGTGATCGATTCGGGGCCTTTTGCGCGACAGGCCGGAATCATTTTCCCTTGCGGGATGGTGCTGGTTAGGGGGAAATCGCACGGGCGTCAAGGGGGGCTCTTACCCGGCCGCGCAAACATCCTTGCAAAGTATAAGGCGCGCTAACCTGCGCGTTCTACCCTGCTCAAATCCTAGCCGTCCAGAGCACCTGCAATGGACGCTTTAACGTCCGCAATCTCGCCCAGCCCATTCACGGACTGAAGCATTCCCTTGGCATAATAGTAACCAATCAGGGGCGAGGTCTTCTTGTAATATTCCATCAGGCGGTTCTTGAGGCTTTCCTCATTGTCATCCGCGCGGCGCTTGAACTCATGCGCTTCGCCGCAGGCGGTGCAGACACCATCTGCCGGGATGGGCTTCGTCACGTCATTATAGACCGCGCCGCAGCCCGCACAGGTCGAGCGTGCCGTGATGCGGCCCACGAGGGCATCGTCATCCACCTGCATCTCGATCACCGCATCAAGGCTCTCGCCACATTCGCTCAGAAGCTCTCCAAGGGCGTCGGCCTGTGGAAGCGTCCGGGGGAAGCCGTCAAAGATGAATCCACCGCCCTTCTCGCCTTCGAGCTTCTCGCGGATCAGGCCAATGACAATCTCATCCGTTACCAGATCGCCGCGCGCCATGACATCGGCCACGACCTTGCCCATCTCCGTGCCGCTCTCCTTGGCCTCGCGCAGCATGTCGCCTGTGCTCAGCTGGGTCATGCTGCGCTCTGCGACGAGAAAATGCGCCTGAGTGCCTTTACCAGCGCCGGGCGGCCCAAGAAGAATGATGTTCATTTGCGTTGAGTCCCTTTTCTGCGCGCGCGCTTCTTACCCTTGCCGCTCAGCTGCGATTTTTCGATCAGCCCTTCATACTGATGGGCCAGTAGATGGCTTTGCACTTGCTGGATGGTATCCATCGTCACCGACACAACAATCAGCACGGAGGTGCCGCCGAAGTAGAATGGGATCGACAGTTGGGCGCGCATCACTTCGGGCAAAAGGCAGACCGCCGCGAGATAGCCGGACCCGAGAACGAGAACACGGCTGACGACATAATCGAGGTATTCTTCCGTTTTCTTGCCAGGGCGCACACCGGGGATAAAGCCATTCTGATTCTTCAGGTTGTCGGCCACATCCTCGGTCTTGAACGCGACGTTGTAGGTATAGAAGTACGTAAAGAAGACGATCATCACGGTGAAGAACAGCAGATACAGCGGTTGCCCCGGGCCGAAATAAGCCAGAATGGTGGACATTATCGGGCTGGTATTGTCGCTCTGGCCCGAAAACGTGCTGATCGTGGTCGGCAAAAGCAACAACGACGAGGCGAAGATCGCGGGAATCACGCCTGCGGGGTTCACCTTCACGGGGAGGTGGCTGGAGCCACCGTCATAGACCTTCATCCCCACCTGACGGCGCGGATATTGGATGTGGATCTTGCGCAAGCTGCGCTCCATGAACACCACGAAAGCAATGAGCGCGATCATCATGACGCTGATGCCGATGATGACGGCAGGGCTGATAGCACCACTGCGACCGGAGGCGAAGAACTGAGCCAGCGCTGCGGGAACTTCGGCGATGATGCCGACGAAAATGATGAGAGAGATACCGTTGCCGATGCCGCGCGCGGTGATCTGCTCGCCCAACCACATCAGGAACATGGTGCCCCCCACAAGGGTGATCATGCACGATACGATGAAGAAGAGGCCCGGATCGGTCACAAGGCCGCCGCCCTGAAGGCTGACGGCTAGGCCGTAGGATTGCAAAGTGGCCAAGAAAACCGTGCCGTAGCGTGTGTATTGGTTGATCTTCTTGCGGCCCTGCTCGCCCTCTTTCTTCAGCTGCTCAAGCGCGGGCACCATGGCCGTCATAAGCTGCACGATGATAGAGGCCGAGATGTAGGGCATGATACCGAGGGCGAAAATGCCCATCCGGCCAAGAGCGCCGCCGGTGAACATGCTGAGCATACCACCGATGCTTGCCGCGGCCCCTTCCATGAACTGGCGAAGCTCTGCCCCGTCGATGCCGGGCACAGGAATGAACGTGCCCAGTCGATAGACAATCAGCAGACCCAGCGTGAAAACGATGCGTTTGCGAAGGTCCGTGGCCTTCCCGAAGGCAGCCCAGCTTGAATTGGACGCCATTTGTTCTGCTGCAGATACCATTCGGCTCTCTCTAGATATGACAACGCCGCCGAACGCTGTTCTTCAGCGGCCGGCGGCGTGTTTGAAAAACGTGGGGTATATGTAAGCGGCACATGGGCCGCTCACAACCTCTTATTCGGCTGGGGCCGCCGCCGGTGCCGCAACTGTGAGCGTGCCACCGGCCTTCTCGACCGCCTCGACAGCCGATTTCGACGCGCCGGTCACTTCGATCGTGACCTTGGTCGAGATATCGCCTTTCGCGAGGATACGCACACCGTCCAGCTTGCGGCGCACAAGACCGGAGGCCACAAGCGCGTCCTCGGTAATCGCGGCCTTGCCGTCGAGTTTCTTTTCGTCGATGAATTTCTGGATCAGGCCCAGGTTCACAACCGCGAATTGCTTGCGGTTTGGCTTGTTGAAGCCACGCTTTGGCAGACGTTGGTAGAGGGGCATCTGGCCGCCTTCATACCCTTTGATCGCCACGCCTGAGCGCGATTTTTGACCCTTGATACCCCGGCCACCGGTTTTACCCATGCCGGACCCCGCACCACGGCCAACCCGTTTGCGTTTTTTCGTGGCGCCATCATTATCGCGCAGTTCATGCAGTTTCATGTCGCTTCTCCTTTTGCCGGATGCGACCCCCAGCGACGGGAGCGGCCGAACGCGGCTTACGTTGACTTTATATGGGTGACATCGCTGTCACACGTGCGGCGTATATCCGATCCGGTGCGCTTTGCAACCACTCTCAGCGCAGATCCGTGCATCATCCCGACCGTACGCAAAAAAGGCAGCCGGCGATGCGTCGCGTCAGATGCAAAACGCCCCGGCCATATCTGGCCGGGGCGCTTGATGCTGTCACCGAGCGGGAGTGACCCCGCAATATGCTCAGCCTTTTTCTTCGATGATCTCAACCATGTGCGAGACCTTGTTCACCATGCCACGGATGGAGGGCGTGTCCTCCAATTCGCGGGTGCGGTGCATCTTGTTGAGGCCCAGACCAATCAGCGTTGCGCGCTGGCTTGCGGGGCGACGGATGGGCGAGCCCACCTGTTTGACGACAATTGTTTTGGCCATCGTTTATGCCTCCTCAGTCGCCGCGGCTTGCTCGCCGGCGGCTTTGGGTGCGTCATTGGTCGACAGAATATCGGCCACTTTCTTGCCGCGACGTTGCGCGACCATACGGGGGCTCGATTCCTTGCGCAGACCGTCAATCGTCGCGCGGATCATGTTGTAAGGGTTCTGCGAACCATTCGACTTGGCGACGACGTCCTGAATACCCAGCATCTCGAACACGGCGCGCATCGGGCCACCGGCGATGATGCCGGTACCTTGGGGTGCGGAGCGCATGATGACTTTCCCGGCACCGTGGCGGCCTTCCATGTCATGGTGCAGCGTGCGGCCTTCGCGCAGTGGCACACGGATCATCTGGCGCTTGGCTTGCTCAGTGGCTTTGCGGATGGCCTCGGGGACCTCCTTGGCCTTACCCTTGCCAAAGCCCACACGGCCCTTCTGGTCGCCAACGACGACGAGGGCTGCGAAGCCAAAACGCTTACCGCCCTTGACGGTTTTGCTGACGCGGTTGATCGCGACGAGGCGATCGGCGAATTCTGGTGTCTCGTCACGTTGGTTGCGGCGACCGCCCCCACGATTTTCATCTCTTGCCATTTGGCTTCCTTAGCTCATGCGGACGCGTGCGCCCTGATATACTCGATCCCAGTGGGCAAGTTTGCCCCCGGATCATCGAGACGGCCACGAGGATTACCCCCAAGGCCGCCTACGCTGTCTTAGATCTTCAGACCACCTTCACGCGCGGCGTCGGCGATTGCCTTGACCTTGCCGTGAAAGAGGAAACCGCCACGGTCGAAATACGCCTCGCTGATACCTGCCTTTTTGGCACGCTCCGCGATGGCGGCACCGATCTTGGTGGCCGCTTCGATGTTGTTCTTGCCAACCAACCCGAGATCTTTTTCGAGCGTGGAGGCCGCCGCAAGAGTGATCCCTTGCACATCGTCGATCAGCTGAACGCTGATATTCTTGTTGCTGCGGTGAACACTGAGGCGCATGCGCCCTGCATTGACCTTGCGAAGTTTGTTCCGAACGCGCAGGCGGCGTTTTTGGAACAGTTGTCTTTTGCTGTTTGCCATCTTCTCGCGTCCTTACTTCTTCTTGCCTTCCTTCTGGAAGATATACTCATCTTTGTAGCGAATGCCTTTGCCCGTGTAGGGCTCTGGCGGACGCCAATCGCGGATATTTGCCGCGACTTGTCCGACGAGCTGCTTATCCGTGCCTTCGACGATCAGTTCCGTCGGCTTTGGCACGGTGACCGTCACGCCATCGGGGATGTGAAAATCCACGTCATGGCTCAGGCCAAGGTTCAGTTTGATCACGTTACCCTGAAGCTGGGCACGGTAACCCACCCCCCGAATTTCGAGCTCTTTTTTGAACATTGCGTTCGAGCCATGCACGAGGTTTGCGACGACCGTGCGGGTCATCCCCCATTGCTGGCGCGCGCGCTTTGATTTGCCGCGGGGCGTGACGGTGATCTGACCATCATCAATGGTCAGAGTCACATCATCGGTCGCGGTGAACGATTTGGTCGCCTTGGGGCCTTTGACCTCAAGTGTCTGGCCGCTGATCGTTGCGGTGACACCATCGGGGATGGCGACGGGCTGTTTGCCGATACGAGACATATTTGGCTCCTTAGAATACGGTGCAGAGCACTTCGCCGCCAACATTGTGGCTCCGAGCGCTTGCATCCGACATCACACCTTTGGAGGTGGAGACAATCGACACACCAAGACCCTGACGGACCGACGGGATGTCATTAACGCCCAGATAGACGCGGCGACCAGGCTTGGAGACCCGGCGCATTTCACGAATGACGGGGACGCCATCGTAATATTTCAGGCTGATCTCGATGGCCGGGTGGCCGTCGACGCCTGTCGCGCTCTCAAAGCCACGGATGTAGCCTTCATCTGCCAAAACACCGAGCACACGCTCGCGCATTTTGGAGGCCGGTGTCATGACGGTGGACTTGCCACGCATCTGAGCGTTCCGGATCCGTGTGAGCATATCGCCGATAGGATCATTCATTTCAAATCTCCCTTACCAGCTGGATTTCACGAGGCCGGGGGCCTGGCCGCTTGAGCCAAGCTCACGCAGCGCAATCCGCGACACTTTGAGTTTACGGTAATATCCGTGCGGACGGCCCGTCAGCTGGCAGCGGTTGTGCAGCCGGGTGGCAGAGCTGTTGCGCGGCAACTTTGCCAGCTTCAGGGTCGCGCGGAAACGCTCTTCCATCGGCTTGGCTTCGTCGTTGATGATCTCTTTGAGGGCTGCACGTTGTGCCGCAAATTTCTCAACGAGCTTTTGGCGCTTTTTCTCGCGCTCGATCATTGCTTTTTTAGCCATAACTTTTTCCTCCCGCCGCTCAGCTGTTGAAGGGCATGTTGAAATGCTTCAACAGTGCCTTCGCTTCAGCGTCGGTTTTCGCCGTGGTTGCGATGATGATGTCCATACCCCAGGACTCGTCGATCTTGTCGAAGTTGATCTCGGGGAAAATGATGTGCTCCTTGATGCCCATGGCATAGTTGCCACGCCCATCGAAGCTCTTGCCCGAGACGCCGCGGAAATCGCGGATCCGGGGCATGGCCACGGTGACCAGACGGTCAAGGAATTCATACATGCGAACCGAACGGAGCGTCACTTTCGCACCCATCGGCATGTCTTCGCGGACCCGGAACCCAGCGATAGAGTTCTTGGCTTTGGTGATGACGGCGTGCTGACCGGCGATGGTGCTCAGATCGTCCTGAGCCGATTTCGCCTTCTTGCTGTCACGCACCGCGGCAGCGCCGCAGCCGATGTTCAGCACGATCTTGTCCAGACGGGGCACCATCATCGTGTTTTTGTAACCGAACTCTTCGATCATCGCGGCTTTGATGGTCTCGTCATAGAGCGCCCGGAGACGCGGGGTATAATTTGCAGTATCAAGCATCGATGACGTCCCCCGTGGTCTTGGCGACGCGCACTTTCTTGCCGTCTTCGATCTTGAAGCCGACGCGCGTGGGTTTGCCGTTTTTGTCCAGCAGAGCGAGGTTGCTCAGGTCGATGGGCATCGCTTTGGGGATGCGCCCGCCCTGAGATGTCTGGCTCTGGCGCGTGTGGCGGATCGCCATGTTCGCACCTTCGACGATTGCTTTGCCCGCAGAGGGATCAACGGAGGCGATCACGCCTTGCTTGCCCTTGTCTTTACCGGCCAGCAGGACGACCTTGTCGCCCTTTTTCAACTTAGCAGCCATATCACAGCACCTCCGGGGCGAGCGAAATGATCTTCATGAAGTTCTTGCCGCGCAGTTCGCGCACCACGGGGCCGAAGATCCGCGTGCCGACGGGCTCACCTGCGTTGTTCAGGATCACGGCGGCGTTACGGTCAAAACGGATGGCTGTGCCATCTTCGCGGCGCACTTCCTTGGCTGTGCGAACGACGACGGCCTTGCGCACGTCACCTTTTTTCACACGACCGCGTGGGATGGCTTCCTTCACCGAGACGACAATGATGTCACCCACGGAGGCGTATCGACGCTTGGAACCACCCAGAACCTTGATGCACTGAACACGGCGAGCGCCGCTGTTGTCAGCCACATCGAGATTGGTCTGCATCTGGATCATTTAGATGTCTCCCGACCTTTGGGGGGCCCCAATTGGCCTTTTCCCCAGGGTTTCGATTATGCTTAGAGGGCCGTCAGGCTTACGCCTGCAGAACCTCCCAGCGTTTGGTTTTCGATTTCGGCGCACATTCGATGATGCGAACCTGATCGCCTACTTTGAAGGCTTCTTTCTCATCGTGAGCCCGGTATTTCTTGGACTTACGGATGGTCTTTTGCAGAACAGGGTGCTTGAAGCGGCGCTCGACGGAGACGGTGATCGTCTGGGCGTTGGCGTCGCTTGTCACGGTGCCGGTGAGGATACGTTTGGGCATACTATCGGCTCCTTATTCTGCGGAAGCTGCGGCGGCAGCTTTTTCATTGAGGATGGTCAACACACGGGCAGCACTGCGACGCGCAATGCGCATCTGTGCTGCATTCTCAAGCTGGCCAGTGGCCGCTTGAAAACGCAGGTTGAACTGCTGTTTCTTCAGGTTGATCAGCTCTTCACGCAGCTGATCAGGCGTTTTGCTGCGAAGCTCGGTCGCGTCCATCGGTCGTTCCTTTCAACATCACCGGAGGGCCCCTTTGCGCAATAGCGTCGGGTCACCCTGATTCCAGTGGAGTGGATGATGATTGGGCGCGTATAAGAGGGTTGGCGCGCGGGCGCAACCCCTTAGACAGGTTGCACGCCAACAGTGTGTTTGCCAGCAAACCTTTGCCACACGGCAGAACAGACGTTAGCACTTTCTCACCATGACCATCCTTTAGGGGATGCTGCCCGTGTTACCCATTGCACTCTCCTCGCTCTTGGGGCTGGGCCTCTCGGCCTTCGCCATTGATGCGATCCGGGACGAGGATGATGACCCCGCCCCTAGGGAGTAAGAGGATACCGGCGAGGCCTCAATACACCCGATATGGGCAGTTCTGATCCCGAAACCTCACCTGAAATGCTGGATATCTTCCGCGGCACGAGCGGCGATGACGTAATCAACACACGCGTCCCGACCGACGCCAACACCAGCGGCCAGTTTGATGAGGTGCGCACTGGCCAAGACAATGACGAAATCGCGCTTGACGGGTCTGTAAACGATTTATTCGCGCAAGGTGGCAACGATACGATTTCCATCTCAGGCTCTGCCCTCGGCTTCTCCCAATTTGCCACGGGCAGTGGCGGCGGGGATGACCTCGGCCGAGATTGTGCCGGGCGCCGATGATACACCTGGCGCAGAGCTTGTCATGACCTTCGCCGCCACGGCAAGCGCGCCTCAGACGGTCGCGTCAATCCGGCTAGGTGGCGCTCCGTACATCACTATTGAGCACATTGCCTTTACGCAGAGCCGATTGGCCCCCTCGCCTTGTGTGATGTGCTGCGCTAATAGACGGCCATGGCAGATATATCCTCTCTTTTCGTGACGCGTCTTTATCGCGCCCCATTGTCCGAGCATGGCACCGTTGACGCGGCCGAGCTTGAGGCGTCCTGCTGGTCCATCGCGCAAGATGACGAGGCCGGGCAGACTTGGTGCGAGGAAAACGGCTATCCGGGCTATACGTCTTACGCGTCTTTGACGGACCTCGGCTGGCGGTTTCCGATTTTCAAAGGGCTGGTCGAGGTGCTTGATCTGCATGTCGCGGCCTTTGCGGAGGATCTGGAGTTCGATCTGGATGGTCGCGAGCTCAAACTCGAGGATATCTGGATCAATATTCTGCCAGAGGGCGGCACACATGCCTCGCATATCCACCCTCACTCGGTGATTTCCGGCACGACCTATGTGGCCATGCCCGAGGGCGCGAGCGCGCTCAAGCTGGAAGATCCACGCCTGCCGATGATGATGGCAGCACCAGGACGGCGCAAGGATGCGCGCGAGGACTTGCGGCAGTTTCGCTATGTCAAACCCGCGGTTGGCGATGTCCTGATGTGGGAATCGTGGCTGCGGCACGAAGTGCCCATGAATATGAGCGAGGATGACCGCATTTCGGTGAGCTTTAATTATAGCTGGGGGTGAGTTAGCGTCATTGTTGACCTAAATCAGATCCGCGTGGGTGCAGCATGGAAGCCGTTTTTTTTATCCTTGTTTTAGGGCCTGTGGACAATCAGGATTCCCATTGGGCCTGATTTCTGATTCAAACTTCCAAAATGGAGGTTTGAATGAACAAGCAGCGGTTTGTGGTGTCGGACATCTTGTGGCAGCGGCTTGAGCCGC
>JBASXE010000261.1:0-1679 GCA_049276875.1 Roseovarius sp. | reverse complement strand
GCGACGATCGCTGCCACCCGACAGACGATCCTCGCCAACTGCGGACTCCTGCGCAATACTCGCCCTGCTCCCTCAGCGGGTCATCTGGCCGGCTTTCATCGTTTTCCCGAACTCGAATCACTGCACTCACTCCTCGCATCCAACCCGCGGGTTCTTGCCACACTCCGCGCAGCCGTCAACGACGATGTCCGGACCATCGGGCTCAGTGACATCACCGTCAATCGCTCCCAGGGATGGCATCGCGACCTTCTTCGTGGCACCTACCGCGAACACATTGACGAAAACCTGATCTGGTCCGCCGCCGGTGGCGTGTTGTTCAAGGCCCTGCTCTATCTTCAGGACTCGTGTTCCTTGAAACTCATCGCTGATTCACACCAGTCTCGATGTCCGCTCGTCTCAGACGCTCACTCAGAGCCCGCTGCAGGCGACACCATCCTGGCACCTTCCGTTCGGGCAGGAGACGTCGTCCTGATGGACCTGCGGATGAGTCACTGTGGCTCCGATGACGTGTTCTTTACATCCGCTGCAGTCCTGAAGCAGCCAAAGATGCTGGTTTCGACGGTCTTTGGCGCAGTCGGCAGCCCACTCACCGCGCAGATGGAATCCGGCAACGCCATTCGACAGGCTGACTGGATGACACGGAATTGGCCACGCTCTGCCTGCCAACTTCCCGCCGGTGAACTGACGTAACCGCAGCGCAACAGCCGGCGACGCAGCCACCACAACCTGAGTCAGTTTGCCCTCGTGGCGGAGAACACCGGGCCAGTTGGCTGTGCTGGCAGGCTGGCCTGCCAGGCTTGCAGCTGCGTGGTCAATGCTTTCACCTGCTCGGGCAGACGCGAAGCCAGATTGGCGTTTTCAAGCGGATCTTTTTCAAGATCGTACAGCTCCACATAACTCAGATCCTGATTGGCCACCAGCTTCCAGTGGTCATGGACAACCGCCCAGGAGCCCCAGTGAAAGGGCTTGTTTTTGGCGGCCGGCCACGGGGAGTCCGCCTTCCAGAAAAGCGGCCGCTCTCGTCGCAGTGCTGGTGTCCCCTGCAAAGCCTTCACCTGACTGACACCGTCCGCGGTATACCCTTGCGGCAACGCCGCCCCGGCCACTTCACAAAAGGTGGGCAACAGATCGACTGCCGAAATCAGTGTCTCGTCATCCACCTTGCCAGCGGCCACCTTGCCCGGCCAGCGAACGAGAAACGGCACCCCGATGCCCCCTTCAAACAAGGCTGCCTTATAGCCCTTCCGACCGCCGGTGATGCCCTTCGACGCCGCGAGCCCAAACCCGGCTCCTGTTGCCGTGTCATACGACAGCTCAAGTTTCGCCAGCCCCGCGGCCCGGGCAGGGCCATTGTCCGAGCTGAAGACAACCAGCGTGTTCTCTGCGAGCCCGAGCCGGTCGAGCGTATCCAGCACCTGGCCGATTCGCTCATCGGCGTGGGCCAGGGTCGCCGCGTAGATTTCATCTTCCTCGCTGAGGCCTGCATCGCGGAACCACCAGCGGTACTTGGGAATCACATGAAATGGCGTGTGCGGCTCATGGACCCAGAGATTAACAAAGAAGGGCTTCCCTACAGCGACAGCCTGCTCGATAAACGCGATTGTCCGCTCCGCATCGTCATGCACCGGCATCTGTTCACCCGCGCAGTTGAAGGCCCCGTAGTCGTCATAGCCATATTC
>JBASXE010000260.1:0-1537 GCA_049276875.1 Roseovarius sp. | reverse complement strand
AGTCCGATCTACACGCTTTACGCCCACTTGGCTGACATCACAGTCCATCCAAGCCAGTCCGTTTCCAAGGGAGAGAAAATCGGCATGTTGGGGTTCACTGGAGCAGGAATTGATAAAAGACGTGCCCACCTGCATTTCGAGATTGCTTTTCGCCTGAGCGATTTTTTCGAGACGTGGCACAAGAGTCACTTTCCCGGCAGCCCCAACAAACATGGACTCTACAACGGACTCAATCTGATCGGGGTCGATCCAGCGTCCATTCTTCTGGAATGCAATCGCGATGCCAACTTTCGACTAAGCACCCATGTTCGCTCTCAAGAACCGGCGTTCTCGGTGGTTTTTCCCAATACTTCCGGGTTCTCTCTTGTATCTCGCTACCCGTGGCTTGTGCCCGATGGAGAACCTGCGAACCCACCCGCATGGAAAGTCAGCTTTACCGGTCACGGCGCCCCTGTGAAAGCATTGGCCGCCGAGCAAGCTCCAAGCCGTCCGACACTCGATTGGGTGCGTGAGCAACCCCTTTCCTACAGCATCTCGACACGTGGTCTAGTCACCGGCCCAAAAGGAGCCCCGGTTTTTAGCGCCTCTGGGTTGCGCTTCATCGCACTCATCACCGGCACCCAATAAGCTGGCGCCCATTAGATCATCGGTTTTTCGTCTGAAAAGACTTGTCGACAACACCGATCAATGTATTTTCACCCACCCTTATGGCAAAAACCTCATGGCTCGAGCGCAACAAGCGCAAACAAAAAACAGTCGAAAAATACGCCGCTCTCCGTGCGGAACTGAAAGCAAAAAAGGACTACGCTTCTCTTTCCCAGTTGCCCCGCGATGCAAGCCCGACGCGTGTTGTGAACCGCTGCCGCCTGACCGGCCGCCGCCGCGCATTCCTGCGCCGCTTCCAGATTTCCCGCATCACCTTTCGTGAACTCGCCTCGAATGGCCTCATTCCAGGCGTCACTAAATCCAGCTGGTAAACTTACCACGCCTCCTCCCACCCGACGCGGGCGGGTATCCATGGGTTTTTGCCAGTCATCATGACTCCCATTTGGAAAAAGAAACCCGCACTGGGCATCGGTTTGGGCGTAGGTCTCCTCGGAGCGGTTGCATTGGCGCTCCGCCTCCGTCGACGGGATTTTAGATCGTTCATTCCCGACTCGATCACGCCAGCGATCTTCGCAACAAGGGCGTGTGATACGTCTCGTGGTCGCATTGTTTACCACATCAGCGGATCCGGTCAGCCGCTACTTTTCCTCCACAGCATCTATCCGGGCGCCTCTTCCTACGAATGGTCCAAGATTTATGGGCGCTTCACCTCCGGAGCGGATGTCATTGCTCCCGATTTGATCGGCTTTGGTGAATCCGAGAGACCGGCCAATCCCCTTGATGGAGATGAACACGTTGAGAGTCTCGCCGAATTCCTGAGGCGCGTTACGATGCACAAAGCCTCTGTGGTTGCATCCGGCCTCACTAGCCAACTTGCTCTACTGCTCGCCGCCCGGCACCCGGATTTGGTTTCGAAGGTGTTCCTTTTTCT
>JBASXE010000259.1:0-1695 GCA_049276875.1 Roseovarius sp. | reverse complement strand
CCCGCGGATGCCCGGCCAATTCCTGATAAGAGGCATAGGCGATATTGTTGCGCTCGGCCCAGTTGCCCACCGCCGTCAGGTCGATGTTGATCAGCGCGGTGCACATGTCGCGGCCATTGCCGAAAACCACCGCCTCAAGGATGTTGGGGTAGAATTTCAGCTTGTTTTCAACGTATTTCGGCGCGAATAGCCGTCCGTCGGCCATCTTGCCCACATCCTTGGCCCGGTCGATAATGCGCAGATGCCCGGTGCCGTCCTCGATGAAACCGGCGTCGCCTGTGGCTACCCAGCCTTCGGCATCCTTGGTCGCGGCGGTGCTTTCAGCATTCTTGTAGTATTCGACGAAGACGCCGGGAGAGCGGTAGTAAACCTCACCATTCTCGGCGATGCGGATCTCGACCCCCGGCGAGGGAATGCCGACGGTATCGGGGCGCACCTCGTGATCGGGTTGTTGGGTGATAAAGACCGAAGCCTCGGTCTGGCCGTAAAGCTGTTTGAGGTTCAGCCCCAGCGCGCGGTAAAAATCGAAAATCTCGGGGCCAATCGCCTCGCCCGCCGTGTAACCCACGCGGACGCGGCTCATGCCCAGCGTATTTTTCAGCGGCCCGATGACCAACAGATTGCCCAGCCAATAGCCCAGTCGTTCGCCAAGACCTACGGGTTTGCCATCGAGCAGCTTGGGCCCAACTGACTTGGCATGGTCGAGAAAGCGGGCGAAGAGCGCACGCTTGAATGGCCCCGCATCCTCCATCCGTATCATCACCGACGTCAGAAGCGTCTCGAACACGCGCGGGGGGGCAAAGAAATAGGTCGGCCCGATCTCGCGCAGGTCGGTCATCATCGTATCTGCGCTTTCGGGACAATTCACGCAAAACCCGGTCCAATAGGCTTGGCCGATGGAAAAGATGAAATCGCCCACCCACGCCATCGGCAGATAGGCCAGCACCTCGTCATCGGCGCGCAGCCTGTCGAACTCGGATGAGGATTTGGACGTCATGATGATGTTGCGGTTCGACAAAACCACGCCCTTAGGCTTGCCGGTCGTGCCCGAGGTATAAAGCATCACGCAGGTCGAGGTGAAATCAAGCTCACCTTCGCGGGTGGCAAGCTCCCCCTCCAGACGCGGACGCGCGGCGCGGCCTTCGGCTTGCACATCGGCCAGCGCATGCAGCTTACTATGGTCGTATTTGCGCAAGCCCCGGCCATCGAGATAGATGATATGCTCGATCTGCGGCACGCGCTCTTGCAACTCGATGACCTTGTCGACCTGCTCTTGGTCGCCGCAGATCACGAAGCGGGCAAAGCAGTGTTCCAGCACATAGGCCATCTCTTCGGCCACCGCGTCTTGGTAGAGCGGCACGGGAACCGCGCCCACTTTTTGAGCGGCCACCATCGACCAATAAAGCGCGGGCCGGTTACGCCCGATCACCGCGACATGATCGCCGCGATCAACCCCAAGCGCCAACAAGCCAAAGGCAATGGCGTCGATCTGTTCGGCAACCTCGGCCCATGTCCAGCTTTGCCAAATGCCCAGCTCTTTTTCCCGATAGGCCGGTTTCGCGCCAAACTGCGCGACGTTGCGCGCCAGAAGTGCAGGCACGGATTGGGGAACATCAAAAGATGCGTCTTTTTGCGCCAATGTCTCTCTCCCTTCGCCGGGCTTCCTCCCTCCCGGCGTCCACGGCGCGCCCTGCG
>JBASXE010000258.1:0-3086 GCA_049276875.1 Roseovarius sp. | reverse complement strand
ATCCCTGACAGTGCGACCACCGAGTTACTCGCCCGCTCGGGATTCTGCGGAATTCACGTTGACCTACGCGCCTTTGTTCGTCCCGCCCAAACACGAGTACTGGCTGAACTCACCGAACGATTCGGTTCTCCGATTCTCAAATTCAGCCCCGAGGGTCAACCGTTCTGGGCTTTTTTCACCATCAATCCCAATGCCGAACTTATGCAGCCATCCCAGTGGGATCAAGAGCGCAAAAACTTTTTCTATGCCCCCGCCATCACACGTGACCCGGACTCAATTTCACCTCGCGGGTCAAAGGGTGCCGACTACTGGTGGTGGACCACCAAGCCCACGGGAAGTTTCCAACTCACCCAATTGGATTCCACCGTTCCCATGAACTCAATCACCGGGTCAATCCAAATCCCCGAATGTGCCCCAGAGAGCACAACCCCGGTCACCGTCACCGTGAGCCAGGGCTCACGAACCCCGGTTAATGGATCCCCTATTGAACAAGTGCGGCTCACCGCCCCAGGTACTTTCACACTGGAAACCAGCTCAACAAGCCCAATCACCATTGAAATCAGTTCGAAGTTGCCCGGCTGCACCCCAAAAGGTGGTCTCTTCGAGCAATTTGTGCAAGTGACCAACCTCAAAGCACGCTAAAAAGATATCCACAGGAATTTATTGCTTGTTTCTATCTGCGTGATTCTGGGTAAACCTTGGATATGAAAACAAAACATTTTTATGCCACCGCAGTTGCCCTTCTCACGCTCTCCGCACTGACAATCGGGGGTGCCGCCGCCGCCGAGCCCACACCCGGCGGGGTAGTGATCGCCCAGGGGACCAGCGTTCAAGCCCAGGAAATCACACTCAGCGCAGCCCCCACAAAGCCCGGCCAGATCACAGTCAAAGCTCAACCACGAGCTCAAGTGAAATTAACCGCCAAAGGGGTTAAGCAATCTAAGAAGGCCAACAGCGCAGGCATTGCGGTCTTCACCAAACTCACCGCTGGGAAGACCTACACCCTCAATTCACGCGGCCAGTCAACAAAAGTGACTGCTCTCAAGACTGTCGCCCCGGCAACGGATCTGACCGTGCGAACCACCACGATCGCCGACTCGGTTGCACTGAGCTGGAAGCACACTGACACCAAAGCCACCGGTGGCAGCAATCTGAACTACCGCGTCACCGCAAAGGCAGATACCGGGGCAATCAACTCCGAAACAATAAGCACCGAGACAACAAGCACGGCCACCATTGTTTCAGGAATCAATCCTGATCTGCTCTATACATTTACCGTCACACCCATTAACGCCATGGGTCCCGGTCAATCAACCACCGCAACAATGTCGGAAACCCTGAGATCTTTAATGGTTGGCAAAGATCAACCATTAACTTTGCAAAGAGTCGCCGAGACACCCCCTACCAGCGCAACTCCAACGCCCCAGCCAGCACCAAAACCAACACCAGCACCAAAACCAGGCACAAAAACAATTTATGTCTGTCCCAGTGGTTACTCAGAGACAGGGAGCAGTTGCACCAAGACCCTGCCGTACACCTACACGTACACGCCCTACACCTACCGCACCGAAGTGACCAATCGCGCCTACACGTATCACACTGAAACAACGGGACCAATGCCAATGATTGACTCTTTTGAAACCCAGAACGTGTGCCCGAGTGGTTACAACCTTGAAGACTACGGAGCAAACGGTAAGTGGTGCCGGCTTTACGGTCCAGCTCCAACCGCGCAGGTGAAAGACGCTGCGCCAGCAGGATTCACCGACAATGGCAGTAACTACACCAAGAGTGAACAGGTGAAGAACAATCCTCCAGCCGGATATACCGACAACGGAACCCAATGGGTCACCACCAACCCCGCCCCAGCCGGTTACACCGACAACGGAACCCAATACGTCGCAACCGCAGCCAAGGAAGCAAAGATTGTTCCCGCATAAACACCGAAAACCCGAGACAGGCTAGGAACGCGAAACCGAAGTGGACACAACCTCGAAGGTGCCCTCCCCGTACCAACTCACCCGCAGGGTAAAACCCCGTGGCTGGAAACTGCGAAAGGGAATCACTTGCGAAATGCTCGACACATCACCAGTGGTGGCCGGTAACTCACCGGCCGCCACTGGTGTTCCACCTGCGGTTTCCAGTAACTCCCACTTCCCAACAACCCCCAACGACTCGTCACCGACCCAGCGGTAATCAACACTCCACGTGTAGTCACCCTCCCGCATATTCCAGGTCGGACCACCAGCTACCACCCCAGAAACCTCCGCGGAAATATTCTGCTCAACAACAACACGTTGATCACCTGGAACAGAGACAACCCCAGCGAGTACAACCACCGCAGCAAAAACCCCCGCGGCAATCGCGAGCACCCGAGCGGTCAAAGAAAAAAATGAAATTGCAATAACACCAATGAGTGCCGCAGCCCACACCCAGTTAACCGAATAGGTCCACGCCCACGCGGGGTCGTAGAAAGCGGGGAAGAGTTTTTGCAAGGGAAAGAAGAATATTGAATACGACTCAAGCCAGGTGTCCGTTGCTTTCGTGTACAAATCCAGCGCCACCGGACCACCAGGGTAACTCCCGCCAATAAAGACTTGTGTTACAAAAATCCATGCAGAGAAGACCAAACTGCCACCCAGGACGCCAATGAGCCAGCGGCGCGACAAACTGGCAAGAACAAATATGGTCGGCACGAAGAACAGCAGCGCCGCGCCCCAGCCGTAACGGCCAACGAAACTTCCACCACCGTAAGAACCCGGGTGCGCGGCACTAGGAATCAAGAACAGCAACACGCTCACAAGCCACACGACACCGACAAGGCGAGAGAAACGAAAAAGTGGAACTATTCCGAGAAGTCCAAGCCACAACAACGGCGAGTAAAACAAGAAACCTTGATTTTGGTCGAGCACCAAACCCGACAGTCGCAACCAAAACTCCGGGCCGTATTCGACAACTCCCTCTGCGAACGCACCAAAGGGTGAGTCGTAGGCGTACCACTGGAATGCCATGAGCAACGCGGCGCTCACTGCGCCCGCCAGCACAACCGACACCTTTGACTTGGAAACAATTAACAGTGCAATCAAAAT
>JBASXE010000257.1:0-3219 GCA_049276875.1 Roseovarius sp. | reverse complement strand
CCCTTGGGCATGATGCAGACGAGGTTGTCCTCCGACAGGACTTCCGCTTCGATGCCGGGATCGCTGAGCTTTGTCATCATGATGCCCAGGTCGATCTGTCGGATCCGGAGGCTTTCCGCCACCCATTGCGAGGCCAGCGGCTGGATCGAACAATGAACCCGCGGGTTTGCCTGCATGAAGGCGGTCGTGGCGCTTTGCACGTATTTTTCCGCCAGGGCAGGGATGATCCCGACCGACAGTCGCCCCAGGAAATCCTGTTTGATCGACTGAACCGCGATCTCGACCTCTTTCACGCTGGCGAAGATCCTGTCGACCTCTTGATAAAGCTGCAAGGCTACCGGTGTCGGGATCAATCTGCCCTTCTGGCGGTCGAATAGGTTGAGTTGCGTGTCCGCTTCCAGATGAACCAGCAGCTTGCTGGCGGCGGGTTGCGAAATGGCCATGATTTCCGCGGCGCGGCTGACGGTGCCATGCTCGATCACGGCTTTGAATATCTCGATCTGCCTGAGATTGATGGGTCTGGCCAAGGTATAACTCCTGTGATGATCCGGGGCTCAGTGACGCCTTTGGATTATAAGATCGACTGCACGGGCCAAGTCAACATCGCGCCCTTGGCCCAGTGCCGAGGGTCTGGGCGCGCGGCTTTCACCGGGCGGGTGCCTTCGACGGATGTGCGATCATGTATATAACTCTGAGAATACAGGTAGACATTTTTTCTATTGGACGTGATGCCTTTTTGCTTGCGAGGCTTGCAAGAATTTCAAAAGGAGAAAGACCGATGCGATCAATCAGTACGCTTCTCGGCGCCACGGCGGTTGCAGCTCTCGCGGCTGTGTCCAGCCATGCACAAGACCTTTCGATCGGTGTGACCGCGCAAAGCGCCGGGCCGCTCGATCCCCATGTATCCACTGCGACAGGCGACAAAATTGCGTTTGCAATGATGTTCAATGGACTGGTCCGGTTTCAGCCGGGTTCCATGAACCCCGCCGATATCGAACCCGATCTTGCCGAAAGCTGGACCAGCTCGGAAGATGGGCTTGTCTGGACGTTCACTTTGCGCGACGGGGTCACCTTCCACGGTGATTACGGGGCTCTGACGGCGGAAGATGTGGTGTTTTCGTTGCTGCGCGCGGCAGATCCGGATATCTCTTCGGTCTCTTCCGACTACAGCGCTTTTGAAACCATCGAGGCGCTCGATGGCAGGACCATCCGCATCACGCTCTCTCATGCCATACCTTCGGTGCTGGGCGTTCTGGCGAATTACCACGGTGGCATGATCGTATCGCGGGCAGCCGTCGAGGCGCTTGGGGAGAGGTTCGCGTCGCAGCCCGTGGGCACGGGCCCGTTCGAGTTCTCCGAACTCAATGAAGGCGAGTTCCTGAGGCTGGTCGCCAACGAGGACTATTTCCGCGGCACGCCGAGCCTGGATAGCATCACATATCGCTATGTCCCGTCGGCAAGCGGCCGTGAACTGGCGTTCCAGGCCGGCGAGCTTGACCTCTTCTATGGCACGCGTGAAGACGCCTGGATCGAACGGATGCAAGCAGCGGGCACGCAGATCGACGTGTTTGGACCAAGTCAGATGCGGACGCTGCACTTGAACCGGACAATCGAACCGCTGAACGATATCCGCGTCCGGCAGGCCATTGCGCATGCCGTCAATCGCGAAGAACTTGTGGCCTTTGTCGGCTCCTTCGTCGCACGCGAGGCGGTCTCTCCGGTTCCGCTCGGATATCTCGGCCATGCCGAAGAGACAGGAGTGCTCCCGCACGATTTGAACGTGCCCGGGCGCTGCTTGCCGAGGCGGTGTATCCCGATGGCATCACGATCCCCGTCGCCATCACCGAGTCACCGGCTCTGAACACAGCGATGCAGGTTCTTCAGGCGCAACTGGCCAGGGCAGACATCACCATCGAACTTGAGGTGATGGAGCACCGGTCTTGGCATGCCGCCATTCGGGATGACGCAAGCAGCCTGGTACTTTACGGGGCTGCGCGGTTCCCGGTGGCCGATACCTACCTGACCCAATTTTATCACTCCGATGCGGCGGTCGGCACGGAAACCGCCGTGACCAACTTCTCGCATTGCGCGGTGGCCGACGATCAGATCACCGCCGCGCGGTCCGAGACGGACCCCGAACAGCAGTTGCGCCTTTGGGAGGAAGCCCAGAGACTGATTGTCGAAGATGTATGTGCCATCCCCCTGTTCGAGCTTCTGGAGGTGTGGGCAAGATCGCCCGCGGTCGATTTCGGCTACCAGATCGAAGGCGCGATTTGGGGAGGACCGGCCATCGATGAAATGACAACTCTCGTTTCCGACTGACCCGTGTCCCCAAAAGGAGAGGCCCGCCGCATTCTGCCAGTGGCGGGCCCTTATTGAACCGCTCATGTTCTATTACGCCGCCCGACAGATCCTGTCTGCCATTCCCACGCTTTTCGGCGTGGTCACCCTGGTGTTCGTTCTGGTGCGGATCGTGCCCGGAGACGCCGCCATTGCCGTTTTGGGCGATGCGGCCTCGGAACAGGCCCTTGAGGCCTTTCGCGAACGGATGGGCCTGAACGCGCCGATCTGGCAGCAGTATATCTCGTTTCTCGGAGAGCTGGTATCGGGCAGTCTGGGAACGTCGATGATTACCGGAGAGCCTGTGCTCGCCTCGGTCGCGCGGGTCTTGCCTTTCACCTTCGAGCTGGCCTTTTCGGGGATCGTGATCGGGGCGCTGATCGGCATTCCGCTCGGCGTCTGGGCGGCTTTGAAGCGTGATACCTGGATCGATGGGCTGTTGCGTGTCGTCTCGCTTCTGGGGCTGAGTTTTCCGTCTTTTCTGATGGCGATCCTGCTGATCTTGTGGCTTGCGATCGGGACCGGGCTGTTTCCGGTCATCTCCAACCCCGACAGCGGGATAATCGGCCGCCTTCACAGCCTGGCGCTGCCGGCGCTCAGCCTCGGGCTGATCATGGTCGCCTATGTCATGCGGACCACCCGGGCATCGATGATCGAGGTGCTTGGCAACGATTATGTACGCACCGCCAAGGCAAAAGGTGTCCCGCGCAACAAGATCATCACCCGTCACGCCATGAAGAACGCGATGATCCCGATCATTACCATCATCGGATTGTATCTCGGCAGCCTGATCGGAAACGCGGTGTTGATCGAGATCGTCTTCAACCGCCCCGGTCTGGGAAAACTGATCGTCCTGGCCCTCAATCAGCGCGACTACGC
>JBASXE010000256.1:0-2585 GCA_049276875.1 Roseovarius sp. | reverse complement strand
AAACAGCACAAGCATCCTCGCCGCACAGGTCCTGCTGAACCTGCTGGGGTTTGTCTTTGAGGCAAGGAAGGGGTGAGGGGTTTGTGGGAAGCGGTCGTTCGCTGCGGCGTGATCCAATGACAGCAATGCGCAGATAGTGTAATTTGCAAAGTGACGCGATCGGCCAAGGTTAAAGCAAAGTGCAAAAGCGCTTTAAGCAAAACCTGGCTTCAGGCAGCATTATAGTTCTTCGATACCGCAAGATCGCAAATATCGATAGGTCCCGTCATAATACTCTGAGGGTCTTGTTCCATCAGATGCATTGCCTTGCGGGATGAAAATGACCATGCCTTGACGTGCTCGGGTGAGCAGGACCCGGTAAGCGTTGATCAGATATAGCTGACGTGACGGACTTTTAACTGATTGCCACTTACTTCCCTTAAAGGCGTTGAAGTCCCAATTATCACCGACATATCTCAAATCAGCATCCCAACACATGCCAACCCAATCCAACTCTAGTCCTTGAATATCAAATTCTGTCGCGACGTCTTCCAGGTAATATGACGAACGTACATCCATGTTATTATTTAGAAACCAACTTTTTGGATCGATCGCAGATTTGATATGAATTCCTTCGGGGCGCAATCGATGCGCGCCTGATGAGGCGACAAGGCCGGTTCTCTCGCTGCCGCGGGCTTTGGAGTGCAGCCAATTTTTGGCGGCTGTTAAATCACGTGTCAAGAAAATCGGATAGCTATCAATTAGGGAGTTCATAATTGATGCTGCAGTCGTGGAATCACCATCCAAAACCGTGGATACAAAAGACGAAAGGCTCTCCGCCCGAAACGACCTCATGGAAACGGAAAGGTGCAGGTCTTCATGCTGGGTCACTTTTGGCGAACTTAAAAGTTCCACAGCGTCATGGGAAACTGTATAATGGGGATCCTCCAGAAGTGTCGATGCATGTACTTCCCAGTCGGGAAAGCGGATCTCTAACGCGCGCAACCATTCTCCAAGCCCAGCTTCACCAGTGTTGATTTCTTGACCACCACCGATAAGGCAAATGATCGCACACCAATGCGTATGTCGGTTCATTACCCCAATCAGAAATTCGGGCTCCGACTGATTGAAATCATCTAATCCACGCTTAGATTTCATAAAGTTAGAGGCTTGCTCTGTTGTCCAGGCGCGCTGAGCTTCGTCAAAGACAACCACATGCTCAAATGGTTCATCAGTGTTGTTAAGGTAGTGATCCCGGAAATGGTGGATGTTTTGCACAAATAGGCTGACCTCCCGTTCCGCATCCTTTTTTGAGATTTTTTCCCCGCTTATTTTGCCTTGTTCAACTTTGTCGCGAGCAAGCGCTTCGCGCAGGACGGTTACCAAAGGACCATTTCCTGACAAGAATACGGCGTTCTCATTTTCATGGCGCTCGGCCCGACTGGCCGCGATGTTTAGGCCCGCAAGTGTCTTCCCTGCGCCGGGTACGCCGGTGACGAAGCAGATCGATTTTTTACCGTCTCGCTTGGATTGTTCAATGACTTGGGCGATGTGGTTTGAGGTAGCTTGTAAGTTCTTGGCGCTCGCATCTGAACGTGAAATCTCATCTACATTATCGGATTTATAAAGCGATTGAGCGGCTTCAATAATGGTTGGCGTAGGACGGTAGCCCGCATGGCGCCACGATCCAATCTCAACGCTTTTCCGGCGAGGGATTTCGAATGCTCGCGAAAAAAGGATCCCTAAGCCAGATTTTCCAATGTGTATTGGCCCTGCAACGTTATCCTCTTCAAGTATAACTTCAATGTTCTGTTCCGGTGCATTGGTGGCGATCAGGACGGGGATGATGGTTGCGTCGTGGCACCCTTCGTGGAAGTTTTTTAGGTCGAGAGAGTAGTCTACGACTTGTTCAATAGCATGACGATCAAAACTAGATGAGCCAACTTTGAACTCCACCACAAACACGACACCGTTCAGAAGAACCAAACAATCTACACGCTTTCCCATACGCGGAATGACAAACTCGAAAAAAATATGGCCGTCTGGAAAATTTGCCAACTCTGCCTGAAGATACTTCACCTGGGTGATCCAGGCGTTACGCTGAAGGTGTTCCAAATCATGCTGGTGATGTGTTGTCAGCTCGCCAAGAATGGCGCTTTCATTCTCGGCACAGAAATCCTGAAAAGATGCTTCGTAGTATGCTTTTCTCATTGAAACAGCCTTTAGAATATATGGCGTAAGCTGCACTTTCGCACGTTTCTGTAAGAAAGCAATATGTCCTGTATTTGGATGATTAACGAAAGCCCATTGACAGACGATGCGTCAATTTTCGAAGGCCGCTTTGGGCTGGGAGCGGTTGTTTGACAAGTTTTGCAAGAAGGTCCGCTCTGGACCAAAAGTTAAAAAACCCTCCCCCCACCGAACACTCCATTACCTAATTTTCCGTTACCAAAACTCCGTTTCAGGCGGTGCGCGGTTTGTGCACAGGGTGTGCACGCTTTTCACCCCCCCCCTCATTTTGGTGGTTTGGCCAAAGCTTAACGGGCGGTTTCGCGGGCTTAACCTTTCTGAAAATAAAATATGCCGCTCCCAGTCAGCTTTTTGCC
>JBASXE010000255.1:0-39595 GCA_049276875.1 Roseovarius sp. | reverse complement strand
GGCCAAGGCGGATCGGCGCACCCAGCTTATCGAGGTGATGGAGCAGGCCGTGCAGCATTTCCGCCTTCAGCTTCAGACAGGAGCGGGGGCCGAGGCGCGCGCCTATCTTGAGCGACGCGGCCTCGATGCGGCCACGCAGGATCGCTTTGGCATCGGATTTGCGCCAGATACGTGGCAGGGGCTTTGGGACCATTTGACGGGCAAGGGCGTGGAGCCGGACCTGATCATGGGTGGCGGTCTGGCCAAGCCCAGCAGCAAGGGTGGCAAGCCTTACGACGTGTTCCGAGGTCGCATCATGTTTCCGATCCGCGATCCGCGCGGGCGCTGCATCGCCTTCGGCGGCCGCGCGATGGACCCCAATGACAATGCGAAATATCTCAACTCTCCGGAGACGGAGCTTTTTGACAAATCCGCGACGCTTTACAACTACGGACCTGCGCGCGAGGCGGCGGGCAAGGGCCAGCGCCTCATCGTGGCCGAAGGGTATATGGATGTGATTGCCCTCAGCCAGGCCGGGTTTGAGGCGGCGGTAGCTCCTTTGGGCACGGCCGTGACGGAGACGCAGCTTCAGATGCTCTGGCGTGTCTCGGATGAGCCTGTGATGGCGCTTGATGGGGATCGCGCGGGCATTCAGGCGGCACGACGATCAATGGATCTGGCGCTGCCTTTGCTGGCTGCGGGCAAGTCATTGCGCTTTGCGCTTATGCCCGAGGGGCAGGACCCCGATGATATCCTGCGCGCCGAGGGGGCGGCGGCTGTGGCAGCCCTCGTAGAGGGTGCGATGCCGATGGTGCAGCTTCTGTGGCAGCGCGAAACCGAAGGGCGCGATTTTGACAGCCCCGAGCGGAAGGCGGCGCTGGACAAGACCCTGCGTGAGGCGATTGGCAGTATTCAGGACCCGTCGATCCGCGGCCATTACGGCCAAGCGATCAAAGAAATGCGCTGGGAGCTGTTCTCGCCCCGCCGTGAGGGCGGCGCCAAGCGCCCTTGGGTGCCGGGCGGAAAATACCGCCCCCCAGCCCCGCCGCGCGCCAGCACCAAATCCTCGCTTCTGGCCACGGGTGATTGGCGTGCGCAGGCCCATATGCGCGAGGCGGTGATCCTCGCCGCGCTTGTTTGCACTCCTGCGGTTTGCGCGGAGTTTGAGAGCGCGCTGGAGCGTCTGGATTGCTTTGATCCCGTGCATGCAGGCTTGCGCGATTTGATCCTCGCTCATGCCGAGGAGGGGCCAGAGGCCCTGCGCGCGGCGATTGATGCCGAGATGGGGGCGCAGACCCTTGAAAAGCTGATGGCGTTGCCCCACGTTGCGTTGATGCGCCCCTTGCGCCGTCCGGGGGATGTGGAGTCTGCGCAGATGACCGTGGCCGAGGAGTTGGCCAAGATAGCCGCCCGTCGGGGCTTGCAAGCCGAGATTGTGGATGCGGCGGAAGATTTGTCAGGCACACCGGACGAAGCGGTGACCTGGCGTTTGGGGCAGGCTGCCGAGGCGCGCAATCGTGCCGACCGGAGCCAGCATAAAGACACTGCGGAATACGATCTGGCCGATAATGGGGCCCGAATAAATCGCGGCGAACGGGAACAATTCGACGCGTTGCTGGACAGGATCACCTTTTCAAAACCTCGCCGCTAGGCTGTTTTGGTGAGGAAGTGGTAAAAAAATCAGGGTAAACGGATGACGAATCATCTGGTCTGTCAGATGATTCGTTTGGGGCGAATCACTCAGCCGCCCAATACATCAGGAGATGTTCATGGCCGCCAAAGATAACGACGACCAGAAACCGGATAATGCTGACGCCGAGCTGTCTCTCGATATGAGCCAGGCCGCGGTCAAGAAAATGATCAGCGAGGCGCGCGAAAAAGGGTTCATCACCTATGACCAGTTGAACGAGGCGCTGCCGCCCGATCAGGTCAGTTCCGAGCAGATTGAAGATGTGATGTCGATGCTGTCCGAGATGGGCATCAACATCATCGAAGCAGATGAGATCGAGGAAGAGGAGCAACGCTCCACGGCACTTGCCGAGACGGGCAAGCGGGGCGAGATCGTCCTTGGATCGGGCAATGCCGAAAAACTGGACCGCACCGATGATCCCGTGCGGATGTATCTGCGCGAAATGGGCTCTGTCGAGCTTTTGTCGCGCGAAGGCGAAATCGCGATTGCCAAGCGGATCGAGGCCGGGCGCAACACGATGATCGCAGGGCTCTGCGAAAGCCCGCTGACCTTTCAGGCTATCACGATCTGGCGCGACGAATTGTTGGGCGAGGACATTCTGCTGCGCGATGTGATCGACCTTGAGACGACATTCTCGGGCCAGATGGGCGAGGAGAGCGATACCGTGGCCGAGGCCGCCAACGTGACCTCCGCACCAGGCGGCACAGCAGCCCCGAAAGCCGAAGCAAGCCCCGAGCTTGATGCGGATGGCAACCCGATCGCCGATGACGATGATGATGACGAGGACGATCAGGCCAACATGAGCCTCGCGGCGATGGAAGCCGCGCTGAAGCCTGCCGTGCTTGAGACACTGGACCGGATCGCCGACGATTACGTGCAACTCAGCGAGATGCAGGACAGCCGCATCTCCGCCACGCTGAACGAGGACGGCTCGTTTTCCGCCAAGGCGGAGGAGACGTATCAGACGTTACGCTCGGAGATTGTGGTGCTGGTCAACTCGCTGCACCTTCACAACAACCGGATCGAGGCTTTGATCGATCAGCTTTATGGCATCAACCAGCGGATCATGATGATCGACAGTGCGATGGTCAAGTTGGCGGATCAGGCGCGCATCAACCGGCGCGAGTTTATCGAAGCCTATCGCGGGCGTGAGCTTGATCCCAACTGGACCGACGACATGGCCGCCAAGTCCGGTCGCGGCTGGCAGATGTTCATGGAGCGCTCACCTGAGAAGGTAAGCGAGCTGCGTGCCGACATGGCGCAGGTCGGGCAGTATGTGGGGCTCGACATCTCCGAATTCCGTCGCATCGTGCAACAGGTGCAAAAAGGCGAGCTTGAAGCACGCACAGCGAAGAAGGAAATGGTCGAGGCGAACCTGCGGCTCGTGATTTCCATCGCCAAGAAATACACCAATCGCGGCCTGCAATTCCTCGACCTCATCCAAGAGGGTAACATCGGCCTGATGAAGGCGGTGGACAAGTTTGAATACCGCCGTGGCTACAAATTCTCGACCTATGCGACATGGTGGATCCGGCAGGCGATCACACGGAGCATCGCGGATCAGGCGCGCACGATCCGCATCCCCGTCCATATGATCGAGACGATCAACAAGCTGGTCCGGACGGGCCGGCAGATGTTGCACGAAATCGGCCGCGAGCCAACGCCAGAGGAGCTTGCCGAGAAGCTGCAAATGCCGCTCGAGAAGGTCCGTAAGGTGATGAAGATCGCCAAGGAGCCGATTTCTCTGGAGACGCCCATCGGCGATGAGGAAGATAGCCAGCTTGGTGATTTCATTGAGGACAAGAACGCGGTTCTGCCGCTCGACAGCGCCATTCAGGACAACCTCAAGGAAACCACGACGCGCGTGCTCAGTTCGCTGACACCGCGCGAGGAACGTGTCTTGCGGATGCGCTTTGGGATCGGGATGAACACGGACCACACGCTCGAAGAGGTTGGTCAGCAGTTCAGCGTGACGCGTGAGCGTATCCGCCAGATCGAGGCGAAGGCCCTGCGCAAACTCAAGCACCCTAGCCGTTCACGCAAGCTTCGGTCCTTCTTGGATCAGTAGCGAGGCGGGGTCTGAGCTTTGCTGCGCGCATCTTTGAGGGTGTGCGGAGGCTTGAAATCCTCGTGCTGTGATCGCTGTTTTTGGTCAAAAACTCTCTCAGAGTGGCTCTCGCACGCCGCATCTGGGGGGCTGAAATAGCATCTACCCAAAACCTTGCGGCTGGCTTATAGTGCCTGTGGATAACTGGGCGATAGACCCAATCCTCAGAGGCTAGGACAGAGAAGGGGACAGGCCTATGCGCTGCCCGTTTTGCGGAAGTATTGAAACACAGGTAAAAGACTCTCGACCGGCGGAAGAGCATGTCTCCATCCGCAGGCGGCGTTTTTGCCCTGCTTGTGGCGGACGGTTCACGACCTACGAGCGCGTGCAGCTGCGCGATCTGGTGGTTGTAAAATCCAATGGACGGCGCGAAGATTTTGACCGTGACAAGCTCGAACGCTCGATCCGGATCGCCTTGCAAAAACGCCCCGTCGAGCCGGAGCGCGTGGAGCAGATGATCTCGGGCATCGTGCGGCGATTGGAGAGCATGGGCGAGACGGATATCCCCTCAAAGACTGTGGGTGAGATCGTTATGGAAAGCCTCGCGCGGATCGACACAGTTGCTTATGTGCGGTTTGCCAGCGTTTACAAAAACTTCCAAGCTGCAGATGATTTCGATAAATTTGTGAGCGAGCTGCGCCCTGAGGGAGCGGCTGCCGACAAACCGGAGACGTGATCACCGATGCCCGCTTCATGCGGCTGGCCCTCGGGCTGGGCCGTAGGGGGCTCGGTGGCGTGTGGCCGAACCCGGCTGTGGGCTGTGTCATCGTGCAATCGGGACGTGTTGTCGGGCGGGGCTGGACCCAACCCGGTGGTAGGCCCCACGCCGAGGCCTTGGCGCTGGCGCAAGCGGGTGCGGCGGCGCGCGGAGCCACCGCCTATGTCACCTTGGAGCCCTGTGCGCACCATGGGCAAACGCCACCTTGCGCTGAGGCACTGATCGCGGCGGGGCTCGCGCGCGTGGTCGTGGCCGTAGGCGATCCCGACCCGAGAGTTTCGGGGCGCGGGATCGAGATGCTGCGCGCGGCGGGGATCACGGTGGAGACTGGGCTTTGCGAGGATGACGCACGGGCGGATCTGGGCGGGTTCCTGAGCCGGGTAACGGCGGGGCGGCCTGAGGTCACATTGAAATTAGCCACATCTTTTGACGGCAGGATTGCGACGGCGTCGGGCCATTCACAGTGGATCACAGGGCCTCAGGCGCGTCGGGCGGTGCATGCGATGAGAGCGTGTCATGATGCGGTGGTGGTGGGTGCGGGCACGGTACGGGCGGATGATCCCGCGCTGACGGTGCGCGAGATGGGCATGGCCCAGCAGCCTGTGCGGGTAGCCATCTCGCGGCGGCTTGACCTGCCCCTCATGTCGCAGCTTGCGCGCACGGCGCGGGAGGTGCCGGTCTGGGTGGCGCATGGGCCGGATGCGGATCCGGCATTGATCGAGGCGTGGCAAGGACTTGGTGCGCGGCTGTTGCCTTGCGCTCTGAGGGGGCGGCAGTTGGATATGGGCTCGGTTTTGCAGGGGCTTGGTGCGGCGGGGCTCACGCGCGTGTTTTGCGAGGGGGGCGGGGCGCTCGCGGCGTCGCTTTTGTCGGCGGATATGGTGGACCGTCTTGTGGGGTTCACAGCAGGGCTGAGTATTGGGGCCGAAGGGTTGCCGGGGATTGGGGCGCTGGGGATTGCGCGGCTGGACGAGGCGGCCCGTTTCGAGTTGGAAGAGCTACGCCCGGTGGGCGGTGATGCGCTTCATATCTGGCGGCGTGCGCGCAGCTGAGCCACGCGCCATTTGAGTATTTCACTGAGAAGAAGGGCTTTGGGTCAGCGCCAAAGATGGGCGTAGGACGCGAAGAGACCTTGGAGCTTCGACAGGGCGCGGTTGGCGGTGCCTGCACGTAGGCTTTTGCCGTTTGCAAGGCGCGCGATGGCGACTTCGGGGGGGCAGGGGCGTTTGGTGACAGGATCGAAGTAGCGCGGGTAATCTATCAGCGCGGCGTGAACGAGGCCAGCGAGGCTTGGCCGGGCGGAGCGGCGCGCGGGCGTGCGCCCCATATCGGTCGTGAGGCCCCATCCGGCGTAGAAGGGTGCGCCTGTGGTCGTGACGGGCAGGCCGCGCAAAAGTGCCTCGAACCCCAACAGGGAGGTCATGGTCCAGACCTCTTGGATATACGGAAAGAGCGCTGCGGTGTCCGTGTCGGCCAACACCGTGTCGGCGAGTGTTTTGGTATCTGTCTCGGAAAGTGCGCCAGGGCGCAGGCCAGCTTCGACATCGGGATGGGGTTTGTAGAGGAGGATCGCGTCCGGGTTGGCCGCGCGTGCGGCATGCAGGAGCGAGAGGTTTGTGTTGATGTCGCCAGCGCCGGTGCGGATGGAGGCATCATCCTCGACCTGCCCGGGGACGAGGATGCGGTGACCCTCGGGTAGGTCTGGAATTTTGCCGCCGAGATTGTATTTGGTCACCCCCGCCCGGATGAGGGCGGCGATGAGCGCTTCTGCCCGCTGGATCTGGTCCGGGCGCAGGGTGGCACGGCGGGTAATCCACGTCTCAAGATCGCTGGGTCTTGTGGGGTCGTAATAGATACCGGTTCGGTCGGTGACGAGTGAGAGGGGGGGGAATAAGCTCTGCGCCGAGACCGCGCGAGCGCAGGAAGCCATCCTCGACGCGGACTGCATTCGGGGCCTCCTCTGCGCGGTTTGCCCACACCATTGCGGGCCGTGTCGGGTCATTTGAGCGGTTTGAGGGGTGGAATTTCAGCGGTTTTTCCGCGCCGAAGAATTGGTTCAGTGGGCGGCGTTTCCACAGGCGCATGCCGTGGGCGGTCCAACCCCTGTGATCCTCGCGCCATGCGCGGATCTCAGCCTCAAGAGCGTTTATGGCGTTTTCAATCTCGCATAGGCGGTCGTTGAATGGATCATACCATTTTGGATAGAGGATCATCGCGGCGGCAAAAAGCTGTGCACGGGTTAGGGTGCGGCCCCGCCGCGGGAGGCCGAGGGGATGGCGATCGTCCGTGAGGGACCATCCGGCGTAGAAGGGCTGGCCAAAGACCTGCGGCTTGTGGCCAGCGAAGATCGCCTCGAACCCCATTTGCGACGATACTGTGTAGACTGCGCGCGCGCCTGCGAGAAGGTGCCACGGGCTTATCGGGTCTGAGCAGAGGGTTATGCGATCATTGACATCTTTGGGTCCGAAATAGCCTTGGCGGTGACCGGCCGTAGTTTCGGGGTGGGTTTTGATCACGATGGGCGCGCCGGGGTGGTCGTCCTGTGCGTAGTAGAGCATTTCGCGGAATGTATTGGCATCGGCCCCACCGAGACGGACGGACGCGTCACCGTTGGTCTGGTCGATGACGAGGACATAACCCGGCTCGGGTGCCTGGCTGGCGGGGTCATAGGCGTTGTATTTGCTCAGATGCGCCTCGCTGAGCCGGGCGATGGCGCCACGCGCGCGGTTCAGAAGGGCGGTGTCGTCGAGCGGATGTTCCCGCAGAAGCGTTTCAAGCTCGGACGGCTGGCTGGCATCGAACGGCATGACCGCGCCCATGATGAGGCCAAGAGGGGGCGCTCCGCTGCGGCCTGGATGGACGGAGCGGAGCATCGCATCCTCAACGCGCAACAGGGTGGCCCCGGTGCGTTCCGCCACTGCCTCGCCGCGCGCGGCATATGGGCTATGGCCCTAGACGGCGATCAGATCATCCGCACCGGGGCGACCCAATTGCAGCGGGTGTCCAGCCAGTTCCATGATCCGCCGGATGCGCTTTTGCCGTAAAAAACCTGCGTTGAAATAAAAAGCCCGCCGGGGCCCTTCGGCTCCGGCGGGTTTTTCAGACAAGCCCGGCATTAGCCGCCGCCGAGGGCCGTCGTTGCACCATCGACTGTGCCAACCACGCCAAGCGTGCCGGTGATGGCCGAGATAACCTTGGACCATTGGGCGAAGGGGGCCTCGGTCACGTAAAGCGTATCCTGATCGCGCACCGAGAAGTCACGCGCCATGAACATGCCGTTGGGCCGTGTGAGGTCGAGCACATAGACCATACGCTGATCACCGATCAGATCATTGCGGCCCAGCACCTGATTGGCGATTTCCGCAGGCTCGTTTCGCAGGATGAAGACGCCCGTGGGATCGGCGGCGGCGGTCTGCATGCCGCCAACCGTGGCAATCGCCTCAATCGCGCTGAGGGTCTGGCTGTCGAAGGTCACGCGGCTTTGTGCACCGGTTGCGCCGAGCGCGGTGAAGGAGCGGCTGTCTTCTTCGACCAAGATCCGGTCACCGCCGCGCAGAGCGATATCAAACTCGGGGTGTTTGTAGAGGTCCTGGAACCAGACCTTGCTGCGCTCACCGCCGCGCAGCACCGTGATCTGGGCCACCTCGGCAGGAATCACGATGCCGCCCGCATTGGACAGCATTGTCGACAGGGTCCGTGTGGGGCGCTCAATTGGGTAGACGCCTTGCGCCCCCACGGAGCCGACCAGGGATACGGTCGAGCCGTCACCTGCGAGGCGGCGGACCTGCACTTGTGGATCGGGGGTCTGCTCGTCAAGTTTGGAGGTGATGATGCGGCGGATGCCCTCGGGCGTGTTGCCCGCGGCGCGGATGCGGCCCGCATACGGCACGAAGATAAACCCGCTGCCATCAACCTGAACTTCTTCGAGGATGGTCTGGTTTGTGCCTTCCCCGGCCAAAAGCCCGTCGTCGACATTCTCCCAGATGGTGAGGCCCAGCGTATCACCCGGCCGGATCGTGTCGGACCCAAGCTGACCTGCGTTCTTGAACGCTTCGCTGAAGCCAAGTGCGGGCTGCACGGCAGTGGCGCGGGTCACGCGGTCGTTGACCGACACGACGAACGCATCGCCCGAGCGCTGCACCGAGCCTGAATATATCTCTTTTTTGCTGGGGCCGAGGCGGGGGAGCACCCCGCAAGAGGCCACCATGGTGACAATCGTCAACAGGGCGACGGAACGCGCCAGCCGGCTCGTTTGGGTTTTCACTGCACGGTCTCCTCGACCTATATGTTCTGCCTCGGGTCGTATTTTTATGGTCGTATTTTTTACTAACGTAGCTGAATCTGAACAGAAAATAAAGCGCTACAGGTTGTGTCTACTGCGTTACCAACCGCAACTGTTGCCTCGGAGCCGCGCTGCCTGTGCGCAGCGCATCATAGGGATCATCGGGGCTGAGCATCATGTCGACCGCCTGTCGCAAGAGCTGCCTACGGCCGCGCGCGGAGTAAAACCCGCCAGCGATCTGGCTGGTTTCCAAAAGGTAGCGGCGGTAATCGCGATAAGCTTTGCGGTCGGGGCGCTCGGCACCGGCGAAGAAATCCTTCAGCGGTTTGGTCGAAACAAAATCGGGCTTGGCATAGACCGCCTCGCCAAACGTCTTGAGCGGGATGCCGCGCCACAAGACCTGCTGCGCTGCGGTGGAATTCACGGTCACCGCGCTGCGCGCGTCATCGAGAAGCTGCGCAAGCTTCCCGCCGCGCACGTAATGCACGCGTTTGGCGACACCGTATGCGCGCGCCAGTCGTTTCAGTTCGCGCTGGACGGGCACACGGCCATCCTCCAACGGGTGCGCTTTGACAACAAGGTGGTGATGCTGCGGTGCGCCCTTGGCAAAACCGTCGATCACCGTCTCAAGAAATCCGGTCATGCTGCCGAAGGGGGAGTGCATCTGGAACGAGCTGTCATGTTCCAATTGCAAAAGCGCCAGATGATAGGGAAAGCCCCCGTGCCGGATGCGCCACGTGGCGATGCGCCGGTCCACGGCCTGCGCCGGCATCAGGACAAGACGCTGAAGGTAAAGCGCAAACTCCTTGCGCACGCTGATCGAGCGATGGGGGCGAAAGCCACGGTAGCCACGGTTCATCAGCAGGACAAACCCGTGATAGAGTGCGCCGTAGAAGATATGCTGGCGCATGTCGCCCCAGCTGGCGGGTGGCAGGGCCGTGTCCATGTCCGAGTTTTCCAGATCGCGGCGCATCGTCTCCACTTGCAGGTCCATCAGGCGGGAGTGCCCATTGGCCCCGCCGCGCTCATAGGTGACCCAGTAGGGCCGCATGTAGCCCTCCTCGAACACATGAATGCGCAGGCCGCGCGTCTTGGCGGCCTCAACAGCGGTGGCATGGATCGGGCGGGTATCTCCATAAAGCACGATGTCGGTGACGGATTTGTCGGTGAGGATTTGCTCCAGCGCCGCGCCCCAAGCCTCTGGCGCGTCGCGGTAGGCGATGAAATTATGCCGCCCGGGCCAGAATATACGGTCACCCATGTTGAAGCCCACGCGCCAGACATCCGCGCCCGCGCGCGACAGCATCCGACCAAGCCGGTGGAAAAATGGCCCGTGCGGGCCTTGCAAGAACAGGAACACCCGTTCTGATGGTGCAGGAGTTTTCATCTACTCAGGCATACTCTCAAATACTTGCAGTTTTGTAACCAAAGACTTTGGCAAAAATAAGACACAAAAGGCACGCACCCTTGTCTTGGCGCCCGCTGACAGCTACCTCAGCAAGGCAATCGCAAAGGGGCGGACCGCTATGTTCACAGGCATAATAACCGATCAAGGCAAGCTCCTGAAGCTGACGCAACAGGGTGATCTGCTGGCTCGCATCGGCTGTGCCTATGACACGTCCACGATTGATCTGGGCGCGTCGATAGCGTGTGATGGCGTGTGCCTGACGGCTGTTGGGCTAGGTGCGGATTGGTTTGAGGTGCAGATCAGCGCCGAGACAGTCTCCAAAAGCAACCTCGACACCTGGGCCGAAGGCCGCACCGTGAACCTTGAACGCGCGTTGAAGGTCGGTGACGAGCTGGGTGGCCATATCGTCTCTGGCCATGTGGACGGTGTGGCTGAGGTTGTGGGCATGGCCGATGAGGGCGATAGCACCCGCGTCACCTTGCGTGCGCCGGACACGTTGGCGCGGTTCATAGCGCCCAAAGGCTCCGTCGCGCTCAATGGCACGTCGCTCACGGTGAACGAGGTCAATGGGGCCGAGTTCGGCATCAATTTCATCCCCCACACCAAAGAGGTCACCACATGGGGCCGTACTGCACTCGGTGACCGGGTGAATATCGAGATTGACACTTTGGCCCGTTATGTGGCGCGGCTTGCGGAATATAAATGACCGTGTCCTGTGCTTCTTCTTAGTCTCAAATACTCAAAAATCGCCTTAACCCCAGCACGCCATCAGTCGTTATCCGACAGCCCTGCGCCTGCGCCGCTTGTTCGGCTTGCCTCGGTTTCTGGCGCGTAGGTGAATTGCGCAAACCGCTCCAAAACGGTAATCGCCTCGGGCTTTGGCGTATAGCGAAGGGCGCAGTCCAAAAGCGGGTGTTCGGGTGCTGTCCCGGCCTCGATTAACACATCTGCTTGGACGCAGAGCCCCTCGGCTGATCCGCGTAGCGCGCCACCGCATGCAAACCGCGCGCCGGGCCACTCCAGCACAAGAGGCCCCTCTGCCGCCTGCACCGCAAAAGGCACGATCAGCAGCGGTTGCATCATGCCTTTAAGACGGGTCTTGCCGCTGCATCCCAAATCGCTCAGCGCTGCTCCCGCCCGGATCGGGCAGAGCGCCCAGCCCGGTGCGCGCCAGGCATCCGCGCGGATGACGGGTGCAAATTCGTTGAGATCCTGGTGGTGGAGGCGCTCCAGAAGGTCCGCGAGTGCCTCAGGACCCGGAAGGCCCGCCGCCGCCAGCCAAGTCGCGGCTTTGCCCGCCTCTTCCGCCATGCCCCAGCCCATGCCAGCGCCGCGTGCGGCCTTGCGGCTCAGGCTCTCGATCTCCGAAAGGGACCAGCTCACGCGGAGCCGAGCGGGGGATAGGTCCAGTCATCCGCAGCGCTCCCTGCGGCGATCTCGGACGGGAAGGGGGCGTGTTGGAACATGGTGATGCGCACCCAGCGATCCGAGCGTGGATCAAAATGGCAGGCTCCAAAAAAGCTCAGCTTGGCGCGCAGCATATCGATGGGCAGCACGTCTTCTGCAATCGTGTTATCGCGGATCTCGGCATAGGGCAGTTTTGCGGCGATCTGAGCGCGGCGCACGATATGGCGGTGTTCGGGATGGGCTATGAGGAAGGCGGCCACGGTGCCGCTCGCGCCCTCCAGGTCGGCGCGCATCAAGGCTGCGTCACGGCCGGGGCAGAGCGGCTGCTCATATGGTGCCAAGGGCTCGTCCCAACGCGGACCGAGGCGCGGCTCCAGCTTGGCTTCCGAGACATACCAAACATGTGCCTGCGTGGCGCGATCCGTCCAGTCCGTCGCCAGCGCCCAGTCGTAAATCTCGTCCACCAGCGGGCGCAGTTCGTCGCAGGTCATGGCACCGTCGATGCGCCAATAATCTGCCTCTGCGCAGGCCATACCCGCGCTCAGATCATCTACCAAAGCGCCATGCGGCTCCATCATCAGCGAGGCGAGCGCCTCTTGTCCCTCAAGGCTGAGCGCGCCTTCGGCCCAGAGCCAGAGGGCGTTCCAAGGTGTGTGCCCGGTGAGCGGACGCGTCGTGAGGCGCGCCATGAGCGCTGCGAGATCCGCGCGCAGATCCGCCAGTTTGGCGATCTGCGCGGGGTGGTCCGAGCGCCACTCGTCCGCGTGGATCTGCGCGCGTTTTACGAGGATGGCGAACCCTGCGGCCTCGTCGGGTGTTGCCGAGGGGAGCGCCCGGACGCGGGCCAGCGCCGTCTCACGAGCGGCGATCCAATTGTTCAGAAGGGCCGGATGTTTGAGCAAGAAGGGCGCCATCCCAAGCCCTGTGGAATTGCCGATGCCGAAGCGGCGGCGCAGGGCGGGCTCCAGCGGCACGGCGGTCTCGGGTGCGCGCAGGCGCGCCATATGCTCGACCAGGTCCATGACGAAGGCGCGGATGAGAAAGACGTTGAGCATCTCGATCTGGAACGGGGCGTGAAATTCGGGCCTCGCGCAGGTGGCGGCACGGTCGGCAGCACCGAATTTGCCCGAGCCGTATACGGCGGTTGTGCGCATCAGGTAGCCCACATCGGTGATCATGGCGGCGTCTGGTTGTTCGCCCCTTGCCAGAGCGCTTACCACATGCTCCCAGAGGCGCACGGAGCGGTTGGCACGGCTGAGCGACAGTTCGGTTTGGGTCACGCGGCCCGCCTCTTGCAACGGCACGTTGGCGCGCAGCCGGGTGATATCGGCCTCCGTCGGGATGCCGTCAAAAAGGGCGAATGTGGCGTCCCATGCGGTGGCGATCACCCGGTCAGAGCGTTGATCCGCAGGCAGGTCATGGGCAAAGGCGACGAGGGAATAACTGCGATCCGGGCCATGGGCCGTGTAGACCGCTGTGCCTTCGCCGCGTGCGTTTATGTCAAACAGCGGCGTGGTGAAGCGCCACCGTTCGGCGCTGAGGCGGCGCAGCAGGATGCGCATGAACGACAGGCGCGATTGATGAAAGCTGCCCATGCGGGCCAAGCGCATGACCTGCGCGGCGGGGCGCAGAGGGGCCTGATCAGGGGTGATGTCGCGGTGTTCCATGGGGCATTATACCGTCAAAGAGGGGGGGCTGGGGCAAAATTATTCTCGAAAAATCGCATCCAATTGCCGCCAATGAGCCCGGCGACCTCATCCGCGTTGAATCCGATCTCGCGCAGGCCTGTCTCAAGGTTGGGAAAATCTCGATTGTCGCGGAACCATGCGGGCTGGGGCGGGAAGCCGGGGGCTGCGGCAGACCCTTCGCCATAGTCGATGTCTTTGGTCCAGCGCCCTGTGCGCATCCATTCCACGATGCTGTCGGGCTGATCCTGGCACAGGTCCGAGCCGATGCCGAAATGCTCTGGACCGAAACGCTCGGCCGCCATGGCGACCATTGCGCAGAAGTCTTGCAGAGTGCAGTCCGTCTTGCCCTTGAGGTGATGAGGATAGAGCGAGAAGCCCATCATGCCGCCGTTTTGCGTGACCGCGCGGACCACATCGTCGCGTTTGTTGCGCAAAGCGGGTTGCCAGTCATGCAGGTTGGCATGGGTGATCGTGATCGGGCGCTCCGACAGGTCTGCCGCCTCGATCGTGGAGCGGTCGGCGGAGTGGGACATGTCGATGACAAGGCCCACGCGGTTCATCTCCTTGATGACCTCGCGGCCCATGCGGGTGATGCCCGGGTCCTCGGCCTCATAGCAGCCGGTGGCGAGCAGCGATTGGTTGTTATAGCTGAGCTGCATGAAGCGCGCACCCAGATCGTGCAGGATCTCTACAAGGCCGATATCATCCTCGATCGGGCTTGGATTTTGGAAGCCGAAGAAGATGGCCGTGCGACCGCTCTCGTGCGCGCGGCGCACATCGCCCGCCCACCGGCCCTTCATAATAAGGTCCGGATATTCTTCGAACCATCGGTTCCACTGCTCCATGTTGAGCACGGTTTCGCGGAAATTCTCGTGATAGGCGATGGTGACATGCACCGCGTCCAGCCCGCCCTGCCGCATCTCGCGGAAGATTTTTTCGGACCAGTTGGCGTATTGCAACCCGTCAATGCGAAAGGTCATTCGGGCGTGCCTGCTGAGATATAGGCGGTTTTGACGATTGTGTAGAAATCGCGCGCGGTCTGGCCCTGTTCGCGGGGGCCGTAGGAGCTGTCGCCGCGCCCGCCGAAGGGGACGTGATAATCTGTTCCGGCGGTGGGCAGGTTCACGGTAACCACGCCGGTGCGCGCGTTGCGGCGAAAATGCGTGGCGCGGGCGAGGCTCCGGGTGACGATCCCGGAGGTGAGGCCGAAATTGGTGTCGTTGACCGTGTGAAGCGCCTCGGCGTAGCTGCCCACTTTGATGATCGCGGCGAGGGGGGCGAACATTTCCTCGCGGTTGATCGTCATATCATTGGTTGTGTTCAGGAAAATTCCGGGCGTCATGTAGTAGCCCTTGGTCTCGCGTTCCACGCGCGCACCACCGCAGGCCAGCTCAGCCCCCTCAGATTGGCCACGCTCCACATATGACAGGTTCTCGCTCAGCTGTGTTTCGCTGACCACCGGGCCGATTTGGGTGCCCTCATCAAGGGCGTGGCCGACGATCATGGCCTCGGCGCCTTGGATCATACGCTCGGCAAAGGCATCGTGGATCTTGTCGTGCACGATAAGGCGCGAGGAGGCCGTGCATTTCTGCCCGGTGCCGCCGAACGCGCCGGCCAAGGCCACTGTCACGGCCAGATCGAGATCGGCGTCATCCATCACGACAAGCGCGTTCTTGGAGCCCATTTCCATCTGGATGCGGGTGAAGTTCTGGACCGCGGCGGAGGCGATGCCACGGCCCACTGGAACAGAGCCAGTGAAGGATATGGCGTCCACATCGGCGCTTTCCACAAGGCGCTGGCCCACCTCGCGGCCTGCACCCATGACGAGGTTGAAGAGGCCCTTGGGGATGTCCTGACGCGCGATGATCTCGGTCAGGGCCACGGCGGAGGCTGGCGTGAGGTTGGCCGGTTTCCACAGCACGGCATTGCCATAGGCGAGCGCGGGCGCGATTTTCCAGCTGGCGGTGGCGGTGGGAAAGTTCCAGGGACTGATCACGGCGACCACGCCCACAGGTTCGCGGCGCACGTCGATCTCGACGCCAGCGCGGACGCTATCGGCGGTCTCACCCAGTTGGCGGAGGGTCTCAGCCGCGTAATATGTGAAGAACTGCCCGGCGCGATAGACCTCGCCGCGCCCCTCGGCAAGCGGTTTGCCCTCTTCACGGCTCAAAAGTGTGCCAAGCTCTTCGGCGCGCGCCATCATTTCGGTGCCGATGGCCATGAGCACGGCCTGTTTGCGCTCCAGCCCATAGGCGGCCCATTCGGCCTGTCCTTGGCGCGCGGCGGCGAGGGCTGTGTCGAGTTGCTCGGTGCTGGCTTGGGTATAATGCCCGATCAGATCACTCAGATCGGAGGGGTTGCGGTTCTCGATCTCGGTAGGGCCGGAGACCCATTCGCCGGCGATATAATTCTGGTGGTGGCTCGACATGGCGTGGCTCCTGACTGCGGTGGTTCCGCATTCGTTGTGCTATGACTGTTGCTTCAGGGCAATCTCATTCTGGTGAAATAAACTTCAGAAAAACTGAAATAGCAGGCTATACCCTAGCTGGAGACGCTGATTTCGGCGGTGCGGATTGCAGCGGCCAAGGCTTGCGCTGCGGGCGAGAGGGCGCAGGATGGTTGGCTGAGCATCCAGACCTCGCGGCGGGTCTGCGTGTTGCTCAGCGGCAGGAACTCAAGGTCCAGAAAATCGGGCAGGACGGCCAGTTGCGGCAGGATTGTTATGCCCGCCCGTGCGCGCACCATCGACAAGATCGAGGCGGTGTTGCGCACGAAGAGGCTGGAGGCGGCCAGAATGGGCTGAAACCCCGGATCGGGAATACCGGCGCAAAGACCGTTGGCGATGAAGGGTAGCCCGGCCAGATCGGCCCATGTGAGCTTGGCCCAATTGCGCGACAAGGGATGATCAATGGGGCAGACGGCGCCGTAGGGATCGCTGAAGAGCAATTGGCGCTCGAACCCGGGCAGGTGCGGCAGGGTGGCAATGCCGATATCGGCGCGTTCCTCCATGAGGTCGCGTTGTACGGTGGCGCTGTCTGTATCGCTCATCTCGATGCGGACGCCGGGGCGGGCGGCGCGGTAGGCCTGAAGAATAGGCGGCATGATCGTCTGGGCGACCGAGGGCGTGCATGCAAGACGCACGGTGCCACCTTCGGCACGCGCGAACCCTTCGATGGTGCGGGTGGTGCGATCAAAATGGGCCAATTCGCGCAAGGCTTCCGTGCGGATCATGGCGCCGAGGGGCGTCAGCCGGGATTTTCGCGCGCTCTCAAAGAGCGGCGCACCGATATGGTCTTCAAATTGGCTGAGCATCATGGAAATGGCCGAGGGCGTGCGCCCCAGCGTCTCGGCGGCGCCTGTCAGGCTGCCATGCTCGGCGACTGAGGCAAAACAGCGGAGCATCTCGATTTTGATTGCCACTTTCAAACACCCTCACGCTTGATGCGCGGAACCACTATAGCTCGCGCAAAACATTGCACCACAGGCTCTAGCGCGATGAGGTTCACAAACCCATAATCCGCTCATGCCGCGTGCGATTGACAGGGCGGGGGCGGGCGCATATCTCAGGTATATCGCGTCATTCCGGAGGTCGCCCGATGCCAGCCCGTATTTTCCGCCCCGCCCGCACGGCCATGTCCTCGGGCACTGCAAAGACCCGCAAATGGGTTCTGGAGCACGCGCCGCAGGAGCGGCGTGAGGTGGACCCCTTGATGGGCTGGACCTCCTCGGCGGATACCCAAGCGCAGGTGCGTTTGAGTTTTTCCACCAAGGAAGCGGCGCTGGAATATGCCGAAGAGCACGGTATCGACGTGATCGTGCAGGAGCCCAAGACCCGCAAGGCGAACATCCGCCCGGGCGGATATGGCGATAATTTCGCCACCAACCGGCGGCAGGTCTGGACCCACTAGGGGTCTGCATAACCCTCTAACTCATTGACACTGAGCCGGGCTGCCCAGGCCCGCCCAGTCGAGCCGGACACCCTCCTGCGCGCGCGCCTCGCTGCTCGACGGTAGGCGCGCACGGTATTGCAAGCCCGCGCGCACGGGCTTAGGCAAAGGAATGACACGCCTTCATGCCTTCCGCCGCGATGCGCGCCTTTTGCTCGTGCTGGGCCTTCCCTTGGTGGGTAGTCATCTGGCGCAATTGGCGATCCATGTCACCGACACGATCATGCTGGGTTGGTATAGCATTGAGGCGCTGGCGGCTGAGGTGCTTGCGAGCACGGTCTTTTACATGCTTTTCATCATGGGATCGGGCTTTGCCTGGGCTGTGATGCCGATGGTCGCCTCGGCTGTGGCGGGCGGACATGATAGCCGGGTGCGGCGTGTCACGCGCATGGGGTGCTGGGCGTCGGTGGCGTTTGGCTTTGCGGTGCAGCCGATCTTTTACTGGTCCGCCGAGATATTCCTGATGCTGGGGCAGACGCCCGAGACAGCCGCCCTTGCGGGGGAGTATCTGAGGATCGTGGGCTGGGCCATTCTGCCTGCACTTCTGGTGATGGTGCTGAAAAGCTATCTCGCGGCGTTGGAGCGCACGCAGGTGGTGCTTTGGGTCACGGTGGCGGCTGTGGTGCTGAATATCGGGGTGAATTACCTGCTGATCTTCGGCAATGGCGGCTTCCCCGAGATGGGTATTCGCGGGGCTGCGATTGCCTCGCTTGTCACGACGACGGCCTCGCTGATCGCGCTGGGCGTCTATGTCGCTTGGGTCACGCCCGAGCATACTCTGTTCGCGCGGGTGTGGCGAATGGATGCAGAGGCGCTGCGCGATGTGTTCCGGCTCGGCTGGCCCATCGGGGTGACGAACCTCGCGGAGACCGGGCTGTTCGCGGCATCGTCGATCATGATGGGTTGGCTTGGCACACTGCCGCTGGCCGCACATGGGATCGCGCTGCAAATCACCTCTGTCACCTTCATGATCCATATGGGGCTGAGCAACGCGGCCACCGTGCGCGCGGGGCAGGCTTACGGGCGCCATGATAAAACGGAGCTGCGGCGCGGCGCGGTTGTGGCCACGATGCTGTCGCTGGGCTTTGCGGCGCTGACCGTGCTGATCTTCTTGCTGCTGCCCGAACCGCTCATCGGCCTCTTCATGAGCCCGCATGAGCCGGATCGCGATTCCGTGCTTGGCATTGGGGTTGCCCTTCTGGCGGCTGCGGGCCTCTTTCAATTGCTTGACGCAGGGCAGGTCATGGCGCTTGGTTTCTTGCGCGGGGTGCAGGACACGCGGGTGCCCATGGTGATCGCCGGTATCAGCTATTGGGCCGTTGGTGTGACGGCCAGCTATGTGCTTGGCTTTACCTTCGGGATGGGTGGGGTCGGTATCTGGCTGGGTCTCGCCATCGGGTTGGCTTTTGCGGCTGGGCTCTTGGGCCTGCGTTTCTGGCGGTGGACGGATCGCTGGCAACCGGTGCAAGGCTGACGGGGCACAAGCTGCCCACGTCAAGCGGCCATCCGAGCAACCAGCATGCGCACTCCTTGGGGTTAGCCCCGCTAGCCTTTGTCGCCCAATAGGCGGTCCGCTTTCTTGCGGACCAGCACGGTGCGCAGATCATGCATGGCCAGCAAAAGAGCATCTGTAACCGCCTCAAGCTGTTCGTCGCTTGCGCGGCTCTGGGCCCAATGTGCTGTAGTGTTGAGGTAATCGACCGCCCGGTGAATATCGTCGATGTCACGATATTCCAAAAGCGCCAGACGCTCGGCCATCCAGCCTTGGATCACCTCGATGTCCTCCGCGCTCAGCTCACGCTCGCCATGCGGCTTGATCTCGCCCTTGCGGATGTTGAGCACGGCGATCTGATCCATGTCGATGCGCCGCTGGCGGTTCTCGGTATCGACCCGAAAGACGAAGGCACCATTTTCGCGCACCCGGAAGTAATAGTCGGGGAGATCCCCGCTCACGTTAACGTCCTCAGGGTGAGGCCAAAGATCGCGGTGGTCCGACCTGAGTTCATGAGAGCCCTTTGCAAAACGCCTGAATGCGGGTGCATGCTTCTTTAAGTGCGTCGTCTGATGTAGCGTAGCTGATCCGGAAGTTCGGGGAAAGCCCGAAGGCCGCGCCGAAAACCACGGCCACGCCTGTCTCCTCCAGAAGGGCTGTGGCAAAGGCCTCGTCGGTGTCGATAAGTGTTCCACCGGCGCTCGTTTTGCCCATCAGGCCCTTGATGGAAGGATAAACATAGAACGCCCCATCCGGCACCGGGCACTCCATACCGTCGATCTCGTTCAGCATCCCCACCACAAGATCGCGCCGCTGCACGAACATTGCGTTGTTGGGGGCGATGAAATCCTGCGTGCCGTTCAGCGCCTCGACAGCGGCCCATTGGCTGATCGTGCAGGGGTTCGATGTGCTTTGGCTCTGGATCTTGCGCATGGTGGCGATCAACGGCTCGGGGCCCGCGGCATAGCCGATGCGCCATCCGGTCATTGCATAGGCTTTGGATACGCCGTTGCAGGTCAGGGTGCGGTCGTAAAGCTTTGGCTCCACCTCGGCAGGAGTGCAGAATTTGAAATCGCCATAGGACAGATGCTCATACATGTCATCCGTCATCACCATCACGTGGGGGTGGCGCAGCAACACATCCGTCAGCGCCTTCAACTCATCCCAGCTATAGCCCGCCCCCGTGGGGTTTGATGGCGAGTTGAAGATGAACCATTTGGTGCGCGGCGTGATCGCGGCCTCAAGGGCTTCGGGGCTCAGCTTGTATCCAGTTTCGATCCCGGCGCTCGCGATCACGGGCTCACCACCCGCCAGCAGGACCATATCCGGATAGCTGACCCAATAGGGCGCGGGGATCACCACCTCGTCGCCGGGGTTCAGCGTGGCCATGAGCGCGTTGTAGAGGATCTGCTTGCCGCCCGTCGCGACGCTGACCTGCGCGGGCACATAATCCAAGCCGTTGTCGCGCTTCATCTTGGCGCAGATCGCCTGTTTCAGCTCGATGATGCCATCCGGCGCAGTATAGCGCGTCTTGCCCTCTTCGATGGCGCGGATACCTGCCGCGCGGATATTCTCGGGCGTGTCGAAATCCGGCTCCCCTGCGCCGAGGCCGATAATGTCGCGGCCGGCCTCCTTAAGCTCGCGCGCCTTCGTGGAGACGGCGATGGTGGGGGAAGGTTTTACGCGTGAAAGTGTCGCGGACAGGCCATTCATTTTGAGGCTCCGGTTGGTTCTCGGGTGCATTCGTGTCATATGGTGCGCGCCTGAACTGATCAAGACCGTTCCCGAAAGGAGCATCCATGACTGAGCAAACCCCAAATGACTGGTTCGATCCCACAGAGACCACATTCGGAGACAGGCTTGCTGGCGCGCGTGAGGCGGCGGGTATGACCCAGGCCGCGCTGGCCAAACGGCTCGGGGTGAAGAAAAAGACTTTGGATCACTGGGAGCATGATCAAGCCGAGCCGCGCGCCAGCAGTCTGTCGATGTTGGCAGGACTGCTTAACGTTTCGTTGACGTGGCTTTTGACCGGGGAAGGCGATGGCCCGTCTGGTCCCGATGGCACGGAACTTTCGGCGCAGGCAAGTCAGTTGATGAGTGAGCTGCGCGAGATCAGCTCACAGCTTACTCTTGCGGCAGAGCGTCTGGGCCGCGCCGAATCTCAATTGGCCAATTTGCTGCGAGAGACCTCCGATGAATGACGCAGGTATAAGCGAGACACGCGAGGTCCGGCTGCGTCGCCTGACGATGCGGTCCATGCGGCGTGGCATCAAGGAAATGGACATTATCCTCAGTCGCTTCGCCGCTGCTCAGATGGCGGATATGAGCACACAAGAGCTTGATGTTTATGACGCCTTTTTGGAAGAAAACGATCAAGATCTCTATCAATGGGTCACGGGCCAGATCAAAGGCCCCAGCACATATGATGACCTGATCACGCGCATCAGGTCCGTCCCCGTGAGCGACACTCCGGGATAATCGTTCAAGTTTTATGCTCTATTGGTGGGGTTTAACCGATTATTCGGCATTCTCGGCGAATGTCACGTCCAGAGCAGTAAAACGGACGGAGACCCCGAAATATGTCAATGCACACCCCAATCGCCCCGCCCAAGGCGGAACATGGCTTCATGGCCGGATATCTCGATGCGCTTGCACTGGTGGAGCGGCTTCACCGGCTCCTGCTGGATGTGATCAAGGATGAGTTTGAGCGCGTCGGCGTGCTGGAGATCAATGCGGTGCAGGCCCTTTTGCTCTTCAATATCGGCGATAACGAAGTCACGGCGGGCGAATTGAAATCGCGTGGCTATTACCAAGGCAGCAATGTCAGCTACAATCTCAAGAAATTGGTTGAAATGGGCTATATGCACCACCAGCGATGTGAGATTGACCGCCGCTCTGTGCGGGTGCGCCTGACACCCAAGGGACGCGAAATCCGCGATATCATCACGGCATTGTTCGAGCGGCACGCGGAGGGACTTCAGGATCGGGGCGTGTTGGGGGCCGATGGTATTGATCAGATCGCGACCTCGCTGCGGCGGGTCGAACGCTACTGGACCGATCAGATCCGGTATATCTACTGAGCCAGCAGGGTAAGTGGCCGCTCTGAGACGCCCCTAGGGGTCTTCTACCACTCCAACAACAGCAGGCTGAACCTCATGGATCAGCTTTCTTGTCATTGCGCGCTCAAAATCCTGAAAGCTATCGGCCACTTCGACAAAGGCGCCGGGCCCACGGATCACTTGGGTCTCATAATGGTTGCGCAAGGTCGTGGCCCGGCTGAGATCCTTGCCGATATTGTCGCGGGCCAAGGGGTTCACGACAAGGCCGTTGACCGTGATATAGGGTGGTGAGGGTAGGGTCAGACTTCCCGGAGGGGGGCCGGAATTGGATGGCCCGTCGCCGGAGATATCTATCGTATGGGCCCAACAGTCGGGGCGGTCCGACAAGAGAGCCACGCCAAACTCGATGGCCGATCCGATGGCCGTGGACGGGTCGGAAAAGCTGTGGCTTGCGCCGCGCAACCGGGCGGCCACTACGGCCGTATCAGTGGAATTGCGCAATGTGGTCCAATCCAGCAGGAGGCGCTGCTGCCATGGGGCGCCCCATTGGTAAACGGCGATATCTACATGCACGCCGGGCATGGAAAACAGTGCCTTTTGAACGCCGGGTGTTTCCAGCGCACCCGCCACCCCGTCGAGTTGCAGCCGGTATTCGCGCGGGTCCACCGAGCCGGACACGTCAAGCCCGAGCACGAGAGCGAGGCGGCATTCGGCGGCGGCCGGCCCCGTGGCGAGGGCCGCGAGCAAAGCGAGTGTCGCTCTCATCCGCGCGGCCTTGTGGACGGCGTCGCACCGCCCAGCATGATATCGTTGATCTCGCGAAAGAGTTTGCGGGCCATGGCCGTCTCGAAGCCCTCGAACCCTTCGGCAATCTCGACAAATGCGCCAGCCCCGCTGATCACATGCTCACGGTAATAGGCGGCGATGCCGGGCGCATCCCCGCTGATCACCAGGCCGTTGACGGTGACGCCTTCGAGTGGAAAGTGCTTGCGCACGAGCTCGGGCCCGAAGCCATGATTGTTCTCTCCGTCGCCGGAGACGTTGATCACGCGCCGCGTGCAGTGTGGCGCGCGGGCCATCAATGTCGCGCCGTAGGACAGGCCATAACCCAGCGCCGTGGGGAAATCATCATATCCCCGCTCCATGCCACCAAGGGCCGCAACGACCGCGTCGATGTCGCGCTCCGTGCGCAGCATGGTCCAGTCGAGATGGAGCGTTTGCTGGCGGATGCCGCTCCATTCATAGACCGCAATCGCAACATCCCCTGTGCCCCCGCGCAAGATTGCGTGCCGCACATCCTCGGCATTGAGCGCCAGCGCCAGTCCAAGCCGCTGCTGATCATACTCAACTGCATCAACGGATGAGGATACATCCAGCGCCAGCACAAGCGCCAAACGGCACGATGCCTCCGCAGCCCCAGCCCAGAGTGCCGCGCAAAAGGCGGCGAGCCTTACCAATGGCCCGTGTTCTGCATGCTGGCCCAAGGCTCGGCAGGGGCGAGCGCGTCGCCCTCTTGCAAAAGCTCGATCGAGATATTGTCAGGGCTGCGCACGAAGGCCATGTGTCCATCGCGCGGGGGGCGGTTGATCGTGACGCCATTGTCCATAAGGTGTTGACAAAGCGTATAAATATTTTCTGTGCGGTAGGCGAGGTGTCCAAAATGACGGCCGTCCGAGGGCAAACCGTCATCGCCATCCCAATTATAGGTCAACTCGACGGGACATTCTTCTTGTCCCTCAGGTGCCATGAAAACCAACGTGAAGCGTCCGCCTTCATTGTCCCAACGGCGCGTTTCCTTCAGGCCGAGCAGCGCGAAGAAGGCGATGGATGCCTCAAGGTCCTTCACGCGGACCATGGTGTGTAGGTATCTGATGCTCATGCTGGTTCTCCTTCTTTGGAGCATATCCTAGAGGCATTTGCCGCCGCGTCCACCCTTTGGACCCGAACGATCTTGTGATGGGCGTGCGGCGCGGGTAACTCTGGGCATAGCAAGATGGGGGTGTGCTGTGCGGCAATATCATGAGGCGTTGAAGACGGTGCTTGAGCATGGCGCCCGGTCATCGGACCGGACGGGCACTGGCACGATTTCGCATTTCGGGCTGCAAAGCCGCTATCCCATGGCGGATGGGTTTCCCTTGGTCACAACAAAAAAGCTGCATCTCAAATCTATCATCCACGAGCTTTTGTGGTTTCTCTCGGGCGATACCAACATCCGCTATCTCAAGGAAAATGGTGTGTCGATCTGGGATGAGTGGGCGGATGAAAACGGCGATCTCGGCCCGGTCTACGGCGCGCAATGGCGCGCCTTTCCGGCCATCGGGGCCGCGGCGGGCGAAGTGGATGGTGCGCCTGCGTTCCGCGCGGCGGCCGTGGACCAGATCGAAGGTCTGATCGAGTTGATCCGCAAAAGCCCCGATAGCCGCCGGATGATCGTCTCGGCATGGAACCCAGGCGATGTGCCCGCAATGGCTCTGCCGCCATGCCACACGATGTGGCAGGTGCGCGTGATCGGCGGCAAACTGCATTTACAGCTTTACCAACGCTCGGCGGATATGTTTCTGGGCGTGCCGTTCAACATCGCGTCCTATGCGCTTCTCTTGCATATGCTGGCACATGTCACGGGCTACGAGCCGGGCGATTTCATTCATACATTGGGCGATGCGCATATCTATTCCAACCATCTGGAGCAGGTGGACCTGCTTTTGTCGCGCACACCAAAGGCGTTGCCGGAGCTGCGGATCACCCGCACGGTCGGCTCTCTCTTTGACTTCAAATACGAGGATTTCGACGTGATTGGATATGATCCCGACCCGGCCATCAAAGCGCCAGTGGCTGTTTGATGCTGTCGCTGGTGGTGGCGCGCGACCGCAATGGCGCGATTGGCAAGGATGGTGACATTCCGTGGTCTGCCCCGGAGGATCTGGCGTTTTTCCAGCGCGAGACGACGGGTGGTGCAATCATCATGGGGCGCAATACCTGGGACAGCTTGCCCTATAAGCCTTTGAAGAACAGGCTTAATCTTGTTGTCACATCGCGCGGTGTCGAAGGAGCAGACTGCTTCGCTACCGTTTCTGCCGCGCTGGAGTTTGCGGCATCCAAAGGCCATGCGCGGCTCTATGGGATTGGCGGCGCCGGTATTTACGCGGAAATGATCGGGATCGCAGACCGGCTTCTGATCACCGAGGTGGACTTGGTCGTGGACGCGCCTGACACGTTTTTCCCCAGCTTCGAGGCCGCTGAGTGGGTTGAGACCGCGCGGCAGGACCTCCGCGCGCATGACCCGCGCTGCACCTTGGTGGAGCTGATGCGCAAGCGCTAGGCGCGCTCCAACCATGCGCGCACCGCCGCCTCAAACTCGCGCGGTTTCTCGGCGTGGAGCCAATGCCCGGCCCCGAGAATCTTGGCAAAGCGCGCGGTAGGGAAGAGACGTTTGATCTCAGTGCGATACTCTGGCAGCACATAGTCCGATGTGGCTCCGGTGAGAAAGAGCGTGGGCCCGTCATACGCGCTCTCCAACGTCGGAAAGCCCATGATATCGGGCATGCCATTGGCCAGCGCATCAAGGTTCAGCCGCCAACGCCTCTCGGCCACATCCAGCGATTGCAGGAAGAATGGGATGAGCGCAGGGTCGTCTATCACCGGCTCCAGCCGCGCGGCCATGTCCGAGCGTTTCTCGATCCCGCCAAGGTCTGCGGCTTTCAGCGCTTCGATATAGCCGATCTGCGTGCGCGCATAGGCCACGGGCGCGATATCGGCGACGATCATGCTGTTGAGCAAACTGGGGCGCGTTGAGGCCAGCACCATCGCCGCCTTGCCGCCCATCGAATGGCCCAAGAGATGCGCGGGGCCGATTTTCTCCAACACCTCAGCCAGATCTTCCGCCATTTCGGGATAGCTGTTGCCGTCTTTCCAAGGGCTTTGGCCGTGGTTGCGCATATCCACTGCAAAAACCTGCCGCACGTCGCTCAGCCGCTTGGCGATCACGCCCCAATTGCGTGCAGATCCGTAAAGGCCATGCGCGATCAGCAGTGGGCGCAGTTCGGTTGGCGTGCCGTGGGTGATCATATGTAACATGGGCGATGGTGTAGCGTGGGCGCGGGCGTTGGGCCAGCCCCATTGCGGGCAGAAATCCGGGGCGCTAACCTATCTGCAAAAGAGGGGGTGAGGAGGCGATGAGCCCGGCGGATTATGCGGAGATGACAGGCAATTTGCGCGATGCAATGCGTGCAAGGCTGGGCGTGCGGGGCAAGTCCCTACGCGCGGCCCTTCGGCGGGGAGGTCGCATGGTGCCTGCGCCCGCGCGCGCGGCGGGGCAGAGGATCGTGCAGGCCGAGGTTTTTGTGACGCATCCCAAGCTGCGCCGGCTTGTGGACAACGTGGCCTTGCGCGCGGATGCGGCGGAGATGCGGGCGGCGCTTGGGCAGATTGATCCCAAGGATCGGCGGCGCGGGGCGCTTTTGGGTGTGGCCGGGGGGCTGGTGTTCAACCTGCTGCTGGCGGTGGCCGCTTTGCTCATGTTTTTGGTCTGGCGTGGGTATATCTGAACGCCAAAGAGCGCGCCGGTAACGCCAAACGGCGCCCCGCTTGGGGCGCCGTTTGCATGTTCTGACCTCACTATCAGAGGTTTGGATAAAGCGGGAAGCGCGCGCACATTGCGGCGACTTCGCCGCGCACTTTGGCCTCCACGGCCTCATTCCCGTCCGCGCCGTTGGCCGCAAGGCCGTCAACGACCTCAACGATCCATTTGCCGATTTGCTCGAACTCGGCCGGGCCGAAGCCGCGTGTTGTCCCTGCAGGTGTGCCGAGGCGCAGGCCGCTGGTGACTGTGGGCTTTTCGGGGTCAAACGGCACGCCGTTCTTGTTGCAGGTGATATGCGCGCGGCCGAGGGCTGCGTCGGCGATGTTGCCGGTTACTTTCTTGGGGCGCAGATCGACAAGCATGACATGCGTGTCTGTGCCGCCAGTGACGATATCCAGACCGCCCGCAATCAGCGTATCGGCTAGAACAACGGCGTTGGAGCGCACGTTCTTGATGTATGTCTTGAACTCGGGGCGGAGCGCTTCGCCAAACGCCACGGCCTTGCCTGCGATGACATGCATCAGCGGGCCGCCTTGGATGCCGGGGAAGATGGCCGAGTTGAACTTTTTGGCCAGTGCCTCGTCATCGGTGAGGATCATGCCGCCGCGTGGGCCGCGCAGGGTCTTGTGCGTGGTTGTCGTGGCTGCGTGCGCGTGCGGGAAGGGCGAGGGGTATTCGCCCGCCGCGATCAGACCTGCGAAATGCGCAACGTCGGCCAGAACCCAAGCACCGACCTTGTCGGCAATCTCGCGGATGCGGGCAAAGTCGAGTTGGCGCGGGATAGCCGAGCCGCCGGCGATGATCATCTGTGGCTTATGCTCAAGTGCCAGCGCTTCCATCTGATCGTAATCCACGTCCAGCGTGTCACGGCGCACGCCGTATTGCACGGCGTTGAACCACTTGCCCGACTGGTTGGGGGCCGCACCGTGGGTGAGGTGCCCGCCTGCGTCGAGGCTCATGCCGAGGATGGTGTCGCCGGGCTTGAGCAGAGCAAGGAACACGGCCTGGTTGGCTTGGCTGCCCGAGTTGGGCTGCACGTTTGCAAAGCCGCAGCCGAAAAGCTCTTTCGCGCGGTCGATCGCGAGGGTTTCGGCCACGTCTACATATTGGCACCCGCCATAGTAGCGGCGGCCCGGATAGCCTTCGGCATATTTGTTTGTCATGACGGAGCCTTGAGCTTCCATCACGGCGGCTGACACGATGTTCTCGGATGCGATCAGCTCGATCTCGTCGCGCTGGCGGCCCAGTTCGGAGGTGATCGAGGCGTAAAGCTCCGGATCGCGTGTGGCCAGAGGTTCGGTGAAGAAGCCGGTGTCGGCTTTCAGGGTGTTCTGCTTGTTCATGAGGAGATTCTCCATGTTGGCGGTAACAGTTGCGGATTTCGTATCGGAAACCTTGTCCAAATGGAACCCGATAAATCGACAATTCAAGGTCCGGATGCGGCAGTGCTGGCACATGGTGCGAAACTGTGTTTCGATCAGGGGTGAAATTGCGCAAATTCAGGATGGGCGGCACGGCATGACACAAAAGATCGCCTTCGTGGCCAGCGATGCGCCGACCGCGCAGATCGCACGGGCGGCTCTTGCCACGCGGTTTGGGGCTGTTCCCGAGGCGGAGGCGGATGTTGTCGTGGCATTGGGCGGTGACGGATTCATGCTGCACACGCTGCACCAGACTCAGGATCTCGACGTGCCGGTGTATGGGATGAACCGCGGCACGGTTGGCTTTTTGATGAACGAATACAGCGAGAGCGATCTGCTGGATCGTTTGGCCGCGGCGGCGGAAGAGGTGCTGAATCCTCTGGTGATGCGTGCGGAATGTGTGAGCGGGCAGACGCACCGGGCGCTGGCGATCAATGAAGTGTCGCTGCTGCGCGCGGGCCCTCAGGCGGCACAGCTCAAGATCAGCGTCGATGGACATTTGCGGCTGGAGGAGTTGGTCTGCGACGGTGCGCTAGTGGCCACGCCTGCGGGATCAACTGCATATAATTATAGCGCGCATGGGCCAATCTTGCCGATTGGCTCTGATGTTCTGGCGCTGACGGCGGTGGCGGCGTTTCGGCCCCGGCGCTGGCGCGGGGCCTTGTTGCCCAAATCGGCAACGGTGCGGTTCGATACGGTTGATCCGGGCAAACGACCGGTCAATGCGGTGGCCGATAGCCTGTGGGTGGAGGATGTGCTCTGGGTCGAGGTGGCCTCGGAGCCCAGCATCGCGCACCGCATTCTCTTTGATCCCGGTCATGGATTGGAAGAGCGGCTTTTGCGCGAGCAATTTGTCTGATTTGGATCTGCGCGGAACCTCTCGCGTTGCTGTGCGTTGAGCTGGCATAGCGGTCCAAGAGGTCCGCAACTGAACTCAACCGACAGGAGGTCCGACATGAACTGGGATAAAATCCAAGGCAACTGGAAACAACTCACAGGCAATGTGCGCGAGCATTTCGGGGAGTTGACCGACGACGATGTGGCAAAAGTCGAAGGCAAACGTGAACAGCTCATCGGCAAGGTGCAGGAGCGCTACGGCATCGCCAAAGACGAGGCTGAGAAAAAAGTAGACGAGATGGCCGCCCAGATGTGACGGCTTGCAGGTGGCCCCCGATGACGGGGGCCGCCTTTTTCTATTTCGCGTAACCGATGGTTTGCAGCGCGCTGCGGATTTCATCCAAGATCGCCGGATCGTCAATCGTCGCCGGCATTTTGAAAGCCTCGCTATCGGCGATCTTCACCATCGTCGCGCGCAGGATCTTGCCTGAGCGCGTCTTGGGCAAACGATCCACCACCAGCGCGAGCTTGAACGCGGCCACAGGGCCGATTTTCTCGCGCACCAGCTTCACACATTCCTTTGTAATCTCATCATGCGCGCGGTTCACCCCCTTGCTGAGACACACAAACCCCATAGGCATCTGGCCCTTGAGCTGATCTGTCACCCCGATCACGGCGCATTCGGCGACATCGGGGTGGGCGGCCAGAACTTCTTCCATCGCGCCGGTGCTGAGGCGGTGGCCCGCCACGTTGATCACGTCATCCGTGCGCGCCATGATGTAGAGATATCCATCCTCGTCGATCATGCCTGCATCGCCCGTCTCGTAATATCCGGGGAAGGTGTTCAGGTAGGATTTGATGAACCGCGCCTCGGCGTTCCAAAGTGTCGGCAATGTGCCGGGGGGCAGGGGCAGCTTGATCGCAATTGCCCCGAGTGTGTTGGGCGGCACGCTGTGCCCCGCCTCATCCAGAATCTGCACGTCATAGCCCGGCATCGGCACGGCGGGTGAGCCGATCTTCACGGGCAGCGTCTCAATCCCTGTGGGGTAGCCTGCGATGGTGAAGCCCGTCTCGGTCTGCCACCAATGGTCATAGACGGGCACTTTCATCACATCCTGCGCCCAGAGGATCGTGTCGGGGTCCGCGCGTTCTCCCGCAAGGTAAAGCGCGCGCAGGCAGGAGATGTCGTAAGCCTTGATCGCCTCGCCCTTCGGGTCCTCGCGTTTGATCGCGCGCAGGGCTGTGGGGGCGGTGAAGAAGCTGCGCACGTTATGCTCGGATATGACGCGCCAGAACGTGCCTGCGTCCGGGGTGCCGATGGGCTTGCCCTCAAACACGATAGTGGTGTTGCCGTGGATGAGCGGCGCGTAGCAGATATAGCTGTGCCCGACGACCCATCCCACGTCCGAGGCGGCCCAGAACACATCGCCCGGATCGACGTTGTAGATGTTCTTCATAGTCCAATTGAGAGCGACCATGTGCCCGCCCGTATGCCGGATCACGCCCTTGGGCGCGCCCGTGGTGCCCGAGGTATAGAGGATATAGGCCGGGTGATTGCCTTCGACGGGCACGCAATCGGCAGGTGTGGTGCCAGCCTGAAACGCATGCCAGTCCACGTCGCGGCCCTCGGTCAGGGCGGCCACTTCCTGTGGGCGCTGAAAGATCACGCAGAACTCGGGCTTGTGGGTCGCCTCGGCAATCGCGCCATCCACGAGCGGTTTGTAATGCACCGTGCGGCCTGGCTCCAGCCCGCAGGAGGCGGCGATGATCGCCTTGGGGGTGCAATCGTCGATGCGCCCGGCCAGCTCGGACGCAGCAAACCCGCCAAAGACCACCGAATGCACCGCGCCCAGCCGCGCACAGGCCAGCATCGCCTCAAGCGCCTCGGGCACCATGGGCATATAGATAATCACGCGGTCGCCCTTCTCAATGCCCTTGGCGCGCAATGCCCCGGCGAGAGCGGCCACCCGCGTCTGAAGCTCGGCATAGGTGATTTCGGCCTTGCTGTGGGTGATCGGGCTGTCATGGATGATCGCAACCTGATCGCCGCGCCCGGCCTCCACATGGCGGTCCACCGCGTTGTGGCAGGTATTGGTGAGGCCATCGCTGAACCACTCATAAAGCGGTGCGCCTTCGTCAAAGAGGGCCTTGGAGGGTTTGCGGGTCCAATCAATCGCCTCGGCCGCCTGCATCCAGAAGCCTTCAGGATCGGCCTTCCAACCGTCATAGATGTCTTTGTATCCCATGTGCGTCTCCTCCATTCGCTGGCTCGTGTGTTAAGCGGCAGCGGTCTTTGCGTCCAGTGCCCTATGCGCCATGACGCGGCGCGGCTCAGCCATAAATGTCCACGGGCGTGCCTGCTATTGCGGCCATGTTCAAAAGCCCGCGCGCCGTCACGCCGGGTGTCACGATATGCGCGCGGTTGCCCATGCCCATAAGGATCGGACCGACTTCAAGGCCGCCGCCTTTCATTTTCAGGATGTTGCGCACGCCTGAGGCCGCATCTGCGTTGGAGAAGATCAGCACATTGGCCGCACCCTCCATCCGGTTGTCGGGCAAGAGCCGGGCGCGCAGCTCTGCGTCGAGGGCCGCGTCCACGTTCATTTCGCCCTCATAGGAAAAATCGCGCGGAGTGGAGTCCAGTATCTCCAGCGCGGCGCGCAAGCGCTTGCCGGAATCGCTGCCCTGGTTGCCGAATTGCGATTGCGAGCAGAGCGAAATTTTCGGTTCGATCCCGAAGCGGCGCACATGGCGGGCGGCGCCGATGGCGCTCTGGGCCAGTTCTTCGGGCGTGGGGTATACGCGCACATGTGTGTCGGCAATGAATAGGGGGCCGTCTTCGAGGATCATCATCGAGAGCGCCCCGTGTGGGGCGTATTCCGGTCCGCCGAGCACTTGGGTGATGTAATTGAGATGCCAGCGATATTCGCCAAACGCGCCGCAGATCAGGCTATCGGCCTCGCCGCGGTGCACCATGACCGCGCCGATGGCGGTGGTGTTGGTGCGCATCACGGCCCGAGCGAGATCGGGCGTCACGCCGCGCCGCTTCATGATCTCATGATAGCTGCCCCAATAATCGCGGTAGCGCGGATCGTCCTCAGGGTTGACGATATGCACATCGCGCCCGGGGCGGATATCAAGGCCCAGCCGCTCGCAGCGCGCCTCGATGACTTGCGGACGGCCTATGAGAATAGGCTGCTCTGAGGTCTCCTCCAACACGGCCTGGGCGGCGCGTAATACGCGCTCATCCTCGCCCTCGGCAAAGACGATGCGGCGCGCAACCTTGCGGGCGGCGTCGAAGACAGGGCGCATCAGCAGCGATGATTTGAACACCGATGCGTCCAGATCGGCCTTGTATGCGGCGAGATCCGCGAGGGGCCGTGTGGCCACACCCGATTCCATGGCCGCACGTGCCACGGCGGTGCTGACGATACCGGACAGGCGCGGATCAAAGGGCTTCGGGATCAGATAATCCGGCCCGAATGTCATCTCCTCGCCCTGATAGGCGGCAGCGGCCTCGGCCGAGGTGGAGGCGCGGGCAAGCTCTGCGATCCCGTCCACGCAAGCCACCTGCATGGCATCGTTGATCTCGGTCGCGCCTACATCGAGCGCGCCGCGAAAGATGAACGGAAAGCACAGCACGTTGTTGACCTGATTGGGGAAATCCGAACGGCCCGTGGCGATGATCGCATCCGGCGCGACTGCGCGGGCGGCGTCGGGCATGATCTCGGGGTTGGGATTGGCCAGCGCGAAGACGATGGGCTTGGGCGTCATCTTGGCGACCATTTCCGGGCTCAGGACATTGGGGCCCGAAAGGCCAAGGAACATATCCGCGCCAACGATCACATCGTCCAAGGTCCGCAGCGCAGTGTCCTGCGCGAAGGCCGCTTTTTGTGGGGTCATATCCTCGGCGCGGTCCGTATAGACCAGCCCGTGAATATCGCAGAGCCAGACATTCTCGCGCCTCACACCCAGTTTCAGCAGCATGTTGAGGCAGGCAATCCCCGCCGCCCCGCCGCCCGTGGAGACGATCTTTATATCCTCGAACCGCTTGCCCGAGACGTGCAGGGCATTTGTAGCTGCGGCGCCCACCACGATGGCCGTGCCGTGCTGATCATCGTGGAAAACGGGGATATTCATCCGCTCGCGGCAGATTTGCTCCACGATGAAGCAATCGGGGGCCTTGATGTCTTCGAGGTTGATCGCGCCGAATGTGGGTTCCAGCGCGCAGACGATATCCGCAAGCCGCTCGGGGTCGGCCTCGTTCAGTTCAATATCAAAACAGTCAATGTTGGCGAATTTCTTGAAGAGAACCGCCTTGCCCTCCATCACCGGCTTGGACGCCAGTGGGCCGATATTGCCAAGGCCCAGAACCGCCGTGCCGTTGGTGACCACGGCCACCAGATTACCGCGCGCGGTATAGCGGCTTGCCGTGGTGGGGTCTGCCTTGATCTCCAGACAGGCCTCGGCCACGCCGGGCGAATAGGCGCGGGCCAGATCGCGGCCATTGGCGAGGGGTTTGGTCGCACGGACCTCGAGTTTGCCGGGCTTTGGAAATTCGTGATAGGCCAAAGCGGCCTGCCGCAGGGTCTCTTTTTGCGTATCGCTCATCGGGGCGCGCGTCCTTTTGATGGTGTGCCCCTTCGTCGCCGGGGCTGAACTGCAAACTGTACCTTTGGGGCGCGGGGCGCAACATAGGCGTTGGGTGGGGCAGGATCGGGACCATTGCCCTTGGCCGCGCCATCTGGAATGAAGGAGGCGCATTATCACGGAGAGCCGCCATGCAAGAGCATCTGACCGTTGTGAAACACCCGCTGGTCCAGCACAAGCTGACCCTGATGCGCGAAAAGGGCACGCCCACGGCCGTTTTTCGGCAGCTTCTTCGCGAGATCAGCCAGCTTTTGGCCTATGAGGTCACGCACAACCTTCCCCTCACCACGCGCGAGATTGAAACGCCCATGCAGGAGATGGAAGCGCCCGTGCTGGCGGGGCGCAAGCTTGCTCTGATTTCAATCCTGCGGGCGGGCAATGGGCTGTTGGATGGGATGCTGGAGCTGATTCCCTCCGCACGGGTCGGCTTTGTCGGTCTTTACCGCGACGAAGAAACCCTCAAGCCCGTCCAATATTATTTCAAGGTGCCCGATCAGTTGGGCAAGCGGATGGTGATCGTGGTCGATCCGATGCTGGCCACGGGCAACAGTTCGGCCGCGGCGGTGGATCTTTTGAAAGGCGCAGGCGCGACGGATATCCGGTTTTTGTGCCTGTTGGCGGCCCCGGAGGGCGTTGCGCGCATGAAAGAGGCGCATCCCGATGTACCGATTGTGACCGCGTCACTGGATGAGCGTCTTAATGATATCGGGTATATCCTGCCCGGTCTGGGGGATGCGGGTGACCGGATGTTCGGCACGAAATAAGGCGCAAGAGCGCTTTACTCGCCTAGGGATTTGAGGCAAACTTCCTCTACATCTTGTGGGGGCAATATGAACGTATTCAAAGCAATTGCGATTGCGGCCTGTGCCGTGTCGTTTATCCCGGTAGAGGCAGAGGCGCAGGCCCTGCGCAACGTCGGTGAACCAGCGGAGTTTCCGCCGTCATCCTATACAGGCCGGCAATATGTCGACAGCAACGGCTGCGCATTTATCCGCGCCGGGATTGATGGCAATGTCACATGGGTGCCGCGCGTGACGCGCAGCCGTGAGTTGTCGTGTGGGTTTCAGCCAAGCTTGGTGGCCCGCGCACCTGCACCAGAGCCAAACGTAACCGTGGCGGCGGCCCCTCAAACGGCGCAGCCGACAGTGCGTGTCGCGCAGGCCCAGCCCACGGCCGAGACAGTGCGTGTCGTGCCCTCAGCAGCACCACAGGCCGTCGTGCCCGTGCGCCGTGTGGCGGCCCTGACCGTCACTGCCCCGCGCAGCGCGCCCGTGCTGGCGGCACCGGTTCCGGTGCAGCCCACGGTTCAGACCGCCACCCGCCGCGCGCCGGCCCAACTGGCCAGTGCCAATTGCGGTGGTAGCGCTCTGTCTCGCCAATACATGCAATCGTCGACCCATAGTGTCCGTTGCGGCCCGCAGCGCGAGGATCACGTGACGCGCCTGCCTTCCGCCGCACCGTCATCATATGTGCCGCGCACAGCGCCTGCGCCCAACTATGCACAGACCGCGCAAGTGCTGACGCCTGACACCCGGATCGCGCCACGCCATGTGGTGCGCGAGCAGCGGTTGAGCACCCAAGGGGTGAGCATCCCTGAAGGGTACAAACGCGTCTGGATGGATGGCCGTCTGAACCCGCAACGTGCGCATCAGACCTATGCCGGTAAGGCCCAGATGGATCTTATGTGGACCCGCACCACGCCCCGCCGCCTGATCGACCGGCAGACGGGCCGAGAGGTGACGGCGCTGCACCCCGGCCTGAAATACCCCTATACCAGCTATGCGGCGCAGCCTGAGCACGTCACGCAAAAACGTCTGGCAGCGCCCCAAGTGACCATGTCGAGCCGGACATTGCCTGTGGCCGCTGTGGCGGCGGCGGAGCCTGCACGCGCGGCAAGCCACCGTTTCGTTCAGGCGGGCGTGTACAGAACACGTGCGCAGGCTGAGGTCGAGGCGCGGCGTGTCGCCAGCATGGGCCTGCCCGCACGGCTGGGCACGATGCGGCATAATGGGCAGGATGTGACAATGGTTCTGGCTGGGCCGTTCAACAGTCAGAGCGCGTTGAATTCCGCCATGACGCGCGTGCGCGGGGCCGGGTTTGGCAACGCTGTGCTGCGCAAGTAAGCAGCCTTGGGGCTGAGACATCAAAGCGCCGGGTCCTGAGAGGGGCCCGGCGTTTTGCATTTTTGGCAAGCTAACCGCCGCAGATGCCTTGCAGCCGCAGCCAATCCGCATCGAGCAAGAGCGGCTCCGGCACCTCAGCGGCAAAGGGGTCGGCTTCGATCAGGGCCAGCGTGCTTTCGCCGGAAATATCGCGCGCATAGGCATAAGGTGTGCTGCGCAGCCCGGCCTCCTCAAACGCTTGCAATAGCACCTCCTCAGGCACCGCTGCGGGTGTTCTGGTCAGCATCGCCTCGCCGTAGCGCTGCAAGGCGACCTCACCGGGGTCGCCTGTGGTCAAGAGGCGCAGGGAGGCCATGATACCACCGGTGCGCAACAGATCCTCCAGAGGGTCCGCATACTGCGCGCGGAGCGATTGCGCGAGGGCGAAGCCTGCGACGACATCGGGCTCGTCATAGTCCTCGACCAAAGTATGATTGACCAAAATGGCACCGCCGGGAAGGCTGGCCGTGCTGGCCACACCGCCGCGCAGGATGGTGATCTGTCCGGCGCGGATCCTGGGCAGGCGCTCGGCCAAAGTGGCGAGTGCGGCACGCCCTCCGGGCGCGCGACAGGGGGGGGCGGTCACGACAGAGATCTGCTGCATCAGAGCGTCGCCGATGGCGGCGCGTTTGACGTCGGGCACCACGCGCAGCGCATGCTCACGCACAGCGCCGGGCAGCCAGAATATGGCCAGCGCGCCCGCCGCCGCAAGCGAGCCTGCCAGCATCACCAGTCGCAGCCGTCCGGGGTGCGGGCGACGACGCTCTACGGCGGTGCGCAATTGCTCAATCGCGTCGATCATCGCGGCTTCAGTGGCGGCGATCTCAAGCGTCTCGCCGGGATCGCCATCTGGGTGAAAGATCGCCGGACGCTGGCCGGGATTCGCGCGGTTGACTGCGGGAATGGACCAATGCGTGAGGGGCCGATCCCGCATATCTGTCAGCACGAGTGTCGCCTCACCAACCGAGATCACGACTTCGGTACGCTGCTCATCCGGGCTCGCGCGCCAAAGGCCAGTCGCCTCAAGGCGATCATAGTTTTTGAGTGCTGTCATCTGCCCATAGATTTGATTAGCGGCGTTTTTATACGGCCTGAGTTACCTCAACGCGGAAAGCCTAGCACGGGGACGGGGGCCGCTCAATCGCTGCTGTCAAAGAGCTTTGGCAATGGCGCGCAATTCAAACTTTTGGATTTTGCCAGTGGAGGTTTTTGGCAGCTCTCGGAACACGATCTTTTTGGGTGTTTTGAAGCCGGCAAGACGGGTGCGGACATGGGCGATGATCTCGGCCTCGTCGCCCACCACGTCGTCTTTCAATTCCACAAAGGCACACGGCACCTCGCCCCATTTTTCATCAGGTTTGGCCACCACGGCGCAGAGCAGCACGGATGGATGCGTCATCAAAGCGCCCTCCACCTCGATGGAACTGATGTTTTCTCCACCTGAAATGATGATGTCCTTGGCGCGATCGCAGATCTGCAAATAGTGATCGGGGTGCTGAAGGGCGATATCGCCCGAGTGGAAATAACCGCCGCGAAATGCCTCTTCGGTTGCTTTTGGGTTTTTGAGGTAGCCTTTCATCACGGTGTTGCCACGGATCATGATCTCGCCTTGGGAGGTCGCGTCCTTGGGCGTCTGGACCATGGTGTCGCCGTCCATCGCTGTGATGTCCTCGGCCATGGGCATCGGCATGCCGGTTCGCGCCTTGATCGCGTAACGCTCTTCTGCGGGTTTGTCGTCCCACGTGCTGTGCCATGTGCATTCGGTGACGTGGCCATAGGTTTCGGTCAGGCCGTAGACCTGCATCACGTTGAAGCCCAAGGGCTCGATCGCGGCCAATGTGGCGGCGGGGGGGGGCGCGCCTGCGGTGAAGACCTCGACCGTGTGATCAAAGTCGCGGCGATCCTCAGCCTTGGCGTTCACGATGGTGTTGAGCACGATCGGTGCGCCGCCGAAATGCGTGGCCCCCTCATCGGCGATGGCGTCATAGATGGCGCGCGCGGTGATATCGCGGCAACAGATCAGCGTGCCACCCAAGAGCGGCATCATCCACGTGTGGTTCCAGCCATTGCAATGAAAGAGCGGCACGATGGTGAGGTAGCGCGGGTGCCGCGCCATTTGCCAACTGATCGCGGTGCCCATCGTCATCAGATATGCACCGCGATGGTGGTAGACGACGCCTTTGGGCCGCCCCGTGGTGCCGGAGGTGTAGTTCAGCGCGAGGCTCTCCCATTCATCCTCGGGCATGATCCACTGAAAATCCGAATCGCCGGAGGCCAGAAGATGCTCATATTCTGCGTGCCGACCCGAACTTGCGTGGCCGGCCTGGAGGTCTTCCACCTCGATCAACAGTGGCGCAGGTCCTTCCATCTGGGCAATCGCACCCTCGGCAAGGCTGAGAAACTGCGCATCGACCAGCACGACCTTGGCGTCGCCATGCTCGAAAATGAAGGCGACCGTATCAATCTCCAGCCGGGTGTTGATCGTGTTGAGCACGGCCCCTGCCGCAGGCACGCCGAAATGCGCCTCGGCCTGTGCAGGCACGTTGGGGATGAGTGTTGCGACCACATCGCCGGGGTTCACGCCCAGTTTCACAAGGCCTGAGGCAAGGCGCGTGCAGCGCTCGTAATACTCGGCATAGCTTCGGCGGATATCGCCGTAGACCACCGCCTCATACGCGGGATAGAGCAGCGCCGCGCGGCGCAGGTGTGACAGAGGCGTCAGGGGGACAAAATTGGCTTGGCGTCTCTCCAGCCCTGTTTCGTCTTTCATCCAGCCCATGATGGCGCCCTCCATAAGGTGATTCTGTCTCAGTATAGCCGGGTGAGGATATGGGCTTTGTCGGTGTGTTCAATTGTTAATGCGTTTCGCGGGGTTCGCAGGTGCGTTAGGATTGCCCGCATGATCCTGTCACCCGGCCGCAATTACATCTTCGTGCACATCCCCAAAACGGGGGGGACGGCGCTGAGCGTTGCGCTTGAGGGCCGGGCGCGGAAGGATGATATCCTGATCGGCGACACGCCCAAGGCGCGACAGAGGCGTGGGCGGCTCAAGGGCGCACAGGCGGCGGGGCGGATTTGGAAGCATTCAAGCTTGGCTGATATCGACGGGCTGGTGAGCCGCGATTTCATTGATGGCGCGTTTCGTTTTGCCTTGGTGCGCAATCCGTGGGACCGGGTCGTGAGCTATTACCATTGGCTGCGGGATCAGAGCTTTGATCACCCGGCGGTGCATCTGGCACGGCGTGTGGCCTTTGCGGATTTCGTGCAGGACGAGGTGACACAAGAGGCCTTGCGGGGTTTGCCTTACGGGTCTTACCTGCGCGGCTGGGACGGAGAGGAACGCGAGGCGCATTTCATCCGTTTGGAGCATTTTGCGCAGGACGCGGCCCCGCTATGGGCACATTTGGGTTTTGCTTTGGAGCTGCCGCATCTCAACGCATCACGCCGCGAGGCGGGTTATAGGCACTATTACACCCATGCGACGGCGAGAGTGGTCGAATCAGTCTGTGCCGAGGATATCGCGCGCTTCGGCTATTCCTTTTGATGGGTGTGAATTGTGGCAGGATTGTTTCCGCCTTTTGCCCAATGCCGCGCAAACATCCGCCATCTTCCGGCCATACGGGATAATGGCTAAATCTGGCCCCAATTCCGACGAAAGCTGGCCGGAATGAAGGTGTGAATTGGGATCACTGCCACAAACGCCCAAGGGGACAGGGTGTTTCATCTGAGGGGATGACCCAATGTTGGATTGGATGGGAGCCGGAGTAATCTGGCCGAAAGGGAAAGAGACAGAGACGAACACTGCGCTTGAGATGGCGCTGAGCGATCAGGGCGTGGTGCAATCGGGTCTTGTGTCCGGCACACGTCTGGCCACGCCTTCGGGCTGGCGCACGGTTGAGACGATTGCACCTGGGGACAAGGTGCTGACGTTTGATGCCGGAATGCAGGTCGTGACCGCCGTGCACCGCGCACCGCTGTGGCAGGATGAGGGTCCTTGCCCGCGGTCGTTATGGCCCGTGCAGGTGCCACCCGGCGCTTTGGGTAATCGCGATTTGCTGCTCTTGGCACCAGATCAGGCGACGTTGATCGAGAGCGATCTGGCCGAGGAAATACTCGGCGATCCTTTCGCGCTCATTCCGGCGCGGGTTCTGGACGGGGTGCGCTCCATG
>JBASXE010000254.1:0-1833 GCA_049276875.1 Roseovarius sp. | reverse complement strand
ATGGTGAAGATTGGCCGACGGCGCTGAAATACGCCAACGCCTGTGGGGCCTTCGCGGTGAGCCGTCATGGCTGCACGCCCGCCTATCCAAGCTGGGAAGAACTTCAGTTCTTTCTCCAGCGCGGGATCAAGCGCCCTGACCTGCGTAATGACGCGGAACTGGAACAGGTGCATTGGGCGACCACTCGGCATGGGGACTGGTCTTCGGTCAAGATCTTCGCCTTCGACCACCGAATGCAACTGGAAGAGATGCCGGGTTACACCAAGGACAAGGGTGCGGTGTTCAAGGAACTTTGCCTCAAGGCGGCCTTGAAAGTGCAGAACGGTCAGGCGGGCTATGGCATCCTGTGCGACAACCGGATCGGGCGATCTGCGCTGCATCGTGCTTCTGGCTCCGGCCTCTGGATCGGACGACCGACAGAGTTGCCCGGATCCCGGCCCATCGAGTTCGAACCCGAACTGGGCGAGGACATGGGCCAGTTGCGTGAATGGGCGCGGGAGAACGTAGTCAAACTGCTTGTCTTCTACCACCCCGATGATGACGATAAGACCGCCAAGGTGCAAGTGGCGCGCGTCAAGCGGCTGTTCACCGCGGCGCGGCAGAACGGGCTGGAATTCCTGCTGGAGGTCATTCCTTCGAAGGTTGGCCCGGTCGATGACACGACCTCTGCCACCCTGATCCAGACCTTCTACGACGCAGGCATTTATCCGGACTGGTGGAAGCTTGAGCCGTTCACAACTGATGCCGCCTGGGCCAACGCCGTCGCTGCCATCGAACGGAATGACCCGCAGACGCGTGGGATCGTCGTTCTGGGTCTCGACGCCCCCGAGGCGGAGTTGGCCACCAGCTTCGTCCTGGCTGCCAAGCAGCCGCTTGTCAAAGGTTTCGCCGTGGGCCGGACCATCTTCGCCAACGCCGCGCGGCGTTGGATGGCCGGCGAGATGTCCGATGGTGGGGCCATCAGAGAAATGGCCGATAATTATGCGCGCTTATGCGGCATTTGGGACAAAGTCCGCAACCAAGCCTTGGAGGACGAGGCATGACACAGACAATCCGACTGACCACCGCGCAGGCGCTTGTTCGCTACCTCACGGCTCAACTAACCGAAGAGGGTAAGCCGTTCATCGCCGGGGTCTGGGCGATCTTCGGTCATGGCAACGTGGCGGGACTGGGCGAGGCGCTTTATGCCTCGCGCGATGCGATCCCGACTTACCGTGGTCATAACGAGCAGACGATGGCCCACGCCGCGATTGCCTATTCCAAGCAGCTTGGCCGTAAGCGGGCGATGGCGGTGACATCGTCCATCGGGCCGGGAGCGACGAACATGGTCACAGCGGCGGCGCTGGCGCATGTGAACCGCTTGCCGGTTTTGCTGTTGCCCGGCGATGTCTTCGCAAACCGCGGCCCTGATCCAGTGCTGCAACAGATCGAGGATTTCGGCGACGGCACGGTCAGCGCTAATGATGCGTTCAAGCCCGTAAGCCGCTATTTCGACCGGATCACCCGGCCTGAACAATTGCTCACGGCCTTGCCGCGCGCCTTCCGCACCATGACCGATCCGGCCGATTGTGGCCCTGTTACGTTGGCCCTCTGCCAAGATGTTCAGGCTGAGGCCTACGATTATCCTGTCAGCTTATTCGAGCCTGTGACCTGGTATCAGCGCCGCATGCGCCCGGAAGCCGGTGAGCTTGTGCGCGCGGCGGAGGCGATTAAGGCGGCCAAGCGGCCGGTGGTCGTCGCGGGCGGAGGCGTGCATTATTCTGGCGCGACCGATGCGCTTGTGGCTTTTGCCGAGGCCCATAATGTTCCGGTGGCCGAAACCCAGGCCGGAAA
>JBASXE010000253.1:0-5581 GCA_049276875.1 Roseovarius sp. | reverse complement strand
CCTTAGGGCGATTCCGCAACTCCGGAGATCCTCAGATGCAATGGATACTTGATCCGCCGGCCTGATCGGGCGATTTACGCAACAGATGGCAGGCCATTAGGGGAATGCCGGAACATACCCGAAAGGTGACTGCCGTGGCAGTCGAGTAGGATAAGCACATGCATCTGGCTCAGTTCAATATCGGTCACATGACCTATGATCTTGCAGATCTGCGGATGGCTGATTTCAACTGTGGCATTGACATGCTCAATCGGATTGCCGAGCGAAGCGAGGGCTTTGTCTGGAAATATGAAACGGGCGTGGGCGGTGTCGTACAGGAAGATGTGGATAATAACCCGAATATTTTGGTGAACATGACTGTCTGGGATAGCTTTGAAAACTTTCAGCATTTCGTGTGGAACACGCTGCACAAGCATTTCGTGAATCGCAAATCCGAGTGGTTCACGCCGCTGGACATGGCGCATTTCGTGATGTGGTGGATTCCCGAAGGGCACAAGCCCACACTGGATGAGGCGCGTGAAAAGCTGGAACTGCTGCGCCGAGACGGATCCACGGATGCGGCCTTTGGCTGGGATTGGCTGTCGCAGACCCAAGCGACGCAGTAGGGCATGGACGTATTCGCACCATATGGCCATGCGATTGCAGCTATGGCGTTGACCGGGCTTTTTGGTCTGCTGATGGGGCCCATCGTCGGACGGTAGAAGGCAGCGCTTGGGCTTGCCCCCCGGCACGGACCCGGAGCCGGATTACGCCTCCGCACCCTATCGCTGGCACCGGGCTTATCTGAATTGTAAATGTTCAGAGCGATCGGGCGGATCATGTTTTCCACGCTGTTGGAGTCGATCTCGACACGGCCATCCCCAAGGAAGGTTTGCAGGCCGCAGCAATGGTTATGGATATAGGCGGGCTTTTCGCCAAGCCGGGATTGAGCCGTATAAGATTGTGCAAAATCTTAGAGATACCGACTTTATGCAATCTGCCATGAATTTATAGTCGAGAAGAACGCCGTCCAGACAAGCCGACACGCAGATAGATGCATAAAACGTCAGCTTTGTCCGCATAGCGGACTAACCCCCCCACCCTCAAAGCTTGCGGATCTTCAGTCTCGTAATCCGGTTGCCGCTGCGCGCGACCACCTCGAAGCGGAAGCCGTGGAAGTTGAACACCTGGCTCACGCGCGGGATCATCTGCGCCTCGTAGATCACGAGGCCGGCCACCGTGTTGGCCTCATCATCGGGCAGGGCCCAGTCTGTCGCGCGGTTTAGATCGCGCAGTGTCATCGCCCCATCAACGAGGAATTGCCCATCATCGGCGCGGCGGATCGGGTGCTCTGCGTCGGGGTCGAACTCATCGGTGATCTCGCCCACGATCTCCTCCAGGATATCCTCCAGCGTGAGAAGCCCCTGAAGCGAGCCATACTCATCCACCACGAGCGCGAAATGCGTGCGGCGGCGCAGGAACTGGCGCATCTGTTCGTCGAGCGATGTGGTTTCGGGGACGAAATAGGGCTTCATCACCACGGTGGTGATATCGAAATCCTTGAGCTTGCGGGCCGCCGCACCGGGGCCCACCACCAGCTTGTGCATGGCGCGCAGAAGGTCTTTGGCGTGCACGATGCCGATGATGTTGTCCTGGTCACCTTTGAAAACGGGCAGGCGGGTGTGGCTCGATTGCAGGCATTGCTCAAGGATCGCTTCGGGGTTGTTATCCGCATCGATCATCTCGATCTGGCTGCGGTGGCGCATGATTTCTTCAATCGCACGGTCGCCCAGATCGAGCGCGCCCAAGATACGGTCGCGGTCTTCCTTCTCAACGATGCCCTCGGAATGGCCGAGGTAAAGCGCGCCCGCGATCTCCTCGCGCACGGCGAGGACATGACTGTCCGGGTCGATCTTGACGCCCACGAGGCTCAGCACACCGCGTACGAAATAGCGCACCGCCGATACGATGGGCGAGAAGACACGGATAATGATCGTGATCATCGGCGCGGCCTTGCTCGCGGCGGCCTCCGCGTTGCTGATCGCGTAGGTTTTGGGCAGCACTTCGGCAAAGACAAGCACGAGAAGCGTCATGACCAAAGTGGCCATCGCAACACCGCCTTCGCCCAGAAGCCTTGTGAACATGGCCGTGGCAAGCGACGTGGCGAGGATATTGACGAGGTTGTTGCCTAAAAGGACCGACCCGATCAGCCGTTCGTTATCCTCCGTGATGGCCAGCGCGCGGGCTGCACCCTTGTCGCCCTTGTCGGCGCGCGAGCGCAGCTTGCCGCGTGAGGCGGCGGTGAGCGCGGTTTCGCTGCCCGAGAAAAGCCCCGACATGACCAATAGCCCCATGATCGCCGCCGAGGTGATCCAGAAGGCTGCGTCGAAGTTGAGCGTGCTGAGGTCCATGTGTCCTGATATCCTTCGTGTTCAGGGCAGGTTATGGGGTTTTGCGCGGGCGCATTCAAGTGACGAGGGTGCCGTGGCCTGCGGGATTTGGGCGCAGGCGGCGTTATAGACCGTCTTTAACCCGAATTTTTGTCAGATGCGGTTTCAGACAATGGGTGGTGGTCCAGCACCAGCTGATACAGGCGGGCCTCCAGCACATGGGTATATATCTCGGTCGTGGCGACATCCGCATGGCCCAGAAGGTTTTGGATCGCCATGAGGTCCGCACCATTGGCCAGAAGATGCGTGGCAAAAGCGTGGCGCAAGGTGTGCGGGGTGACCTTGGATGGGCAGACACCACCCGCGACGCTCAGTTCCTTGATCAGCGCATAGAACCTGTGGCGGGTCAGGTGGCCCAACTGTCCGCCGGAGGGGAAGAGAAAAGGCGAGGGCGACTTGCCCTTCATGCGGGCCACGTCCTGCGCGGCATCGCGCAGATTGAGCCATTCGGCAAGCGCGGTGCGCGCGGTGCGCGAGAGGGGGACCATCCGTTCCTTTCCTCCCTTGCCCTTGATCATCAGCATATTGGGATCGCCCCGTGCGGCAGAGGCTGGCAGCGAGACGAGCTCGGTCACGCGCATGCCGGTGGCGTAGAGAAGCTCCATCAGGCAAGTGTTGCGCGCGCGATCTGCCGGGTTGCGGCCCACATGGCGCGCGGCGTCGAGAAGCAGGTCCACCTCTTCCTCGCTCAGCGTCTTGGGCAGGCGTTTTTCACGACCCGGTCCCTTGATGCGCATCGCCGGGTTGTCTTTGCGCAGACGGTCTTCAAAGGCAAAGCGGTAGAGCTGCTTGATCGCCGAGAGCCGCCGGGCGCGGGTTGACTTGGCAAGGCCCTGCGCCTCCAACCCCACGAGGTAGCGTTCGATATCAGCCTGCTGCGCGCTTGCCGGATCAAGAGCCTGCGCACCAAGCCACGCGTGGAAATCGGACAGATCGCGCCCGTAGGCGGCCAGCGTGTTCTCGGCCGCCCCTTGCTCGGCGGCTTGCGCCTCAAGAAAGAGGGGGATCCAGCCCGCGCTCATCCGCGCCGGTCCAGAATGAGAAGCTGCAGGGCGGCGCGTCGGGCGGTATCCTCCAACCCCACAGCACGCAAAGTGGCCAACGCCTCGGCGGTTTGGATCAAGTCGCCATTCGCATCATCCAGCTGAATGGCCGCCGCGAGAATTGCTTCGCCCAGCTTGCCGTCGGATAACAGCCGCGCGTGATCGAAGCTGGGAGAGGGGGACGCCGTGAAAACGCGGGCGATCATCTGTTCCTTTGGCGAGCTGGCGAGGACAGCATCGGGCGTGCCCATCGCCACACTGGCCAGAAACCGTGCGGCGCGCCGTGGGGCGGGGAACTTGGCTGCGGCCTCGTAATCCTCGCCCAGAAGGGAAATACGGTAGGCGAGCGCCTGTGCCGCCGGATCAAGGCGTGGTGCTGCGCGGGTCAGCCCTTCGGCGAAAAGGCGGGCGAAGGCGATTTCAAGATGCGCGTCAGACATCATCCGCCAGACGCGGGGCAGGGTGCTGGCGAGGGCCTCTGCGTCTTGGCGCGTGAGGGCGCGGTCAAACTCCTGCACCGCCTCTACCCGGTCCCAGATCCCGCCCGAGGCGGCTGGATCGCGGCTGGTGTAGAGCCCCAGGAGCCGGTTTTCGGAGAGCGCGCCCGTGCGCACCAGCCGCTCTGCGGCCTCAAGCTCGGCCTTCCAACCGGCATTGCCGCGCAGATCGGCCACCGCATAAGAGAGCGGCAGACCCCGCGTGGGCAGCGGCGTGCCAATGGCCTCGTAGAGCTGGAAAATCAACGATGAAGGGTCTTGAACGGGAGGAAGCTCGACGCTTTCCTCGGCCAGTTCGGGGTCGAGAAACCGCTCCAGCAGGTAGGATTCGGTGCTTGTGAAGATTCCAAGCGCCACGCCTGTGTCATACAAAAGAGCGGAAGTCGGCCAGTCACCGGTCAAAGTGGCGCAATAGATCTGAGCGGCCTGATCTGGGTGAAGTGCCCGGCTTGCCATCAGGCGGGTGCAGGCCTCGGCCTCGTCCCCGCGCAGGAGCGACAGATCAAACCACTGCGTAAAAAGCGCGGGCGTATTGGGGCCTGCGCGCGTCAAAAGCGCCTGCGCAGGCTCCACAGCGCCCAGCCGCAGCAGGGCGTCTACCCGCGCCTTGAGAAACGCGCCCTCCGCGCCGCCCGGTGGCTCCGCCTCGGCCAATAATAGCGTATAGTAGAGCGCCTGAACCGCCGGGAGTGGGTCATCAGCGGTGCGCGCCCAAAGCGACAGGATCGCGTCTGCATCGCTTGCGGCCCAGAGGGTTGCGGGCAGTCCGGTCACGGAGGGTGGCAAAAGCCCGACCGCCTCATAATCGGCATCCCCCAACGCCATCACAGTCACTTCGGGCGTGGACACGCCTGTCGCGCTCGGTGCCTCGGGGTCCGTGATCACACGCGGGGCAGCCACGGTCGGCGCTTCATCGAGCCAATCGATGGCCGAAAGCGGTGTCTGGGCGGCAACCGGCGTGCAAAAAGCAGCACCAAGCGCGATCACAAGTGCGGCATCAATTCTTCTCAAGGATGATATCCTGCCGTGTCTCTGTGGCGGGCGGGGAGAAGTCAGCGCCAAAGAACGGCCCGACATAGGCGTAGCTAACCAGCGCTAAAAAGGCCAGAACACCCAAATAGAACAACCACTTGAGAAGTTTGAACACGTTTGACCTGCCTCAATTGCTGCTGATTTTCGACCAATGTAACTGGCCTTTTCGGCAAGATCACGTCATTCATTTGCACGCGAAGAATTTTGGGCGGGGGAGTGCCGAAGCGTGAGCGCAGGAGCGGCCGGAAAATTGAAAAAAACCGTTGTGATGATCGGCATGATGGGCGCCGGGAAGACCGCCGTGGGACGGGCTCTGGCATGCTCTCTCGGGGTGCCATTCCTCGATTCGGATGCCGAGATCGAGGCCGCCGCGGCCATGAGCATCGCCGAGATTTTCGCCCGTGACGGTGAGGCGTTTTTTCGCGAGCGCGAGACCGAGGTGATCGACCGTTTGCTGGACGCGGGCTGTGCTGTGTTGTCCACTGGCGGCGGCGCGTTTCTGACTGCGCGCAATCGGGCGCTGATTTCGCAAAAAGGCGTTTCGGTCTGGCTGAATGCTGATCTGCCGCTGCTGTGGAGC
>JBASXE010000252.1:0-4060 GCA_049276875.1 Roseovarius sp. | reverse complement strand
ACAATACAAAACGCCCTCACAGCGCCTTGGGATACCGGCCTCCAGCCCCGGAAACCATCGTGCCAATAGACCAGCGGCCGATTATGCACTAACAATCAAACCGGACCAATCAGATCAGGCTAGGCAGTGAATCAAGGGACTTGCCGCACTGCAACAAAGACTTTTTCAACAGCATCGGCCATGTGAAAGCTCACATTCAGGTAGGTGTGGCACAGCGAACAAAATAGGCGATCGGAAAAATCTCGGCTTGGGGGATGAAGACGACGTGGAAGTATTCCACAGGTAGGAAGTAGCAGGCCCGTACTTCCATCCAGTGGAGCGCAACTGGTCTCAAACACTTCGGCTATGCTGGTGATTACAAGAATTACAGTTAATTTGGTCAGCAAAGTTCACATCGCTGACCCACACAGCTTACGGAGACTTTCTCAAATATTCGTCCGCAGCAATATTTCGATCCTGATCTGCTCTTGTGATAAAAGTGTTTTGCGGCGATCAACGATCCCTTTCAACCGCCGGATGGCGCTGCGCACAAGGTGACCTGCATCCTGCGCGATGATGCCGTCTAGCGTGCGGTCACGCAACGCCTGTTCTGTAAAGGGCGTGCGTTCATGCGCGATCCTGATGACGCTGCGTGGTACACGCATGTCGGTGATGATCGATAGGGGCGTGCGCGCCTCTGACGCCATGATGTAGATACCGACGATGTCAGGATGCACCGCAAGGCTGGTGCCGATGATAGCGCGGGCGCGGTCTGCGTTGCCGTAGGTTTCCAGCGACGGCAGCGCGCGCAGTCCGGGGAAGTTTTCGCAAATCTCCCGATCAAAGCCCAGCCGACGCTCCAGACTGTCGCGCGACTGCATGCTTTCGGCAATGACCATAAGGGTGCCCCGGCGCCCCCCTGCGAACTGCCCGAGCAAAAGACCCGCCGTCGCCCCCGCCGCGCGGTTATCGATCCCGACCCAGTCGGCATCCATAAGCGTCTGGTTGGAGATGAACGGCAAGGTAGCGACCCCGCGTTCCTGCAAACGGGTAATCGCGTCGCGCACTTGCGGCGATTCAGGCGACATGATCGCCACACCTGCCACATCGGTCTTGGACAAGGACGACAGATAGGCGGAAATACTGTGCGGGTCGTTTTCGTTGATGTGATGCACATCGCACCAGACATGATCAGCAGAGAACAGCGTCTCTGCCTCCTGAATACGGCGAACGATCTGACCAAGAAACTGGTCTCCTGAGCGCGGCAGCGCAAAAATGAACTGATAGCTTTGTGATCTGGCCAGATTGGCGGCCTGCAAATTGCGAACGAATCCCAACTCTGCGATTGCCTTGTTCACGCGGTCGACGGTCTCCTGACGCACGCCCTCGCGCCCGTTCAGGACGCGGTCTACGGTGGCGCGGCTGACTCCGGCGGATTTGGCCAAGTCCTTTGTCGTGGGCCGCAACATTGTTTTCTGGTCTAGACTTCTGTTCATTTCGATCAGCTTATCAGTGATTTGCCCGCAAGTAACCCAAGCATCAGCAGTGCTTTGATACCCCGACATAGCAGGTCTTGATGCACGTGTCTCAAAAAACGCTTGTCTTGATGCACGTGCCTCATTACCGTCATGTCAGGTGGCATGTACAGCGAAGAGGCTGGGCCGGTCACAGATCCTGAGGAGGAGGACACGGAATGAAACGCAGTTTTATGACGACAACGGCGGCAGGCGCGCTGGCAGTGGCCAGCCTCGCATCCGCAGCCCAAGCTGAAACCCTGACGCTGTGCTGGGCGGCATGGGACCCCGCCAACGCGCTGATCGAGTTGAGTAAGGATTTCGAGGCGCAATCCGGCCACACAATGCAGTTCGAATTTGTGCCGTGGACCAGCTTTGCCGACAGGATGCTGAATGAATTGAACTCCGGCGGGCAATTGTGCGACCTGATGATCGGCGACAGCCAGTGGATCGGCGGCGGCGCTGAGAATGGCCATTATGTTAAACTGAATGACTTTTTCGATGCCAACGGCATCAGCATGAATGATTTCATTCCGGCAACTGTGACGGGCTATTCCGAATGGCCCAAGAATACGCCCAACTACTGGGCGCTGCCTGCCTTTGGCGACGTTGTCGGCTGGACCTATCGTAAGGATTGGTTCGAGCGCCCCGAACTGCAGGCCGAGTTTCAGGAAACCTATGGCCGCGCGCTGGACGTGCCCGCCACGCTGGAAGAACTGAAAGATATCGCGCAGTTTTTCCAAGGCCGCGATATCGACGGCACTACGGTTTACGGCGCGGCGATCTATACAGAGCGGGGGTCCGAAGGGATCACGATGGGCGTGACTAACGCGCTTTATAACTACGGCTTCCAGTATGAAAATCCCGACCAGCCTTACGATCTGGAAGGGTTCGTTAACTCTGCCGGGGCCGTCGCGGGCCTTGAATTCTACAAAGAGCTTTATGACACCGCGACACCCCCCGGTTCGTCGAACTGGTACATGGGCGAGAATATCGACGCTTTTCGGTCAGGTCAGGTCGCGATGCAGATGAACTTTGCCTTCATTTGGCCGGGTGTCGAGGCGGATGAAAACGTCGGCGGTGGCCGTGCGGGTTATTTCCCGAACCCTGCCGGACCTGCCGGACAATTCGCCCAGCTTGGCGGGCAGGGCATTTCAGTCGTTGCCTATTCGTCCAAGCAGGATGCCGCTTTGGAGTATATCCAGTGGTTCGCACAGCCTGAAGTGCAGGCGAAATGGTGGGAACTCGGTGGCTATTCCGCGCTGCGCGCCGTGGTCGAGGACCCTGGTTTTGCAACCAGCCAGCCCTATGCGCAGACCTTTCTCGACAGCATGGCGATCGTGAAGGATTTCTGGGCCGAACCTGCCTATGCTGACCTTTTGCTGGCGATGCAGAACCGTGTGCATAACTACGCGGTCGCGGGCCAAGGCACAGCACAAGAGGCCCTTGACGGACTGGTCGCCGACTGGACCGAAATCTTCGAGGACGAAGGCAAGCTCTGATCCTCTGACGCCGCCCGTAATGGGCGGTGCCATCGCCCCAGCCGTTTTTTTACCTCTCGGCTGGGGCTGGTTTTCCGACAACCGCGCCCGAAGGACGATGCTGATGACCATTTCCCCCATCGACAGGGCGGCTGCCGGCACGCCCCACGGGGTGGCTCGCCGTATTCGTGGCCTGTCCGACAGGACGATCGCCTGGATCTTTGTCGCACCCACGATCTTTCTGTTGCTGGCGGTCAATATCTTTCCGCTGATCTGGACGATCCGGCTCAGCTTTACAGATTACCGAGTCAACCGCCCCAACAACGAAGTGTCATGGGTGGGGCTACGCAACTATGAACGCATCCTGTCGGACCCCGCGATCTGGGACACGATGCAGGCGACAGCGCATTTCCTGATCTGGACGATCATCCTGCAGGTGCTGATCGGTTTCACGCTTGCCTATCTGATCAACATGAAATTCAAGGGCAACGACCTCTGGACCACGATCATCGTGTTTCCGATGATGCTGTCGCCTGCCGTTGTCGGCAATTTCTGGACCTTTCTTTATCAGCCGCAGATCGGGCTGTTCAATTACGTCGTGGCCTTTTTCACTGGCGCCGACGCTGCGAGTTTTTCGATGATCGGCGACGTGCATCTGGCACCTTGGGCGATCATCATTGTGGACACGTGGATGTGGACGCCGTTTGTGATGCTGATCTGTCTGGCGGGTCTGAGGTCGATACCCGACAGCATCTATGAAGCCGCCGAATGCGACCGCGCCAGCAAATGGCGCCAGTTCTGGACGATCACCGTGCCGATGGCGCTGCCTTTCCTGATGCTGGCGGTGCTGTTTCGCGGGATCGAGAACTTCAAGATGTTCGATCTGGTCGTGCAACTGACCGGCGGCGGGCCGGGAAACACAACCACGCTGACCTCTATAGACCTGAAACGAGAGGCGTTCGAGCGGTGGCGCACGGGCTATTCATCCGCCTATGCCGTGATCCTTTTCGTGACCGTATTTGGCCTTGCGTCGATCTATGTCAAAGCCCTGAACAAGGTCAAACAACTATGAGCTTTTCCGTCACC
>JBASXE010000251.1:0-5066 GCA_049276875.1 Roseovarius sp. | reverse complement strand
CATATACCTTGGCAAAGAACGGATCATTTGCTGCTTCTTCGTCGGCCACTTCGGTCCATGTGGTGCGGAACGTGTCCAACATCTCGTCGGACCAATCGACGATCGTCACGCCAAATTCATCGACGTTTCTTTGCATAGCTTCGAACTGGATCGCTTCGCCTTCGGCAAAGCTTTCGGTCATCTGAGCCCTGCAGGTTACTTCGATCTGCGCCTGAAGCATTGGGTTTAGGTCGTTCCACTCATCTTTGTTGATGATCAGTTCAAAGATCGTTGCCTGCTGATGCCAGCCGGGGAAGTAGTTAAACTTGGCCAACTTGTGGAAACCAAGACGCTGATCGATGGCGGGCATCGAAAACTCGGTTGCGTCAATCGCGCCCTGCTCAAGCGCGGGGAAGATGTCACCTCCAGGCAGCAGCGAGGTTGCAACTCCCAGCTTTTGCATGACTTTGCCGCCAAGCCCAAAGAAGCGCATTTTCAGACCGTCCAGCTGCTCAACCGTAAGGATCTCTTCAGCGAACCAGCCTGATGTCTCGGGTGCGATGATTGTACACGGGAAAACTTTGACGTTGTAGCCGGCCTGATCGTACATTTCCTGATACAGTTCGAGGCCGTTTCCGTAGTAGATCCACGCCATGTATTCACCGGCCTCGGGGCCGAATGGAATTGCCGAAAAGAGAGGTGCTGCCGGAATCTTGCCTGCCCAATAACCGGCTGTCGCAAACCCAGAGTTGATTTTGCCTGAAGACACCGCGTCAAGGATTTCAAAGGCTGAAACCAAGGCACCGGGCTCATAGACTTTCATCTTGATGGCACCGCCAGAGATCGCCGCGAGGTCTTCAGAAACGCGCACAATCGGCGTGCCCAGACCGGGCAATTCAGTTGAGAAGGCAACCGGTGTTTTTAGCAATATCTTATCGGCTGCTATGGCCGGGCCCGCGGCCAGTAGTGCGGCGGTCAGGGTTGTTGCAATCGTATTTTTCATGTCGGGATCCTCCGTTGTAACATGCAGTCAGGCACAGTTTTGCGCGCATACTGGAAAAGCAGAGAGATTTACTCTCCTGCCATTTTGGCCTCTTCCGGCATTCTGAAGCCGGTTTGAGAAAGGTTTCTTTCACCACTGAGCGCAGGGGGTTTTGGCCCGCCTGTTGCCCAGTCGAGCAGTTCGACCGTGTGAACGACAGGCACGCCCATGGCCGAGCCGATCTGCATCATGCAGCCGATATTGCCCGCCGAGATAACCTGCGGCTGTGTCGCCTCAAGCGTGGCAACTTTTAGGTCTTTCAGCTGCGCTGAAATTTCCGGCTGCATGAGATTATATGTTCCGGCAGAACCGCAGCAGAGATGGCTGTCCTTGGGTTCCACCACCTCAAATCCTGCGGCCTTCAGCAGCAATTTCGGATAGGTCTTGATCTGCTGGCCGTGCTGCAGAGAACAGGCCGCATGATAGGCCACGCGCATTGGGTCTGCGTGTACCGCATCCGTCAGGCCGAGGTCGGTCATGATCTCGGACACATCTTTGGCAAGAGCCGCAACACGGGCGGCATCTTCAGCCAAAGCAGTTTCGCTGAACATATGGCCGTAGTCCTTGATCGTGGTGCCGCATCCGCTGGTGTTGATGACAATCGCGTCCAAACCTTCACCGTTCATTTCGCGTGCCCAAGCACGCACATTCTTGCCCGCTGTAGCGTGGCTTTCGTCCGTCTTGCCCATGTGATGGGTCAACGCCCCGCAACACCCTTGACCTTCGGCGATCACGACATCACAGCCGTGCCGTGTCAAAAGACGGATGGTTGCATCATTGATATCGGTGTTGAGCGCCTTTTGAGCGCATCCAGTCATCAAGGCCACGCGTTTGCGTCGCAGACCGATGGCCAGAAATACCTGAGGGTCGTCGTTACGGCTAACGGGCGGGACGATCTTTGGCGCCATGTCCAGCATTGCCCTCAGGCGAGCGTCCGGCACCAGATTGCGGAAAGGCCGGGCCATCTTGGCCCCCAGCAGCGCCACCCGGAACCGCATTGGATAGGGTAGAATCCGAGCCAGCACCCATCGCAACAAGCGGTCGTCGAGGCGACGATCATAGTTTTGCTCGATGTATTCACGGGCATGATCGACCAGATGCATATAGTGAACGCCCGACGGGCAGGTTGTCATACAGGCCAGGCATGACAGGCATCGATCGATATGCTTGACCGTTTTCTCGTCTGGCTTGCGGTTATTTTCCAGCATGTCCTTGATCAGGTAGATCCGACCGCGCGGGCTATCCAATTCATCGCCGAGCACCTGATATGTCGGGCAAGTCGCGGTGCAAAACCCGCAGTGAACGCAGGTCCGCAGGACCTCGTTCGAGCGTTTTGTTGCCGGGTCTTTCAGTTGCTCGGGTGTGAATGTCGTCTGCATTTTACTCTCCTGGGGACTACGCTGCCATTAAGCCGGGGTTAAGAATTCCCGACGGGTCGAATTGCTGTCGTAGCGCTTTGGAAATAGCTGTCAGACGATTGGCTTGCGGCTGAAAAACTGACATGGAATGCCGCAATTCTTCGCTGCCGCGCACTAGTGTCGCATGACCGCCCAGCGACTTGAGCGCGGATCGAATTGTTTCGCCCTGACCCGGCGCATCAGACGGGACCGCCACCCATATCGTTCCGCCGCCTTGATCCAGCACGGCGCGGGCAGCAAGTTTGCGTTTCACATGTGAGACGATCGCAGAAGCGTCCGTGGGTTTCACCGAAAGCTTCCAAACGGCATCATCGCTGCCGGAGAAAATGTGAAGATCACGTAAGCCAGTCCAAAGATCGTCGTGCACCGCGCCCTCCAGGATGGACATGGCGAGTTTTGGAAACAGAGCCTGCAGGCTGGAAATCCGATAAGCGACCTGAGCCTCAAGACCTTCGACCCTCAACATCGCAATGCCGTTCTGGTAAGCAGCGCCGTTGACTTCATAAGGCGTACCAAGAGCTTTGCAGAACAGCCGAACTGCCTGCTCTTCGTCCAATCCCGAAACCTGAAGCGAAGCGGAACGCTCAGGCCTTGGCAAGACTTTGAGTGCAACCTCAGAAATCACACCTAGCGTACCGAAGGAACCGCACATCAGCTTGGCCAAATCCAGCCCAGTGACGTTCTTCATCACACGTCCGCCGTTCTTGATCAGGCGGCCCTGGCCATCGATGAACCGGACGCCCAACAGATGATCGCGACAGGCACCAGCAAGAAATCGGCGCGGACCCGAGACGTTGCACGCCACGACGCCGCCCAAAGTTGGCTCGCCTTGAGTGTCCATCAAAGGCCTGTGGTCCATCGGCTCAAAGGCCAGCATCTGATTTTCAACAGCCAAAGCCTGTGTAATCTCGGACATGGGTGTTCCAGCGCGCGCAACCATGGTCATGGAACCCGGTTCGTATAACTCGATCCCGGTGTTGCCAGACACATCCAGCAGCGCGGCATTTTCCACCGTCTGGCCGATGCCCGACCGGGTGCCTCCGGCTGCAATCCGAAGCGCTTTTTTCTGTGCAGCTGCGTCACGCACAGCTTCTCTGATCGCCGACTCGGTGGTCGGCGTTGCAAACGCGGTCATTTTGGCGTCCTCCTCGGTGTTTCCTTTTTCGGAAACGTTATTATTGCATCAGTTGTCGCGTTGACGTCGGGCTTCACTTACCTCCAATGGAAAGACCTTCGCCGCATTCAGAAGCCAGTCAGGGTCAAACACATCCTTGACCTGCATCTGGCATTCGAGATCATCACTAGAGAATTGCTCCAACATCAGATCACGTTTTTCGATACCGACACCGTGCTCGCCAGTCAGGCAGCCCCCAACCTCGATACAAAGCCGTAAAATGTCAGCGCCAAACGCCTCGGTGCGTTCCAGATCACCTGGTTTGTTGGCGTCAAACAGGATCAGTGGGTGCATGTTGCCGTCGCCTGCGTGAAACACATTTGCGACTTCCAGACCGTGCTCCTTGGACAACTCCCCGATGCGCTTCAACGTGAACGGAAGCGCCGATATCGGCACTGTGCCATCCAGACACATGTAATCGTTGATTTGCCCCATTGCGCCAAAAGCAGACTTGCGGCCTTTCCAGATCAGCGCGCTTTCTTCGGCGCTTTCGCTGACTTTCAATTCGACCGGGTCCAGCGCCTCTGCGATCGCAACAATGCGGACCAGCTGATCTTCGATCTCTGCTTCGGAGCCTTCGACCTCAACGATCAGCAGCGCCTCGCACATCGGATATCCCGCCTTGGCGAATTTCTCGACAACTTCAATGCAGGGCCGGTCCATGTATTCAATGGCAACGGGCAGCACGCCTGATTTGATGATGCGACCGACGCATTCACCCGCCACTTCAGCGCTATCAAAGCCGATCATTACCGGCCGCGCCCCTTCGGGCTTCGGCAAAATGCGCAGTGTCGCTTCAGTTACGATTGCCAATTGGCCTTCGGAGCCACAGATCAACCCCATCAGATCCAAACCGGGCGCATCCATTGCGGCACCGCCCAGTTCGACAATCTCACCGTCAGTCATGACCATCTTGACGCCCAGCAGGTTGTTCGTCGTCACGCCATATTTCAGGCAATGTGCGCCGCCGCTGTTCATCGCGATATTGCCCGCGATCGCGCAAGCCAATTGTGAGGAAGGGTCCGGAGCGTAAAAGAACCCCTGATCCTCGACAATACCGGTGACAGACAGATTGGTTACGCCCGTCTGCACGCGGATGAAGCGGTTGTCGTAGTCCACCTCGACCACATCCTTTAGCCGAGCGGTGCCAAGGATGACACAATCCGCCGTTGGCAGTGACCCACCTGCAAGTGACGTACCTGCGCCGCGTGGCACAACCGGCACACCCATTTCGTGGCAGGCCCGCATGGCAGCAGCCACTTCTTCGGTGGTTGAGGGCAGGACAACAACCAGAGGTGGGCAGCGATAGGCCGTCAACGCGTCACATTCATACGCTTTGGTCTCGCGCTCGTCCCAAATCACGCTGTCGGCGGGCAGCACATGCGAAAGTGCTTCGACAATTTGGGGCTTGCGGTCCAACACACTCTGGTCGGGTTCAGGCATAACAATTGTA
>JBASXE010000250.1:0-2812 GCA_049276875.1 Roseovarius sp. | reverse complement strand
CTGTCGGTCGAGACCGTCGACGTGGGGTTCAATCCCGCCGATCCGGGCCTGACGCCGGAATTGCTCGAGCGCATGGAGGCGGCGGAGATCATCCTCTTCCTCGCGCGGCTGGGCGATCAGCTCAGATTCTCGCAGATGCCGCAGGGCAAGACCATCGTGGTCAGTTACGCCTTGTCGCGCGCCGCCTTCGGCTCGGGCTTTGCCGCGGCTCATCACGGGGCGTTTCTGGCGATCAAGGCGGCCGTGAACGCTGCCCTTGCGCGCGCTCGCAGCCTGCGCGTCACCTGTCCGCTGGGCACCGATATCGAAGGCCGTCCCGAGATGGACCTGACGACGGGCGGCGATACCACCGTTCTGCGCTTTCCCATGTCGGTCTTCACGCCGATCCCCGCGCACAGTTTCTCGGGCCGGGTGGCGATCCGCTTTCTCACCGGCACCGGCTCGCGCTACTACGACGATTATTCGCCGGAATTCGCCGCCCCCGTCCATGCACTGATGGAAAACGGACGCCTGACCGGATTCGAGGGCGGGGCCCCGGATGTCGCCCGCGCCAATGCGCAATACGACCGGGTGGCCGCGAGTTTCGGCATAGACCGCGATGTCGTGCATTCCTGGCATGCGGGTATCCATCCGGGCTGCGGCTACCCTTCGGACATGCGCGAGAACTGGGAGCGCTGGGGCGGGGCGGCCTTTGGCAATCCGCGCATCCTGCATTTCCACACCTGCGGCGCCTATGCACCGGGCGAGATCAGCTGGAACGTGATCGATCCCACGATCGAGGTGGACGGCGTGCCGATCTGGGAGGCAGGCCGCCTGCATCCCGAACGGCTGCCGGGGGGGCAGGCGATCCTCGATCGCTATCCTTGCGCGGCGGCGCTGTTCGCGGACCCCGATCGCGACATCGGCCTGCGGGCATGGCAGTGATCGCGATGGGCTTGCCAGCCCTGCCCGTTGCGGCTTATCGTCGATGTGATGGGGCCGGGGTGAGCAGGCCCCATGGTGCGGAGCACTCCAGTCTCGGGCGCCAGACATGCCTGCGAAGGCGCCCGTGATCAGGGCCTGCGGCACCGGCAAACTCATGGATCACCCGACATGACACAACACGGCATTGTCACGCCCCTGACGCAGGCGCTGGCCGAAGGCAAGCTGACCCGTGACGAGCTCAATTCCTTCATGCAGCGATCCGACGGTCCGGCGTTGCGGCGTCTGGCCGTGTGGCTCGTGCTGCTCGCCCTGACTACCGGCCTGATCGCGCTGGCCTGGCACAGCTGGCTGATCTGGCCTGCCATGTCCGTCGTTGAATGATTTGGAACAGGCGGCGTGATTTTTGTCTGGAGGGCTCCGGCTCTGTTGGTTGATGTTATACTGCTGGCCGCCCGACATCTGCGCTGGGTATTTCGGGGATATGGACCAACTCGAGATAGGGCTGCGCGGTCTGTTCGGCCAGCTCCTTCGACATGCCGCGCACCTTGAGCAGGCCGATCATCAAGTTTTCCAGCATGGTCAGATGCGGAAACAGGTTGAACTGCTGGAACACCATTCCGACGTGCTGGCACAGCGCGCGCAGGCCCGGCGCATGTTCGTGAACCCCGATCCCGTCAACGGTCAATATGCCAGAATCACGCAATTCCAGCCCGTTGAAACAGCAGATCAGCCTGGCTTCGCCCGCCCCCGACGGGCCGCAGATCACCATCTTCTCGCCTTGCCGGACGCGCAGGTTGACGTCATTCAGCGTGTGAAAATCGCCGTAAAACTTGTCGAGATGCTTGGCCTCGAGGATCGGCGCGGCCTGTGTCATGCACGCCGACCGAAGCTTTCGGGTGGCCGTGACGAACCGGTCTTGAATGGCATGACGTCGTCGCCGAGTTCGTTTCGCAATGTCGAATAAGGTTGCGCAAGGTGCAATTCATCGTCAATGAAAATCTGTGCGACACGGCATGCCGCAATCGTCGCACAGTGTTTGGGCACCGCATGTGGGAGGGGGCGATCATGTCCGCCTGGATCAAGATGCTGTCGGACGAAGAGGCCGACGAGATGCTGAAGGCCGCGCTCGATTTCGCGCGCACACCGCATGGTACGGTCGACAACGTCATGCGGGTTCATTCGCTCCGGCCAAGCACGATGAACGGACATGTCGTACTCTATCGGGCCTGCCTCCATGATTCCTCGAATACCGTGTCGATGTGGTTCCAGGAGGTCATCAGTTCCTACGTGTCCACGCTGAACGACTGCCCCTATTCCTACGCGAACCACTGGTCGAACGCGCGCCACCTGATCGGCGACGACGCCCGCGCCGATGTGATCGAGGCCGCCATACAGGCCCGCCGCCCGCAAGATGCCTTTGACGGCGCGCATCTGGCCGCGATGGTCTATGCCGAACGCTTGACGCTTACGCCCGGCCAGATGGAGCGCACGGATGTGGAGGCATTGCGCAGCGCGGGCTGGACCGACGGCGAGATCCTCGAGATCAACCAGATCGTTGGATATTTTAACTATGTCAACAGGTTGCTGAACGGTCTCGGGGTCACGACCGAGGGCGACGTGGTCGGTTACTACAAGACGGAGTGACCGCCGAGGTGACCCATCCCACGACCCCCGGCAAGCGCATCGACAAGGCCATCGGAACCGCCCTCAAGGAATTGCGGCTGCAGCGGGGGCATTCTGCGCGCTCGCTGGCCGATCTCTCCCGGATCTCGACGGCGATGATCAGCCGGATCGAGAACGGGCTGGTCTCGCCCTCGATCGGAACGCTGGCGGCGCTGGGCGAGGCGCTGGAAGTACCCATCGTCTCACTCTTCCGGCAGGCCTCGAC
>JBASXE010000249.1:0-7525 GCA_049276875.1 Roseovarius sp. | reverse complement strand
TTAACCACGCCTCGGGTTCAATCAGAAACGCGTTAGGGCGCGCGGTCTACCCTGCGCGCGCAATCTGGTGCATAACCCGCTCCGAACGTTCCCGACTCGCCTCAGCCCCCGACTCGACCAAGCCAAGGACCCATCTCATGCATGATATCCGTGCGATCCGCGAAAACCCCGCAGCCTTTGACGCAGCCCTCACGCGCCGCCCCGGTGTGGCCCCCGTCTCGGGCGACATTCTGGCACTGGACAGCGCCCGGCGCGGCAAAATCGCCGCCGCCGAGGCCGCTCGGGCGGAGCAGAACAAGGCCTCCAAAGAGGTCGGTGCAGCCAAAGCCAAAGGTGATGAGGCGGAATTCGAGCGCCTGCGCGCCCTCGTCGGCGCGAAAAAGGCCGAGGTAGCCGAGATGCAGGCCGAGGCCAAAGCGCTCGATGCGCAGCTTGAGGAGATGCTGCTCAGCCTGCCCAACCTGCCGTTTGACGACACGCCCGAGGGCGCGGATGAGGCCGATAACGTCGAGATGCGCCGCTGGGGCACGCCCGCCACTTTCGATTTCGCCCCCAAGGAGCATTATGAGCTGCCGGGCGTGGTGCCGGGGATGAATTTTGAGCTGGCCGCCAAGCTGAGCGGCACGCGGTTCGTGGTTCTGCAAGGGGCCGTAGCGCGCATCCACCGGGCTTTGGCGCAGTTCATGATCGACACGCATGTGGACGAAAACGGGCTGGAGGAGACATGGACGCCGGTTCTGGTGCGCGATGAAATGATGCTCGGCACCGGACAATTGCCGAAATTCGGCGAGGACAGCTACCGCACCACCAATGGCTGGTGGCTGGTGCCGACAGCCGAGGTGACACTGACCAACATCGCCAATGGCGAGACATGGGAGCAGGCCAGCCTGCCCCGCCGTTATGTGGCGCATACCCAATGCTTCCGATCTGAGGCCGGAAGCGCCGGGCGCGACACCGCCGGAATGCTGCGCCAGCACCAATTCGAGAAAGTCGAAATGGTTAGCCTTACCACCCCCGAGACAAGCCGCGACGAGCTGGACCGCATGACAGGCTGTGCGGAAGGTATTTTGGAAAAGCTCGGCCTGCCCTACCGCACCATTGCGCTCTGCACCGGTGATATGGGTTTCGGCGCGCGGCGTACGCATGATATCGAGGTTTGGCTGCCTGGGCAAAACGCCTTCCGCGAGATCAGCTCCGTCTCGGTTTGCGGCGATTTCCAGGCACGCCGGATGAATGCCCGTTTCAAGCCCGAAGCGGGCGGCAAGCCACAATTCATGCACACGCTCAACGGCTCCGGTCTGGCGGTGGGACGCTGCCTGATTGCGGTGCTGGAGAACGGGCAAAGCGCCGATGGCGGCGTTCGGCTTCCCGATGTTCTGCACCCCTATCTGGGGGGCAAGACCATGCTGTCGGCGGACGGTGTGCTGGCTTAACGATCTGGCCCTCGCGGTGCTGGGTGCGGCAGCGTGCCCCCTGTGAACAGGCTACCGGGGCGGTAATCGCGCCGAGCCTCGATCCGCGCGTGCACTGATGGGTGGAGATCGGCATCCTCCACCGGCCCCTTGCGCCAACGCGCCAAAAGCCCGCCTTGGTTGGCCAGCGCATGGCTCTCAGCCGCCGCATCCCCAGACACGCCTGGCACATTTATGCCGGGCTTCAGCGTCAATTCCCGCGCGCCCTCGAATATCCACTCCAACGTGAAAGCGCTGAGCGCCGCGGCCCCCGCACTCCCACCGATTATCCCGTGATTACCGAAAAACCAAAGCTGCTGATAGGGCCGCGCATTTCCCCGCGCACCCCCGTTTAGACTCCCCAGATTGGACCACAGCGCTGGCTGATAAAGCACCCTGCGCTCATCCAGACCAACCGCATGGCGCGCGCGCCGCACAAGGCGCGACAGGGCCATGTCATGAAACCTGTATTGCCGGTTCCAGAGCGTTGCGACAGGCCCCAGAAAACTCGGCGGAATGCCCCGCGCGCCCACCGTGTCCCACACGCCCACATAGGCCAACTGCACCAAGGACGCGCCCGCACCCCGGGCCGCCAGATCTGCATCCGACGTGGCAAAGCGCGGCGACATCGCAGCGCGGCGCGCCTGAATATGGGGCGCATCCGGGCGGTTCTTGTGCCCGCGCAACCGGTAAAGCTCGAACGCCTCATTCACCCGCGCCTCGGTGGGGTCGTCAATCAGCCCACATTTGCGGATCATCCCCGCGACTGATCGCGCGGTAAACGCCCCGCGCGAAAACCCGAAAAGGTAGATTTCATCGCCGCGCTGACAGGCGAGGCACAGAAATTGATAGGCCTGCTTCACCTTGGTATCCAGACCCCAGCCAAATGCGCCCCCGCCCCAGCGGTTTACGAAACGCGCAAAGGCGCCATCAAACCGCCGATCCGTGCCGATCCCCGCGAAATAGGCCACCACCTGCCCCGCGCCGGGGTCATTCACCAAGGCGCGGCTCAACTCCACCACATGGGTCGGCTCAACATTATCAGGCGCATTCCAGGTGCCATCACAAAAAACGGCAATACGTGTCATCGCGCAATCCTCCTTGCCAGCCCATCATGACAGCCCGCCTTGACGGGGCGCTCAAAGCGCTAGAGTAAGGCTACGCTCAAGCCTCCCTTCCCGTAAACGGTGGAAAACCATGCCTTACATTTTGCTCGCGATTACGCTTATCTTTGCCGCCTCGCCGTGGTTTGTCCCCGATTTCGGCGGATTTGATGCGGATCAGTTTCCAATTCCCCAAGACGATCCACCCGTGCAGCCCGCAGGCTATGCCTTTGCGATCTGGGGCATTATTTATCTCTGGCTGATCGCCGGGGCCGCATTCGGTGCATTGCGCCGCCGTGAAGCGCCCGAATGGGCGTCCTTTCGTGCGCCGCTTCTGGTCTCGGTGGGCATTGGTGCTGCATGGCTGCCCGTGGCGGTGATGAGCCCGGTTTGGGCCACTGCGCTGATCTGGCTGATGTGGGCAGGCGCCGCCATGGCGCTTTTACGCGCGCCAGTGCAGGACCGGATCTGGGCGCGCGGACCGATCGGCCTCTATGCAGGCTGGCTGACGGCGGCCTCCTGTGTCTCGATCGGGTTGATGACAGCAGGCTACGGCCTCCTGTCACAAGTGCCCGCAGCACTTCTGTCGATCACGATTGCGCTGGTCCTCGCCCTGTTGATCCAGCGCCAGCGCCCCGATGCGCCCACTTTTCCGGCCGCGGTGATCTGGGCCCTGATCGGCGTCTGCGTGGCCAATACAGGCGGCTCTATCGCCGTTCTGGCTCTCGCTGCAACCGGGGCAGCCGCGCTCACCTTCACCATGGTGCAAAACATAAAGAACGGCCGCTAAGGCCTTTCTTCTTAGCGCAAATACTCACCCTGCCCCCTCAGTCGCGGGGCGGTTTGCCCAAGTGTTTGCGCAGCCGCGAGGGCGTGGTTTTCTTTTTGGCCTTATACGGGTTCTTATCCGACTGACTGCGCATGTAGAGGCGGATCGGCGTGCCCGGCATGTCGAAATCCACACGCAGGCCGTTCACAAGATAGCGCGAATAGCTCTCTGGGAGTTTATCAGGGTGCGAGCACATGACGACAAATCCCGGAGGCCGCGTTTTGGCCTGCGTCATATACCGCATCTTGATCCGCCGTCCGCCCGGGGCGGGGGGGGGATGCGCCTCCAACATGCCCGTGAGCCAGCGGTTCAGATGCGCCGTGGTGATGCGGCGGTTCCAGACGTCATAGGCCTTCTCCACGGCCTCACGCAGCCGGTCCAGCCCCTTGCCCGTCTTGGCCGAGACCGTGACCAAAGGCGCGCCGCGCAGCTGCGGCAGGAGCCGCTCGAAGCTCTCGCGCAAGTCGCGCAGCTTGGCTTGTTTTTCTTGCTCAAGATCCCATTTGTTGACCGCGACGACCACCGCACGACCTTCGCGCTCAGCAAGGTCCGCAATGCGCAAGTCTTGCTGCTCAAACGGGATATCAGCGTCGAGAAGGACGATCACCACTTCGGCGAATTTCACCGCCCGCAGGCCGTCACCAACGCTCAGCTTCTCCAGTTTTTCCTGCACCCGCGCTTTCTTGCGCATCCCAGCCGTGTCAAAGACACGCATCGGCAGCCCATCCCAATCAATCTGGAGCGATATGGCATCGCGAGTGATCCCGGGCTCGGGGCCGGTCAAAAGGCGATCTTCACCCAGTATCTTGTTGATGAGCGTGGATTTTCCGGCATTGGGCCGGCCCACCACAGCCACCTGAAGGGGCCGTGACTTTGTAGGCACGCGCGGCCCTTCGGGATCATCCTCGTCGATGGCCACGTCCACATCGGGGGCCTCGGACTTGGCCCGCTCGGCAAAGGCATCCGACAGCGGCATGAGGTGGCTGTAGAGGTCATTCAGCCCCTCGCCATGCTCCGCCGACAAGCGAATTGGCTCCCCAAGGCCAAGCGCATAGGCCTCTATCACGCCCGCATCCGCCGCACTGCCCTCGCCCTTGTTGGCCGCAAGGATCACATGTTTGGCGCGTTTGCGCAGAATTTCTGCTAAGATTTCGTCTGTGGGGGTCACACCCGCGCGGGCATCGATCATGAAGAGGCAGATATCGGCCATATCCACCGCCCGCTCAGTCAGCTTGCGCATCCGGCCCTGAAGGCTTTCATCCGTGGCTTCCTCCAACCCTGCCGTATCAATCACGGTAAAGCGCAAATCGCCCAGACGCGCCGCCCCCTCGCGCAAATCGCGCGTCACACCCGGCTGGTCATCAACCAGAGCGAGCCGTTTACCGACAAGGCGGTTGAACAGCGTGGATTTACCCACATTCGGGCGGCCCACGATGGCGAGGGAGAAACTCATGTATTGGCTCCGGGACGGGGTCAGGCGGACAGGTCAAGCCGCCTGATACAGCAAGCCGCGCCTAACGGAAAGCGTGAAGCGTTCCTTTGGTCGACACCACATAGAGCGTGCCGCCTGCCACGACCGGATTGGTCGTCGCGCCGCCGGGCACTTCGATTTGACGGCGCAGAGCGCCAGAGACCGGATCGAAGAAGCGCAAGAAGCCGTCATTGGAGGCCACGACAAGCTGCCCACCCGCAAGAATGGGGCCGTGGTGGGCAAAGACTTCGGCTTGACGGCGCGGACGGTCCGTGGTGAAGAAAGGCAGTTTGGAGCCCCACACGCGGCTACCATCCTCGGCACGCAGGCGCACAAGCTCGTTACGGTCCGAGACGAGGAAGACCGCCTCGTCCGTGGCCCAAACGGGGCTCATAGGGCCCTCATTGGCGGTCCAGATCCGGGCGCCATTGGCAAGGCTCAGCGCCACCATCCGGCCCGAGTGGTTTCCGACATAGAGCCTGTCGCCACGGATCACCGGGTCGCCCGTGATATCCGCAACAGTAGACTGCGCAAGACCATCGCGGTGTCCGGCGATTTGGGCGTCCCAAAGGCGCAAGCCGCCTTGACGGAACGCGCCCTGAACCTCACCCGACCCAAAGGCGAAAACGGCGTATTTGTCGGACACGGCCGGGGCCGGCCCACCGTGGATGTTGTTCAAATCCGGCGTGGCCGTCAGCCGCCATGCAATGCGTCCGGTATCAGTGTCGAGTGCCCAGGCCGCTTCCGAACCCGCAACGATATAGACCAGCTTGCCGTTCACCGCAGGGCTCGCCGAACCGGTGGCGCGCAACTCTTGGGTCCAGATCTCAGCGCCTGTGGCAGGATCAAGGGCGTGGATACGACCAAAGCCCGAGGACACGAAGAGCTTACCGTCACCAAAAGCGATGCCGCCACCGCTGCCATCTTTGGCGGAATCGTTGGCCGGAACGAGGCTGCGGGTCCAAAGTGTCGCTCCTGAGGTGCTCAGCGCCGTGACCTGTCCATTCGCCCCCATTGCAAAGACGCGGCCGCCTGCGACGACCGGATCTGCCGTGATACGGCTGCGTGCGCCATCGCCTGCGCCGATGGAGGCGGACCAGATCAGGCCAGGTGCCGTGGACAGCGCGGGATGTGCGGGACGTGTGTCCGGTGAGCCGATGCGCTGTGGCCAGTCTGCGTTGGTCGCAACCGCCGGGAGGCGCAGGTCTTCGGCCACGTTGGGCGCGCCCGAGCCGGGCACTTGGCTGATTTCTGCGGCCGCGAGGTCGGAACTCAGCACTTCTCGGATGCCTTCACGCTCGCCAGATAGCAGGGGTTCATCCGCCGCGCATCCAGAGAGAACCGTCACAGCCGCAAGGCCCCAGATCATCGTGTTCAGTTTCACCGGTCGATCCTCACTTTTCCCAAATTGCCGCCGCATTGCGCGAGGCATGGCGGTTTATTGACCGCTCTGCGTGTCTGCGCCGTTCAAATCCGTGGCATTCAGCCCCTCGGGCAAGACCAATTCCCCGCCCAGTGCCACAATCACTTGTGTCGCCCGGCGGCGCAAGCCCGGCGTTGATTCCGCATCGGCAGAGACCTGCTGCAAACGCGCAAGCGCGCCAGCCATGTCGCCTGCCGCAATCTCCATATAGGCTATCTGCTCCTCGGCCATCAGCCGCACAACCCCGGTGCCAAGCGCCAGCCCATCCAGCCGCTCGCGCCGCTCTGCGTCGCTCAGACCGCTGCCGTCGATCATTGCGGCCTTCAGCGTGGCAATCTGGCGGTAGATGCTCTGCACTTGCGCATCATCAGCCACAGACAAAAGCAGGGCCGCCGCCGCCGCCGGGTCGCTTTCCAAAAGTTCTGAGGACGCCATCATATCGATAATCGCACGGCTCGCTGGCCCCTGCGCTTCAATCTCGGTCAGAGCAGCACCACGCGCCACGCGATCTTCAGGGGTGATGGCGGCCAGAATCGCATCGCCCAGATCTTCGGCGCTTGCCCGTTCGAGTGCCTTGGTCCATTCATTGTAAGACGCACCGCCGACGATCAGCAAAACAGCCACAATAGCGATCCAGCCATAGCGTTTTACGTAGGAGAAAAGACGATCCCGCCGGACCTCTTCGGCCACCTCATCTATGAAACTGTCGCTATTGCTCACACGCCTGCCTCGCCTCGCGTTGGGCCAATTTTCACCGTCATAACGCGCCGGGGCTATGGTGCCAAGGGCTGTGCTGCACCTCAGTCAATGCGCAGCTTGAAGTATAGCCACAAAAAGTTTAATCTGAACCGAATAGTTTAGCGTATGTGGCTGTATAGAATTTTGGAATTCTGATATCGCCATGCCCGGTGCAGCGCGAAAGGTGCTTGATGCGAATTCTTCCAATCCTGACAGCGGCCGCCGTCTCTGTGGCGATTTACGCCTTCGTGTTCGAGCGCGATAGCGTGACCGCCGTCCTCGGCGGTGCGGAAGAGTCCCCCGAGACGGCGCAGGCCTCGGCAGAGGCAAGCCCCGGCATGGCACCCCAAGGCCCGATTGGCGTGGTGGCCATGCATTCAGTCGCGCAAACCATCGACAGCGCCGTCATCGTGCGCGGGCAGACCGAAGTCCTCAGACAAGTGGATGTGCGCGCCGAGACCTCTGGCAAGATCGTATCCGAGCCTCTACGCAAAGGCGCGTTCGTGGAAG
>JBASXE010000248.1:0-10003 GCA_049276875.1 Roseovarius sp. | reverse complement strand
TGCAGGGGCTGAAGTATTCCGGAAATGCTCGGGCTGTCATCAGATCGGACAAGGGGCCGAAGACAAAATTGGTCCCCATTTGAACGGTATTTTTGGGCGCCCGGCAGCGACTCATGATGGTTACCGTTATTCCAAATCCATGGCGCGCGCCGGCGATGATGGGCTGATCTGGACCGCGGAAACGCTGGACGCCTATATCGACAACCCCCGCGCCCTTGTGTCGAAAACACGGATGAGTTTTCGAGGTGTCAAAGACGCCAACGACCGCGCCAACGTGCTGGCCTATTTGCGCACGTTTTCTGACAACCCTGCAAATATTCCCGAAGCTGAGCCAACAGCATTCGCCACGGATCACGACCTTGATCCCGCAATCCTCGCCCTCGAAGGGGATGCGGATTACGGCGAATACCTCGCCAGCGAATGCCTGACCTGCCACCAGGCAGACGGCACTTCAGACGGTATCCCGTCCATCACGCTTTGGCCGACCGAAGATTTTGTGGTCGCCATGCACGCCTACAAACGCAAGCTCAGACCGCACCCCGTCATGCAGATGATGGCTGGGCGATTGAACGACGAAGAAATCGCAGCTTTGGCTGCGTATTTTAAGGACCTCGAGGAATAAGAGGCCGACACTCTGGGAGGAGAAAATGATGAAACTTAACAGACGCTTGTTCATTGGAACCGGTGCAGCTGCTGCTGCGACACTCGCCGCTCCGACGGTATTTGCGGCCGGCCACGGCAAACCACGCGTCGTCGTGATCGGCGGCGGTGCAGGTGGGGCCACGGCTGCGCGCTACATCGCCAAGGACAGCAAGGGCGAGGTCGACGTCACGTTGATTGAACCCACACGGGTTTACTATACATGCTTCTTTTCCAACCTGTATCTGGGCGGGTTCAAGGAAATGGACGATCTGGGCCACAGCTATGGCACTTTGGCCTCTGGCGGCGTGAACGTCGTGCATGATTGGGCCGTGGGCGTGGACCGTGATGCCAAAACCGTCGCGCTCGCCAGCGGTGGATCGGTGCCCTATGACAAATTGATCCTGTCGCCCGGTATCGACTTTGTGGACGGCGCCGTTGCGGGTTGGGATCTGTCCGCCCAAAATGCCATGCCGCACGCCTACAAGGGCGGCTCGCAGACTGAATTGCTCAAGGCGCAACTGATGGCGATGCCCGAAGGCGGGACATTTGCAATGGTCGCCCCACCCAACCCATATCGCTGCCCTCCGGGTCCTTACGAGCGCGTGTCGATGGTTGCGCATTACCTCAAAGCCAACAACCCAACAGCCAAGATCATCGTTGCTGACCCAAAGGAGAAGTTCTCCAAACAAGGGCTGTTCCAGGAAGGCTGGGCAAACCACTACGAGGGCATGGTCGACTGGATCGGCGCCGACTTTGGTGGGGGCGAAGTGTCGGTGGACCCGAACGCGATGACCCTCACCATCGACGGTGAAGAAACCAAGGTCGATGTCTGCAACGTCATCCCGGCGATGAAAGCGGGCCATATCGCTGAACTGGCGGGCGTTGCGGACGGAAACTGGGCGCCTGTGAACGCGGCGGACATGTCGTCCAAGGCGGATGCAGATATCTATGTGCTTGGCGATGCGTCCCAACAGGGCGACATGCCCAAGTCCGGCTATTCGGCGAACTCACAGGCCAAGGTTTGCGCCAATGCTGTGCGCGGTGCGTTGACGGGGTCCAAAGTGTTCCCTGCCAAGTTCTCTAACACGTGCTGGTCGCTGATTGACACCAATGACGGCGTCAAAGTCGGTGCCACCTACGAGGCGACAGACGAAAAGATCGCCAAAGTTGACGGCTTCATCTCGGCCACAGGCGAAAGCGCGGACTTGCGCAAAGCCACCTACGAAGAGTCCGAAGGCTGGTACACGGGTATCACGGCAGACATGTTCGGCTAAAATAACCGGCAGGGCTTTGATTCAGGTCAACGCCCTGCCGCACGTGTTCGGCGATCATGCTGACGCAAGGGGGATAAAATCATGAAACCACTTCTGCTTGGCGCTCTGTGCGTCGCACTTGGTGCAACTGTCGCGGCCGCTCAGGATGGCACCACGACCTATCCGTATGACGGCAGCTTTGAAGACGCAGCATTCAGTGTCGAAAGCGCGATTGTCGATCAGGGGTTGGTCATCGATTACGTCAGCCATGTCGGCGAAATGCTGGCCCGGACCGGCGCGGATGTGGCAGCGATGTGACACTGTTCAAAGAGGCGGATATCTTTGTGTTCTGCTCGGCCGTTGTGTCGCGCAAAGTCATGGAGGCTGATCCGATGAACATCGCACATTGCCCCTATGGCATCTTTGTTGCCGACCGCGCAGGCGAGGTGATCGTGGGCTATCGCAACTACCCTCAAGGCGTGATGCAAGAGGTGCAGGCCCTTCTGGACGGAATTGTGCGCGAGGCCGTGGAGGCGGAATGAACTATCAGGGCTTTTTCAAGACCGCGTTGAATGACCTGCGCGATCAGGGCAACTACCGCACTTTTGCGCATCTTGAGCGTCACTGCGGTGCGTTTCCGCGCGCGACCTCGCGCGGCGCTCACAGCGGTGATGTGACGATTTGGTGTTCGAACGACTATCTTGGCATGGGTCAGCATCCATCGGTCTTGAGCGCAATGCACGAGGCCCTTGACCGTGCCGGTGCGGGTGCGGGCGGTACGCGGAATATTTCGGGCACCACCCATGACCACGTGTTACTTGAGGGCGAACTGGCCGACTTGCACGGCAAGGAAGCGGCGTTGCTGTTTACTTCTGGATATGTGTCCAACTGGGCGGCCCTTGGCACGCTGGCAGGTTCCATCCCGGACTGTATTGTGCTGTCGGATGCGCTGAACCACGCATCGATGATCGAAGGCATCAAGCACTCAAAAGCCGACAAAATGATTTGGGCCCATAACGATCTGGCCGATCTTGAGGCCAAGCTGTCGGCGCTGCCGCCTGAGCGGCCCAAACTGATCGCCTTCGAAAGCGTCTATTCCATGGACGGTGACATCGCGCCCATTGCTGCGATTTGCGATCTGGCGGACAAATACAACGCGATGACCTATCTGGATGAGGTCCACGCGGTTGGCCTTTATGGCCCACGCGGTGGTGGCATCGCCGAACAAGAGGGCCTTATGCACCGCCTTACGGTGATCGAAGGGACGTTGGGCAAAGCGTTCGGCGTCATGGGCGGCTATATCGCCGCCTCTGCCGAACTGTGTGATTTTGTGCGCAGCTTTGCCAGTGGGTTCATCTTTACCACGGCGCTGCCCCCTGCGGTCGCCGCCGGGGCTGCGGCCTCGATCCGGCATCTCAAGCACAGCGGGGCTGAGCGTGCAGATCAACAGGCAAAGGTGGCCGAGGTGCGCCAACAGCTTGAGGCGCTCGGGATTCCGCATGTCGACAACCCAAGCCACATTATCCCCGTCATGGTGGGGGACCCGGTAAAATGCAAATATATCTCGGATGTGCTGCTGAAGGAGTACGGCATCTATATCCAGCCCATCAACTATCCCACCGTGCCGAAGGGGACGGAACGGCTGCGCATCACGCCGTCACCCGTCCACACTCAGGCCGACATAGCTCATTTGACGCAAGCGATTGGCGCGTTGTGGGAAAAATGCCAGCTGGCCCGCATGCCACTGGCCGCGCAATAGCGGGCTTAGGCTTTGTGACCCAATTGGCGTGCTGTGTTGGCACGAAGGGCAAGTTGGGTCGCCACTGCGCCGATCCACATGCAGGCCAGCGCAACCCATGCGGTAACAGCAAAAATTGCGCCACCTGACATGCCGGCGCCGACGGCACAGCCGCCCGCCAGCATGCTGCCAAATCCCATCAGGATGCCACCCACAAGGTAACGCTCCATCGGCGTCTCAGGCTCGAAGCGTTGAATTTTGGCCTCTTTGTTCAGCGCGGCCATCGCAAACGCGCCCACAAAAACACCCGGCACCAGACCCGATCCGAAACTCAGCGGCAGCGCGCGTTCGTTGACAAAGCCCATCAGCGTATCTGCGGAAGGTCCGGTAAAGGTGATCGACGAAATCGTCACCACATCAAAGGACGCCTGCGCAATCGCATAGGTCGCGACCCAACCCGCGCCAACCGCCACACCAACGGCAAGGGCCGCGATGGTCCGGCTGACCGGGTTGCCCCGATACCCTGAGAAGGCGAACGCCAGCACCAGACCCAATCCGGCAACCACGGCGACAGACAGGGATGACAGACCCGCACTGCCAATCAGATCACGCGCCGCACCGCCGGGCACTGTCCAAAGCGCGCCAAGATACTCGCGGATCGGGGAAAGCACGCCCCGCAACGACGCCTGCGCCGTCAGCGTCAACACCAACCCGGTGATGATCGCGCGCAGGTTGCCCGTGGCCGACAGCACCAGCAACCGACTTGCGCAGCCACGCGCAAGGATCATGCCCACACCAAACAGCAGACCGCCGACAATGGCACCCGACAGGCTTCCTGTCGCTGCTATCTGGCGCGCTTGCGCGGTGTCCAGCAGCCCAAAAGCGATCGCAAACTGAACCGAGGCCACAGCAGCACAGAAAGCGACAAACCATATGGCCATGCGCGGCCCCCAAGACGCGTTTGCAAATTCGACCGTTGCCGCCCTCAGGCAGAACCGGGAATGCTGTGCTGCAGCCCCGAATATCAGGCCAATGCACAAGGCGGCCACGAACAGCAATTGTGCTTCGCCAAATCTGTCTATCAGGTCTTCCATAGCCAACTTATTCCTGCGGAAACTGCGCCTATCTATGCCTGATGGCGCCTGCACGGACCTTGATGCAGGTCAAAGGCCACCTGCGCCTAGGGCTTGTCGACCGACGCTGCGTGCTGCATCCAGCCTTCAAACCCTGTTTGCAAAATCAGGACGTTCTCAAACTCAAGCGCCCTGAGGCCAAAGGCCGATTGCGCCGACAACGCGCCAGTATTGCAAAACAAAACGACCTTGTTGTCTGTCGGAATCTCGTCAATCCGGGCAAAGACGTCGCGCCATTCGATATGCATGGCCCCTTTGATTGTCGCGGTTGCGAACTCTTCTTCGGTGCGGGTGTCTATAAAGGTCAGGCTATCAAACACATCGGGGGTAATCTGCACGGGCAGGATAATCCCCGCATCATAGGGCGCAAATCCTGTGTAGTCTTCCAACACCTCCAGCACCGCCTGCTGGTCAGGGGACAGGGCTGCGTCCGCCTTTGCCTCTTGAGCTATGACCGCCGTCATTGACAAGACAACCAGCGCCGCCCAAGTGATCCGACGTCCCACTGCCCTGGGTTGCTCAGACGCCATCATTCAAACTCCATCTGCTCGTACACACGTCCGGCGTTCTTGGTCGCAAGCTCTTCAAACGTGTCAAGATGCGCATAGGGCGACTGGTCGACATAGTAGGCCTCGGCCAGATCACCGCCTGCGTCCAGATGCGCGCCGACCTGTTCGCGCAGGTACACAAGATAATCGCGGGTATAGCGACGCACCTGATCCATGTTGGTCGGATGGCCGTGTCCGGGAATGACATAGGTCGCACCAAGCGGTTCAAACGCAGTGTCCCAGGTTTCAATCCAGTCCGCGGTATAAGTGTGATCAAAGATCGGCAGCATGCGTTCGTGAAAGGCCATGTCGCCCGAAATCACGAGGCTTTGGTCCGGCAACCACACCACGATATCGCCGGGGCTGTGGGCGTGGCCCAGATAGCGGGCCTCGATTTGCATGCCGCCCATCTTGACCGCGTAGGCATCGTCAAAGGTTTGTGTCGGCGGGGTGACTTGTGTCTTGTCCGCACGCTCTTTCAGTCGCGCTTGCGCCGCTTGAAGCGAGCCGCCACCGTTTTCCTCAAAGGCTGCGGCGGCATCCACGTGGGCGATCACTTCAACACCGATGTCCACCCAATAGCTGTTGCCAAGCATCGCATGGCCCTGACCGTTTTCGGCGAACACCAGCTTGACGGGTTGGTCCGTGACGGCCTTGATTTCAGCGTGCAGCGCTTGGGCCAGCTGGTATGACCCACCCGAATTCACGACAACAACGCCGTCTGAGGTCACGATAAAGCTTAGGTTGTTGTTGTGCCCTGCGTTTTCATAGGTCGGGGGGGCGGTGGCACCGATAGCGGAAAACACATGTGGGATGACTTCGACCGGTTTGGAATACAGCACCGAGGCGGGGTACTGATCCGCAATATCCTCGCTTGCGAGGGCCGGAAAAGCGGTGGCGATCAGTGCAATGGGTATGCAGCGCATCATGTTGCATCCCCAACGAACACATATCCATCTGCGCCCTTGTCCACATAGCCGACCCCGTCGCCGCGCAGATGAAACCCGATCACACGGGTCTTTTCATGCGCCAACTGATCCAGCAAGGCCACGCGCGTTGCCGCTGCTGTTTCAGGGTCTTGATCGGATCCTGATTGCCACTGCGGGCGGGCAAATGACACGTGATCATTGCCGACGCAATCCCCCAGGATCATAACCGCCTCGCTGCCGTTACGCACTTCAAAGGCCATATGACCGGGCGTATGACCAGTTGTGGCCCGCGCTGAGACGCCGGGCATGATCTCTTCGTCATCATTGAAAAAACCGATCTGATCTTCGATCATTTCCAGCCGTCGCTTGGCCCCAACGGCAAAGGAGGCGCGGGCTTCTCCGATCTCGTTGACCGTGTTGGGGTTCATCCAATAGTCCCATTCCGTCTTTCCGATCATGTAACTGGCTGACGGGAAAAGCGGGTCTTCGAAATCGTCGATCAGCCCCCACAAATGATCTGGATGGGCATGGGTGAAAACGATGTCCGTCACCTGTTCGGGCGTGACACCGAGTGTATCGAGCGAGTCCACAAGAACGCCGGTATTGGGCGAGAAATCCGGGCCCGAGCCAACATCGAACAAAACAGTACGATCGCCCTGCCGCAGTAGTGTTACGTTGCAAGGCGGGGTGTAAAGATCAAGGGACTGACCATGGGCCTTGAGGATCGGCAGCAACTCATCTTGCGGCATCGTCCCAAAGATAAAACTGCCCGGCAAGGTCAGTGAACCGTCACTTACCACATCGATCCTTGCCTGACCCAAGTTGATCTGCGCGTGGGCTGGTTCAGTCGCAAGACTGAGTGCCGCAAACGATGTGAGCGCGGCGCTGCCCTTCACAAACTGTCGCCTTGTTGTCATGGTGAAATCCTCCACTAATTCTATTATTCGAATATGAATTATTGAAGTGTTTCCAGCAAGGGCATAGTGCCAGAACGCAAACGGTAAAACCGGGGCGGTTCACTTTTCCCTTTCGCTCCAAAACGTCGAGGGCCTAATGCACGAGCGCGGTGTCGATATCAGCCGTGAGACGGCTGGCTATTAGTGGAACTGATTTGGTCCGATTTTCGCCGCCGCGATCCGCAAGTGGCGGATTGACGGCATGAAACCCAGTCGCGGTGGCGCGAACATTTGGACGAGGTGCTCGTGAAGATCAAAGGCGAGGCGCACTATCTTTGGCGGGCAGCGTGAAAGTGGAAAAATTTTGTGAGTTTGATGCTCGTTGCGTTTGGAGCGGGTGACATTCGAACCGGCCGTTCGGTGCAATAAAATTGATAACTTACAGCCTAGCGAAGGTTCGAAGTCGTTCCCGTTCCCTCCGCCATTTTGCCGAAAACGGATAACGCCTCCTAACACGCTGATAGCAGAGCGGAAACTGGCGGCTGCGTGGGGGTGGTGGTTTCCGGCCCGCTCTATTTCTGCACATTATGCGAAACCCTTTGTTGGATGATCGTCAAGTTTCTCCGCCGCGTGCCTTGCGAGAAGGGTCCCTCCTTATCATCTGTGCCGTCGCTTTCCGCGCCGATATTGTGGCGCCGTAACGTCGAAACTGTCTGGATCAGACCGCATACGCACCCCGAGCCACAATATCATAGCAAGGTGGATCGCGCAGGGCGCCAATTGATCGATATCTGACAGGGGAGGCCGGTTGGGAAACGAACGGACGAAAAGGCCCCCTATGCGGTGGCCGCCCGCAACACCGCTCTGGCAAAGTGCGTCCGGGATCTGGACGTTGATGCGATGGCCAAGCTGCCTCTGAAAGCCATCGTCGAGTGCGTTTGGCCAACGACCATCGCGGATTAATCCACGATCATGCGGTCATTCCCGCATCTGTCCGCGCTTGGCGCGGCATCTCGCCGGGCCAGTGGCGTTTTCCCGAAAGGGTGGGGAGGGCAGCGCCAGACGCGGCCGCGTCGCCTCCAGAAACCGCCTCTCAACTGTCGTATAGTCCAGCAATTTTCGCACGCAGCGCAACGAGGGCCAGGACCGTATCAATGGTTGGTGTCGGCGTTTGGGTGACAAGGCCCAGTTCCTTGGTGGACCCAACGAGCGCGTCAATTTCCATCGGGCGCCCCTGATCGAGATCCTGCAGCATGGACGTGCGATGGGCACCGACATCTGCACCCCCTTGGATGCGACGATCTACATCAATGGGGAATTTTACGCCAAGCTTTTCAGCAATCGTTTGGGCTTCGAGCATCATGTTGCGTGCCACCTCCCGCGTGCCGGGATCAGTGCAGAGCACATCGAGTGTCGCATGGGTGAGAGCGGAAATCGGATTGAAGGACAGGTTGCCCCAGAGCTTGACCCAAATCTCATCCCTGATCTTTGGCCGGACCGGAGCTTTCAGACCAGCAGCCGCCAGAGCCTTCGACAGGGCCAGCGCGCGGTCGGATTTTGATCCGTCCGGTTCTCCAAGAGAAAAGCGGTTGCCTTCGATATGTTTGACCACGCCCGGTTCAATCACCTCTGCCGCCGGGTAGACAACGCAGCCGAGAACACGGTCTGGGCCGAAGCCGTCCCATTGGGCGTTGCCCGGATCAACCGTTTCCAAACGCGTGCCTTCAAGAGGGCCACCAATCTTGTGGAAATACCACCACGGCACCCCATTCACTCCGGACACGATGGTGGTGTTGTCGCCGATCAGCGGCTGCATTTTCGGAACAACGGCCGGGACGGAATGCGCCTTGAGCGTTACAATCACGTAATCCTGCGGCCCAAGGTCAGCGGCATCGTCAGAGGCGGTGACGTTCACGGTCGTCTCGCCGCTTTCCTCGATCAGACGCAGCCCGTTCTCACGCATCGCCTTGAGGTGAGGGCCACGGGCCACAAGGCTGACATCCGCGCCAGCCTGAGCAAGCTTTGCGCCCATATATCCGCCGATCGCGCCGGCGCCAAAAATACAAATCTTCATGATACCCTCTCTAGCCCAGGCCCAATTTCTCGGCGAGGCCGATGCGCTGGAGCTTGCCAGTCGCCCCCTTTGGAATCTCATCCAGAATCAGGATTTTACGCGGCACTTTGAAAGCAGCAAGGCGTTCGCTGGCGAAATCGCGAATATCGCGCTCGGTGGCATTTTGGCCTTCCTTCAGCACGACTGCGGCGGCGACTTCCTCGCCAAGCTTTGGGTGTGGAACTGCGAAGGTCACACATTGCCCGATGGCGGGATGATCTGACAGGATACCATCGACCTCAAGCGGGCTGATCTTTTCACCGCCACGGTTGATAATCTCTTTCAGGCGGCCCGTGAGGGACAGATAGCCATCCTCGTCAAACAGCCCTTGATCACCGGTGCGAAACCAGCGCTTGCCCTCGGCTTCAAAGAAGTTCTTCTCATTGGCCTCAGGGTTCGCCTCATAGCCGGGTGTGACGTTGGGCCCCGAGATCGAGACTTCGCCCACGCCCTCAACGAGGCGGTTCTCGATTTCATGGGCGATGCGCACTTCCGGGCCGGCAGGAAGCCCAACGGCACCGGGTTTCTGGCGCCCCGGCTCAATGGGATTGCAGCACATCTGATGGGCCGCTTCGGTCATCCCGTAGGCTTCGACCACGGGCGCACCGAAGGTGTTTGCCATCTCAACCATCACCGGTCCAGGCAGCGAGGATGAGGACGACCGCAAAAAGCGCAGGCGTGCGTTCTTTATGATGTCCGCATTGCGCGGGGCACGCGCCAGAATGGCCTGATGCATGGTGGGCACGGCAGT
>JBASXE010000247.1:0-2247 GCA_049276875.1 Roseovarius sp. | reverse complement strand
TTGCAGGACATGGACGGCATGGAAAGACATCCCTGCCCGCCATGCTTGGGGCGGCTTGTTTCACGTTCAATGGCCAGCCGACGTCAATTTCGCGCTTGCCGCACCGGGTCCGCTACCTATTGTTCCGCCAGTTGGCCGATGGAATGACGCACCTCCAAAAACGTTCCGTGCATCCTGCAATTGATCTCTGGACACGCATTGCACGGGCTGCGCCCAAGCATTCCGACTTGGTGGACTTACAACAGGTCATCGTTCGCCTTCATTCAAACCGCCGCACATCATTGGCAACGGCTATGCCTGCGAATTGATGACCCCTGCATCCTCCATCTGCTCCCGATCGGGCAGGTCCTGCAGCGACTCCAGATCGAACGCGACCAGGAACTGCTCCGTGGTCACATAGGTGTAGGGCGCCCCGCGCCGCGGCGACCGTGGCCCGCTGCCGATCAAGCCGCGCGCATGCAGCCGACCGATCAAATCCCGGCTGATCTCCTTGCCGAAGATGTCTTTCAGGCCGTCCCGTGTGATCGGCTGGTGGTAGGCGATGGCGGCCAGGACAGCGACATCGTACTCGCGCAGATCGAGGTCCTGTTCACCTATATCAGCGGCGGTCCGGATCGCCGGGGCGTAGGCGGGCCTCGTCCTTAGCATCCAACCGCCGGCGACCTCTGTCACTTCGAATGATCGGCCGTCAAGGTCAGCGGCCAGGTCCTCGATCAGAAGCTCAACCGAAGCCCCCTGCCCCACCACGCGCGCGAGGTCCTCGCGCGGCACCGGCGATGCACTGGCGAAGAGAACGGCTTCAATCCGCCGCATCCATTCACGCCAGCGCAATTCGGTTGGCAGATCGTCCAATTCCCGATCAAAGTCAGTTTCGGCGTGATCCTTGGCCATCGCTCAGATCCCGTAGAGCCGGAACGTGTCGCGGCCGGTCAGCTCGCGCACCGCGCCGAGATCGACCAACCGGTCACAGAGCCGCCGTGCGGACCGGTCCGGTAGTGGGAGGGCCGCAGGTGCGACGGCATCTTGGGTCAGGAACATCGCGACGGCGGCCTTTGCGCCTTTGGCGCGCAGCTTCGGCGCGACCGCTTTGAGATGCGCTGCCCGCCGCGCGAGGTCAGTTGAGAGACGCACGGCATCGACCGCCGATGAGACGAGCGCACGATGACAAGCCGAGCGTAGGTCTTCGCCTCGCTTGCGCATGTCGGCGCGCTTCAGGCCTGCGGCCAGAAGCGGCACGACATGATCCCAACCAAGCGCCTGAGCGAGGGTCGCGTCAGCAAGGACGAGCGCGGGCACCTCGACACGGGGGGCATCGTTTAGTACCGCCTCCAGCACCATTGCCGCGCGACTGACCGGTGCCCCCTGTCCGGCATCGAGCCAAGTCGCGATCTGATCACCCTGAAGTTCAGGCAGCGCCCGGACCAGAGCTTGCACGGTCACCGGCCTTTCCGTGGCGCGACGCCACGCCAGACAGGTTTCGCCTGCCGGGCCGGGCAGGTCGCCGGGGCGCAGCAGATGAACCACGTCGCGCAGCTCCGCTGCCCGCTCCATACGACCCGAAAACGCGACACAAGCCTCCGCTGCACGCAGCGCGAGCCTGTCCCGCAGCAAGGCCTGGGGGACAGGATCGTATCCTAACACAAGATGCAGGTGGTTCAGTGCTGCGCCCGACAAAAACGCCACATCTTCAGGGGTTTCGGCGCGTGCCGAGGTGACCCAGGGCGGCATCCGGGGTAAGCTATCAGGGTCGCTGTCGAAGGTTGGGCGGGCATATGTCATGCCACAACACTATCTTGTTGCGGCGCTTTTTACTACCATATATTGTAGAAACCGCCCCTCTTTGCCGAGTCTTTCTATGTCCAATAAGTTTGCCTTATCGGACGTTAAAAGATATGCTCTGCGACATGTCAGAAAACAACGAGAAATCGAGCTCAGAGCCAGCATACGCTTCCTCGCCCAACGAGGACGACGAGAGAGACCCGCACGGCGGGCGCGGTTCTGAGTCTCTCAGCCTTCCAGACCTTGTGGCTGGTTCCGGCACGCTCGATCGGCTGGTCGAGACCGCGCGAGACTACGCAAAACAAGCAGCCTCGGAGAACACGCTGAAGGCCTATGCGAAAGACTGGGCGCATTTTACGCGCTGGTGCCGGATGAAAGGTGCGGAGTCGATGCCGCCGTCTCCAGAGATGATCGGCCTTTATCTTGCCGATCTTGCGGCGCCAACGAACGGGGTCCCTGCCCTATCGG
>JBASXE010000246.1:0-2572 GCA_049276875.1 Roseovarius sp. | reverse complement strand
ACGATGAATAGACGGATGAAATCATTGGGCAGCGTTGCCGCCTGACCGTCAGTGTTGATGTGGATCGTATAGGGATCGATTATATCCACGCTTGCCACCCGGCGCACATAGATCGCCGTTGTCGTCGGCCCGGTTACAACCGGAATGCGTTCGATCGAGAATTTAACATCTTCTGCATCAAAATCAGATCCGTCGTGAAACTTTACGCCCTCGCGCAGCTTGAACTCCCAAGTGTCTTCATCAACCGGCGCCCAGCTTGTTGCAAGTCCCGGTTCGATCTGCAGATCAGTGCCCGACCAGACAAGCGTGTCGAAAATGTGCTTGGCGGCTTCCGCATGCGAGCCTAGCGCCGAGAAATGCGGGTCCATGGATTCGGGGCCACCACGCACCCCCATCGTCAGCGTTTGCGCCGTAGCGGCGCCTGCGACAGTCATGCTCAGCGCAAACGCGATAGGCGTAATGAAATTCTGGTGTTTCATGAGCGTTCCTTCCCGTTGGCGGAAGGGGCAACAGACCCCGTCCGGAATCGACTTTTGATTTAGCTGTTCCATTTGGAACTTGCTTTCGCACAATGTGCGTAGATAATGGGCCGGTCAAGTTCAATTTGGAACTCTAACTAACGGGTCAAGGAAACTGGGAATAATGTTAGATCCTCAAACGGTAAGGGATGAAAAACGCGGCACACTAGAAATAGACTCCGGCCCGGACATGCTAGAAGCAAAGCTGTGGGACAACCCCTGCCCTTTCACATTTCGGATCAACTATCTGGCGCTGCTCTACAACACGACGCTCTATACATGGGTGCATGATGCCTATGGGCTGAAGCGGCCTGAGTATGTTGTTTTGTACTCGCTGGCCCTGGCTGATGGCGGAAGCGCCCGAGATATCTCGCGCACCTCTGGCTTTCCCAAGAATACACTCAGCCGTGCGATCAAACGGCTCGAACTCATGGGCCTGATCGATGCGCGCGACAAAGCGCCCGGCGGCAGCCGCACACAGGCGCTGCATTTATCCGAAAAGGGCTGGGCTCTGATCCACGAAACACGCCCCGCATTCGAAGCACAGGAACAGCGCATGTTGACGTCTCTCTCGGATGGAGAACGGCAAATGCTTTTTGAATTGCTGTCAAAGGTGGTCCTTGACGCCGAAAGCTGGGCGGACTCGCTTCCGCCGCAGGCGATGACCGGAAACATCAACCACAAAGAAGAGAAAGCGCAATGAAGGTCTCCAATATGAACTGGCCTGACATCGAGGCGGCCGCTGCCCGCGATCCACGGTGCATCCTGCCCATAGGCTCGACCGAGCAGCACGCGCACCTTTCGCTCTGTGTTGACATGATCCTGGCCGAGAAGGTCGCGGTCGATGCCGCCGAGCCTCTGAACATTCCCGTCTTTCCGGTCATACCCTACGGGCTTGCCCCTTACTTCAACGGATATCCCGGCACGATCTGCCTGAAGGTTGAGACGCTGTTGGCGGTGATGCGGGATGTGCTGGCCTCGCTGCGGCGCGCGGGCTTCCGGAAAATCCTCATCGTGAACGGACACGGCGGGAACAACCCTGTCGGCGCGCTGGCGCAGGAACTGATGTCCGAATATGGCGACACCTCCATCAAGTTTCACAACTGGTGGAACGCCCCCGCCACATGGGCCAAGATCCAGTCCATCGACCCGACCGGATCCCATGCCAACTGGATGGAAAACTTCCCGTGGACGCGCCTGGCCCATGCACCTGCCCCCGCAGGTGAAAAGGCTCCGGTCGACATGACGCTGATGAAAGCATCTGCGCCCGCACAAGTGCGCGCCATGCTGGGTGACGGGTCCTTTGGCGGCCTCTGGCAGCGCCCGGACGAAGACATGCTGGCGATCTGGGAAACCGGCGTGGCGGAAACGCGCGCCGCCCTGGAAGGCCCCTGGGGCGAGATCGCACATGACTGAGCCGGTCCTGATCTGGGGCGCGGGCGCCATCGGCGGCATCTTGAGCGCGTATTGGGCGCGGGCCGGCGTGCCGGTTCTCATGGTGGATATCGTGCCGGAACATGTCGCGGCCTGCACCACCGTCGGCCTGTGCATCGAAGGACCGGTCGAGGCATTCACCCAGGTCGTGCCCTGCGTCACGCCGGAACAGGTGACGGGCACCTACGGCCGGATCGTGCTGGCGGTAAAAGCACAAGCGACCGAAGGCGCCCTCGCCGCCCTCACGCAGCATCTGGCCAAGGACGGCTTCGTCCTGTCGGCGCAGAACGGTCTGAACGAACGGGTGATCGCGCATCATGTCGGCGCGGATCGCACCATGGGGGCTTTCGTGAACTACGGCGCAGACTGGATCGGACCGGGCCGCATCCTCTTCGGCAACCGCGGCGCGGTCGTGGTCGGGGAAATAGACGGCAGTCTGCGCGACAGAACGCGCGACATGCACGAACTGCTGCAGATATTCGAACCAAACGCGGTTCTGACCGAAGATATCTGGGCCTATCTGTGGGGCAAGCTGGGCTATGGCGCGATGCTGTTCGCGACCGCCTTGACCTCGGACAGCATGACGGCCAACTTTGCCGACGCCGCGCGCGGTCCTGCAC
>JBASXE010000245.1:0-4739 GCA_049276875.1 Roseovarius sp. | reverse complement strand
TCCCATGCCCCGCGTCCTATACCGAAGGGCTGCTTTGGCCGGCCATTGGAACCAATCCGGCCGGCGTCAAGGCCCAAGGCTATGCCATGTGGGCGCGGCCGCCTCGTATTCCCAACCCATCGCAGGAGATTTGATCGTGTTTGATCGCAGCAAAGTATTCGTCGGGATCACCCCCACGGGATGGACCAATGACGATTATCCTGCCCTTGGGGACCATATCTCCTTTGGTCAGTGTGTTTCAGAAATGGCTTTGGCCGGCTATGAGGGCTGTTCGGTCGGTCACAAGTTTCCGAAAGATCCCGAGGTTCTTGAGCGTGAGTTGTCGCAGCGCGGACTGCGCGTATCCGAGCCATGGTCCAGCACCTATTTCACCGTCAACAACATGCGCGAACGCACCTTTGAAAGCTTTCGCGAGTCGATGGCCTTTATCAAGCGGATGGGCGGAACCTCGGTGGTTGTGGCGGAACTGGGGCATGCGGTTCATCAACAACCTGTTCCCACAATCGCCAACAAACCCCGGTTCAATGACGACCAGTGGAAGGCGATGACCGAAGGCCTGAACGACCTTGGCCGCATTGCCGCCGAGAATGATATGCGGCTTTGCTATCACCACCATATGGGCACAGGCGTGATGTTCCGTCCCGAAGTGGACCGGCTGATGGCCGAGACCGACCCAGAGGTCGTGCACCTCTTGCTCGACACCGGGCATCTTTACTGGGCGGGGGATGATCCACTGGATATGGCGCGGGCCTATGCCTCGCGTATTCGCCATGTGCATCTTAAAGACATCCGCCATGACGTGATGGTGCGCTGCAACGAGACCAACCGGACCTTCATCGAAAGCGTGATGGAGGGGGTGTTTACCGTTCCCGGTGACGGTGCCATCGACTTTGCTCCGATCTTCAAGGTGCTGGCGGATGCGGATTATGCAGGCTGGCTGATGGTCGAAGCCGAGCAGGACGCTCTGAAGGCGAACCCGCTTCAATACGCACGGATGGCGCGCGAGTATATTCGCAAGACGGCGGGCATATAGCATGCGCCATAAACTTCTTGAACATAATGACGGGCGTCGGAAATTCGTCTTGGTTCTGGACGCGGGCGAAGAGGCCGTCGCGTCGATCAAGGCCTTTGCCAAGCAGCAGGATCTTGAGGGGTCCACCGTCGCCGGGATTGGGGCATTTGAGTCCTGCTCTTTCGGTCATTTCAATCCAGCCACCAAAGAGTTCACGCGAAACGACCTGACGGTGCAGGCTGAAGTTCTGGCGCTCAACGGCAATATCGCGGGCGAACTTGGCCAAAATGACGGACATGAAGACGATGATGGCGATGGCGATGACGAGGACGATGGTCCACATCTGCATCTGCACTGCGTTGTCGGATTGAACGACGCCAGCACACGCGGTGGGCACCTGATCCAGGGGATCGTGCGCCCGACGATGGAACTCATCATCGAGGAAAGCCCCGTTCATTTGAACCGTGGCCTGGATCGGGCATCCGGACTCGTCTTGCTGCAACCCAATCAGAAAGATTGATAAATGCGCTTTGGGGTAAACTCGCTTCTGTTCTCGGGCAGCTTCGACGAGAGCGACCTGCAACTGTGCGATAAAGTGCGGGATATGGGATTCAGTGTGTTCGAGGTCACCCCAGTGAACCCGGACACGTTTCCTGCCGCAAAGTTACGAGCACGGGCCAAGGAATTGGAGCTGTCGATCAACGCGAATTTCGCGTTGCCGCTAGATGCCAATACCATCAGCCCCGACCCAGCGGTGAGGTCGCGCGGCATAGAGCTTTCGAAGAAAGTTGTTGATCTTTGCGTCGAAGCAGGTGTCGAGGTTTACTGTGGCGCGAACTATTGTGCTTGGGGCTATCATTCTGGCCGACGGCGATCAGCCGACGAATGGAACTGGGGTGTTGAGGCCTACCGACAGATTGGTGAATACGCGGCGGGAAGTGGACTGACGATTGCCGTTGAAACCCTGAACAGGTTTGAATCGCATTATCTGAACACCGCTGCCGATGCCTGTGCATTTGTGGATGCTGTCGGTTTGGACAATTGCAAGGTTCACCTCGACACGTTTCACATGTTGCGTGAGGAAGATGATCTGGCTGGTGCCATCCGGTCTACGGGATCGCGCATGGCTTATTTCCACGCATGTGGAAGCCACCGTGGCATTCCCGGCCGCGATATGGTGCCATGGGACGCCACATTCAATGCGCTTAAGGACATCGGATACGACTATGTCATCGGGGTTGAATCCTTCAATCCTGGCATCGAGCGTCTCGCGAGCCTCGTGTGCATCTGGCGCGACTATGCTGAAAGCCCAGAAGCTTTGGCCCGGGCCTCACTGGCCTTTTTGAAGGCCAAATACGCAGAAATCTATCTGGGGGGGCCTCCTGTCTGCCCACATTGCGGTGGCGAATGCCCACCCGATCGCTGCACTCACAACTAATCCTTAAGGAGCTTAAACAATGGCAAAGACTATCGAAATTGTGAACTTCCGCTTGGCTGATGGGGTCACTGACGAGGCATTTCTGGCTGAAACCATGTCGATGGAGCGCGAGTTTCTGGGCAAGCTGCATGGCTTTATGGATCGCGACACTGGAAAATCTGCGGACGGTGACTGGGTCGTCGTCCTGCACTGGGCCTCGCCGGAAGATGCCCAGGCATCCATGGACAAGTTTGTTGGCAACGAGGGTACCAAGGCCTTTACCGCGATGATCGACATGCCCACTTTCAAGATGACGCGCTATGAATTGCGCGATCACTACGAATGAACGTGATTAGCGCGCAAGGCCCAAAGGCTATGCAGCGTGTTCACTGCCTTGGGGCAAGGCGGGCAGCGACGACGTTGGAAACGTCCGGCCGTTATGGCCGGATGTTTCCGCAACTTTCACCGCTTGAGATGACCGAGGCACGATTGGTCGCTCTTGGCCAACCGGGCGCGGAATGTGACGGCGAAACCACCGCCGAATATTCCCAAACAGAGGCGGGATGGCCATTCTTTGGTCAACTTATCGCCCACGATATCACCGCGGATCGGTCACTGGTCGATCATCTCGCGAGCGAAGCTTTGGTCAACTTTCGGGGGGCCAAACTCGATCTTGAATGCGTCTACGCGGGGGGACCAAGTGGCTCGGGCTATCTATACGATTACTCTGACGCTGCAAGCTTTCTTGTCGCAGGAACAGATGTTCCACGAAACGCCCAAGGTATCGCCATCATTGGTGACGCGCGAAACGATTCGCATTTCTTCATGAACCGCCTGCATTTGGCGTTCATGAAGGCGCACAACACGATTGTCGCACGTTTAAAAGCCTCGGGCTGTGCGCCTGAGATCTTGTTTGCGCAGGCCCGGCAGCGGGTGATGTGGTTCTATCAGTGGATCATCTTGAATCAATTTCTTCCGATTTTGGTTGGCAAGGTCGAGACCGAGTCTTGGTTGGCATCAGAAGTAACCTCCACCGTACTACCCGAGGTCAACATTCCGGTCGAATTTGCTGACGCAGCCTTTCGCTATGGGCACGCGCAAATCCGCAGCAGCTATCAGCTGGAGCAAGGCGGGCCCACGGTGCCGCTCTTCCCGGACCTTCTGGGGTTCCGGCCCGTTCCCGAATCAAAGCGTCTGGATTTTGGCACTCTGTTTGACCGTCAAGGGTCTGAACCTGCGCAAAGGGCTATGCGGATAAGCGAAAAAATGGCGCGTCCGATGATCCATTTGCCCACGGAAATCACCGGTGCAATGACTGATGCAACCTATGCTTCACTGGCCGCTCGTGATCTGCGTCGAGGCCTTTCGACAGCGCTTCCGTCCGGTGAAGATGTGGCCAAGGCATTGGGTTTGCCTGTGATGTCCGCGGATGATGTCGTGGTTACTGTCAGCCCAAATGGAACGCCCTTGTTTTACTACATTCTGCGAGAAGCTGCAGTGCTTGGCAGGGGCGACAAGCTTGGTCCCGTCGGAGGGCGCATCGTGGCAGATGTCTTGATCTCGCGCATTCGCCGAGACCCCTCGTCCTTTTTGGCACGCGACCCGGACTGGCATCCCGGCAGTGACGATTTTCTGAATGTCAGCGACAACCCCGGACTGATCGATCTGCTCGAACTGTCCCTCGACCAATAACTCAGGAGGAATCCATGTCTCGTTCATACCAAATCTCGTCTGAAGCTTTTGTTATCCCGCAAGATTTGCCCGTTCCTGGCGTGGGCAAACTGCCGGTCAATGCGATGGTGCTGCGCGGCAAAGAACCGATGATCCTTGATACGTTGGCAATCGTTCATCGCGACTATTTTCTGGAAGAGGTATTCAACATCGTCGAACCCGAAGATGTCCGTTGGTTGTTCCTGAGCCATGAAGATCGTGACCACTCGGGTTCTATCATGGAAGTGCTGGCGCGTTGTCCGAACGCAAAACTGGTCACCAACTTTCTGGGTCTTGGAAAGCTGCATGAGGAATTCGATTTCGACCCGCGTCGCATTCACATTCTTAATGACGGCGGCACGCTTGATATCGGGGATCGCACAGTGGCCGCCATCCGTCCGCCACTTTACGACTCCTCGGCCACGACTGGCATCTGGGACCCGAAAAGCGAAATCTACTATGGCGCAGATTGCTTTGGTGTCGTGACTTCGGGCGAAATGCCGCATTATACCGACGATATGACAGGATCAGATTTCGAGGACGGGTTTTTCTTCATGAACAGGGCGAACCACATTTGGTTCGAGCACGTCAAGCCAGAAG